>JAYVOQ010000103.1:0-5162 GCA_043757845.1 Hyphomicrobiales bacterium | reverse complement strand
TCGACTGGTGAACTGGTCACCCACATCCTTTCAGTCATCCCTTATCGGGAATGGCTAGAAAAAACCGAAGAAGACGATGACGACGAACCTGACAATGATCGCAAACTGAACGTTGATTCCATTCTGGTTGGCGCGGCGCGCTTTCCGTTGGTTGACGATTTCCTTCGCTTCATCGAATCGATGAAAGCAACCGACGACAAGGAAGATGACGCCGAAGTCATCCACCTGATGACCATCCACAAGTCAAAAGGCTTGGAATTTCCGGTTGTGTTTGTCGTTGGCTGTTCGGACAAGTTGTTGCCGCACTATCGGGCTGAAGATCCCGAAGAAGAACGGCGGTGCTGTTATGTCGCTGTGACTAGGGCGAAAGAACGATTGTTCATTTCAGCGATTCACGGTAAGTATTCGCGGCTGAATGTGACAGTTTCACCCTTCATCACCGAAATGGGAATGTTGGTGCCGAAGCTGGAACATCGGGTTTTGGGTGAAGGTATGGAATCGCGGGTGATTGGTCGTTTACCGCTTTCGAATCCCGCAACGGCTTTAGGTTTCGAATGACGCATTTGATTGTTGATGGTCAGAACATGCTTTACCGCGCTTTTTTTGTTTCGCAAATGCAAGACAAGAGGGGACGAAGGACATCCGGCATCTTTGGGATGATGAAGATGCTTCCTGTTATCATGCGCAAATTTAGCCCTAGCAATGTCATCGTTGTGTGGGACCAGGGGAAGTCCAAAGCACGCCTGCAGCTGTATCCGGAATACAAGAAACAGCGTGACGAAAAGCGTAAGCCCGAAGACGTGGAAGCGTTGCAGTTCCAGCGCGAAGTGTGCCAGGAAATTTTCAGCCAACTTCCAGTGAAACAGCTGAAGGTCCAAGACGTGGAAGCTGACGACATTATTGGATACCTAACCGAAAAGCTGAAAGGCAAGAAGGTTGTGGTGTCCAACGATCAGGATTTTTTCCAGTTGGTGAAGGATGACACCACGCTGTTCCTTCCCAACAAGCCGCTAAGGGTGACGCTTGACAATGTTGATAGCGTTCTTGGTTTTCCAGCCAAGCACTATATTTTGTGGAAATCTCTGGTCGGCGATACGTCAGACAACATCAAGGGTGTGCGCGGCATTGGTCCTAAGCGTGCAACCGCGATCATCCTCAACGGCGTTGGCGGTGGTAAGAAACTGCCAATCGCACCAGCGGAAATGGAAATCATCCAACGCAACAAGGAACTGATTGCGATTGGCGCGCTGTTGCAGCCGGACGAAATCAAATCGATCCACCGCCTGTATAAATCAGAACAAGCCAAAGCCTTCGATTTTCAGAAGGTCAAAATGCGATTCGGGCGGCACGATTTCGATTCGCTTTACCATGGTTTCAACATGTGGCGGCACCCTTTTGACCAGTTGATTCGGAAGAAGAAAAAATGAAAAAGAAAACGCTAGGCAAGAAGAAGACAACGAAGGTCAAGGCCGATCCGTTTCAGTCCGCTGTTGATGAACTTGCGAAAGCGTTCACTGTGCAGGTCATGGATGAAAGCACGGAAGACAGCGTGCCGTATTACATTCCGTTCAAGCACGTTGGCCTGCAGGCGATCACAGGCGGTGTTCCTGGTGGAATGTTGACCGTCATCGAAGGCGATTCCCAAGCCGGGAAATCGTATCTGCTTTATGAGCTAATCGTGCAGTGCTTGGACATGGGTGGTTACGCGTTGCTGTCCGATCCAGAAAACGCACTGCAGGCGCGGTTCATGAAACGGGTTGGCCTGAGTGGCAGCAAGCGCTTCGTTTACACCAACGTTGAAAATCAGTTGGCGCGAAATTTCATGATGTGGCGGAAGTTCGTCACTGCAATTCGCGCCAATGATAAGACTTCACCAATTCTGATCGGTGCCGATTCTTATCCAGCGATGCAAATCAAGGTGGCAATCGACGAACTGGATAAGAAATCGGAAAGCGACGGCACAGGTGCCAAGAAGGATGAATTGACGGGATACCTGCAAGCGCGCAAGAACGCTGAGTTTGCGATGCTGTTGGGTGAATTCGTTGGGTTCATGTCACAGAACGGCGTGGCCCTGGTCTTCATCAATCAGCTTCGGCAAAAGATGGGTGTGTTCTTCGGTGATCCGACCACCACCAACGCCGACACGATTTTCAAATATTACACCAGCCTTAGAATCCGTGGGCGGCTTGGCACGAAGATCAAGGAAGAAGTGTCCAAGTCCAAGGAAGCGAAGGCGCGTCAGGTCGGTGTGAATTCGATCTGGGAAACCATTAAGAATCGCAACATCGAACCGTTTAAAAAAATCGAAACTGAAATCGTTTACAAGAACGGCGTGGACACCTATTCCGGCTTGCTGGACCTTCTTCTTTCAGAAGGCCGCGTGCAGGCATCGAAGGAAAAGGGCAAGTTCGTTTACAACAAGAAACGTTACCTGGAAGAAAAGTTACCACTGTTTGTGGAAAAATTTCCGGAAGTGTTGAACCTGGGATGACATCATTTGTTTGGACATGTGGTCGCATCGGATTCGCGGTCAAGGGCAAGATTCCACTAGGCTGGACCAAATTGTTTGGGCGGGTGTATGTCAGAAATAAAAGTTGAATTGCAAGAATCGATGGGTTCTGACGAAAGTATCGCGAACAGCGCTTGGACATCGACATATGACCGCAACAGGCGGGAAAGTAATTACGATGACCGCGAAAAGGTGGAAGCTCTAGTTCGTCGTATGACTAAGGACGGGCACAGCACGCCTTTCGAAAGCGTGGTGTTGCGGTTTTGGATTCGAATGCCGATCTTCGTTGACCGTCAACACATGACGCACCGAATTGCTTCGCACAACGGGCTTAGCGGACGTTACCGCACGTTGCCGAAAGACTGGTTCAAAATTCCCGCTGACGTGTTGGCGATCTTCAACAAGATCAATCACGGTTACGGGAATCACATCAACGACAAATACGAAGACCTGATGAACGCTGAAATGCGGTTCTATGAAGCGGTCTTGGAAGAATGCAAGAAGGCCGAACGTGCGGTGGTCATTACGAACGCGGAATATAAACGTGTTCGCGAAATTACGCGCGGTGTGATCGGCACGGCAAGCATGGTGGAACGCACCACGATTTTCAATCTTCGTTCGTTTGCCAATTACCAGCGCCTTCGCAACAGCGACCACGCACAGGCTGAGATTCATCAGCTTGCGGACATGATGTTGCAACAGGTGGAAGCAAGCGACGTGTGCCCGATTGCTATTTCAGCGTTGAAGGAAAACGGTTGGCGTGTGTAGTGGGTGGTTGGTTGTATGAAAACACTCGTGTGGATCAGCGATTGCCATTTGGATCTAACGACCGATGGAATCGACAGAAATCCTGAGATTGAAGAAGTCATCATGTTCGCCGTGAACCACGCGGTGAAGACTAATGCCACCTATTTCGTTTTTGGCGGTGACATTTTCGATGGTGACCCAAGTGACGAAGCTATTTCCGTTCTGATCCGTGCATTGAATGTTCTGCATAAGGCGAAAATCTTTACTTGGGTGATGGACGGTAACCACGAAAAAAAATCCAGGGGTAAGGCTTCGTATCTGCATTTTGTTCAGGATTTAAAAGCGGTCTATAAGAATGTATTCTGGATTCACGATATTAAAACAGTGAAAGTTTTTGATGGCACATTTTTTAGTTTCTTCCCGCACGTCAACAAGGCAACCATTCCGGAACCGTTCAAGGTGCCGCAAGAATACGTTGAACACCGTGCGGAAAAGATCATCAACAAGCTTGATTTTTTTTGGCAACACTTCGTCTTTAGTCATCTGAACGTGCGCGGTGTAATTCCAGGCACCGAAGAAATGATGCTGAAGAAATCAGAAGTGTATTTGCCTGATCACTTCCATACAAAAAGTTACATAGATAAGCCGTTCCCGACAGTCTTGAACGGCCACATCCACACGGCACAAAAGTCTGGCCCTTGGGTGCAGATTGTTGGAAGCCCGATCTTCGTCAGCTTCGGTGAAAAGGAAAAAGAAAAATACTTCGCCGTTGTGGACATCCCAACGAAGCACGGCGAGGCATCAGCTGTGCACCTGATACCAACACCGTGCCGCAAGTTTCACGAAATCAGCGTGGAAGTCAAAAGCGGTGAACGTTTCGATGTTGACGCACAGGTCATGTCAGCCTTTCAGCATGTCGGCAAGAGGGACATCGTAAAGGTGGATGTGGTTGCACAGGAAGGCTTCGAATTCGATTGGGAAGCGCTTCGCAAAAAGCTGATGAAGCGATGTCACCACGTCATGCCAATCAAGCCGCGCTTCGTCAGGCGGCGCGCAACACGTAACGTGAAACAAAAGCTAAGCCTGAATCCAACGGATGCTGTGGGTGTGTTCGTGAAGAACAACAAGCCTAAGAACTGGAAGACCATCCTGATGGTGGCGCGGCAATATATCGAAAGGCTGAAGTGATGCGCGACAGACGAACGCTGGTGGTCGATTTTGACGGGACGATTGTGGATCATGAATTTCCTGGCATTGGGAAGCTTAAGGCTGGTGCCAAGGAAGCATTGATTGCTTTGTCCAAGACTTTTCGGATTGTGATTTACAGTTGCCGCAACAACGCAATGGAAATGCACGGAACGGACATGTATTTCAAAGCGATGAAGCATTTCATGGAAGTCAACGGTCTGGATTTTTGTGAGTTCGATGCTGGCACCAGCGGTAAGCCGGTTGCGCACGCATACATCGATGACCGTGGCATTGCCTTTGAAGACAACTGGCCTGCGATTCAAAAAAGATTACTTCGGGGTATGTGATGTCAATTGACGGCGAATGGGAAACTGAATCGACTGACGTGCAATTTCGTTTGTGCGATGACGGCTATTGGGAAGCGCGTGTTGTTGGAACAACGATTGTTCACACGTCACGTTCTGAATCTATGGCAATTGGGTTTGCGCTTCGGGAATATGCTGACTTAATGATTCAACACGCAACGCCGACAGTTGAAGATTATGAAAGAACAAGCAAGTGAAAGTCTTTTCGCTGACAATGCAAAATTTCATGTTGTTCCCTAAATTTCATAGAATTTTTGGGAATAAGGATGTCATTGGCATTGTGGCGGAATATAAGGCTGACAAGTTGCGTTCAAATAGGGGTGGTAAATCAACTATCCTTGAAGCAATCAGGT
>JAYVOQ010000102.1:0-5211 GCA_043757845.1 Hyphomicrobiales bacterium | reverse complement strand
TAAACTTCGCAAGTGTTTCAGCCACACCTGCGGCCACACTCAGCACACCATATGGCACATGAATAACGCGGGCGGGTTTTCCAGTAAGTTCAGCACAGGTTGCAACCAAATCCGCCCAGTTATAACCCATCGTCTGATCATCCAGCTCAAAAATTCCATGCGATTTATGTTCCACGGAATCACAGACAACTTTTGCAAAGTCAGACACATGCAAAAGCGAAAAACGCGAAGACTTACGCCCCGGCAACACCGCCACACCTGATTGCAATAGCTTGAATAGCGGCAGTGCTGCTCGGTCTCCAGGGCCATAAATGGCAGGCGGGCGCAAAATCAGAATGTCGCAATCTTCATCATCAAAGGGCAAAAGAAACTGCTCCGCAGCAGCCTTACTGGCACCATAGTCCAAAAGCTGTGGCTCACGCGCTGTCAGTGAAGAAACATAAACAAAACGTGACACATGCGCGGATCTGGCCAAACGAAACAACCGTTTCGTGCCCTCCACATTAACATCAAAATAATCCTGCCGTGATTGGGCCGAAGTAGCACCGCCAACATGCAAAACCACATCGGCACCTTCAACAAGTTTGGTTAAAGCCGCCTCATCCGAAAGGTCGCCCGCAATCACATTGCGGCACTTGCCAGCTAACACTTCGGGCTGGCGCGCTAAGGCAACAACGTCATATCCTGCTGCCAAAAGTTGCGGCAAAATAAACGAGCCGGAAAAACCAGTCCCGCCCGTCAACGCCACGCGAAGAGGCTTAGACTTATCAATCGTTTTGCGGGGCAAAGACCACAATCTCACCAGCAAGATATTTGCTGCGGGCACCTGCGCGTGAAAGCTTTCCCGAAGACGTAAATGGCAGGCTTCGCGGTGCAACAAGTTCTATTTTACAGTCAACGCCAGAACCCTGATGAACCAGTTTGCTCACTTCGCGGCGCAACTTTTCTTTCTCGGCCACTTCCGTGCTTCGGCATTCAACCAAAACCACCACTTCATCGTCACCGTCATCGCCTTCAACGGCAAAAGCGGCCACGTCACCAGATCGTAGTTCGGCATATTTCTCAGCGGCCCATTCAATATCTTGCGGCCAGATGTTGCGCCCATTGTGCAAAATTAAATCTTTGGCGCGGCCCGTTATAACAATTTCGCCATCCAACATATAACCCATATCACCGGTGTTTAAGAAACCATGGGCATCTATAACATCGGCAGTGGCATCCGCATCATTGAAATAACCATTCATCAAGCTGGGGCCGCTTAAGAATATGCGACCAATTTCACGGTCACTTAAAATGGCTCCGGCGCCATTGCGCACTTCCATTTCGTGGCCATCAATGGCGCGGCCACACACCACATATCCGCGCGAATCCGGCGTTCCTGCTGCAACTGGTATAGCTTTATGGTCAATACGCACCGCGCTTTTATCAACGGTGTCGACACGAAGTGCGCGGCCAACCGGCGGGAATGAAATGGCTAAGGTGGATTCCGCCATGCCGTAACAGGGCAAAAATGCACCCGGTGAAAATTGAGTAACCGTCAAAGCCTTGCAAAATTCGGCCAACACATCAGGCCGCACCATATCGCCGCCGATTCCTGCGACGCGCCAACATGAAAGATCCAGCTTTTCAACTTCTGCGCCGATACGCTTGGACGAAAGGTCATATCCAAAAGTGGGCGAGAACGAAACTGTACAGCGGTTTTCTGAAATGAGTTTCAACCATAAGCTCGGGCGCCGCGCAAAAGCGGTTGTGGCAAGATAGTCCACACTGAACTGCGACAACAATGGAGCCAAACAAAAGCCCACCAACCCCATATCATGATACCAAGGAAGCCAAGAAAATCCGCGGTCAGTTGGCTTCACGTGAATGCCAAACACCAACATGCCGCGCGAATTTGCCATGATTGCACGTTGTGAAATCAAAACGCCTTTGGGAGCAGAAGTTGATCCCGAAGAGTATTGAATATAAGCTACTTCAGCCGCTTCAAAACCTCGCAACTTTGTAATGGACTCTGGCAGAGCTGAAAGTTCTTCGTGGGTGAAAACCAGTCCAACACCCACAGCTGCCGCAGCCACGCGCAAGCTGTCAACCTGATCATTCGGGGCAACCACGCAATGCGCATCGGCCGCTTTCAACATTCCCGCAATGCGTTGCTCATAAGCTTCGCGCCCACCAATATACATGCTGTAAGGCACGGGACATGGCACCAAACCCGCATATTGGCAGGCAAAAAAAGTAATGATGAAATCCGGCCCAGTCTCTGCAACAATCGCAACCCGGTCGAGGCGCTTCAGGCCAGTAGACATCAGCTTACGTGCTAAAACCAAAGCACAGCGGCGCAATTTTGCGTAAGGCAGCACATGTTCCAACGCGCCACGACCCGAATAAAAATTCAAGCCGGTTACACCTTGGGCAGCATAATCAAGCCCTTCAGCCAAGGTCGTAAAATCTGCAATGCGTTGTGGCAAGCTTTGATTTAAAGTTGGCGTTTTCGCCAATACTTTGGATTCCGCTTTGCCGTTCAGTGCTAATTTACCGCTCACATCTTCACCTTTGCATGAATCTCGGTCACCAAGTTACCAACCCACAGGCTAAAGCGGGAATCACATGGTGTTTCAGATTGTAACTGCAAGTTTATGGTGATGAGAGCTTGAAAATTCCGCTTGCCACTGCGTAAGCAAACCATCCCAATGCGCCAAACGCGATTCCTGTCAACCAAACATAGATAACTTCACCCAAGCTATAGGTGTATTTCGGCCGTTCCACTGCCAAAGGCTTGCCTGCAATGACGCGCTCCACGGTCAAGGCACGGTGCGCAACTTGGCGCAAAACATAACCTTTCATTTGTTCGGCATCACGTGTTTCAAAAATGGTTTCCAACCCTCGTTCAGAACTTTGCACCAATCGATATGATTTTGGATCAGGCTGCATCTCAACAAAAGTGATGAGATCAACCCACAAGCGCGGCGTCGCACCGTCTTGAACGTTTATGGCGACGAGTTCACGCAGATGCGGAGAGCTTGCAAGTTCGGGCACTACACAATCGCGCAATGCCTCAAGGCGCAGGGTACGAGCATCATGAACACGCGCAACTGCCTCGAATTGGGCGGCTTGTGCTAGCCTGGCCTCAATCAAAGCCGTTGTTAATGCGCTTAATTTCGTCATACCTGTCCCGAATTGTTACAACCGCAACTGCCATTTGGCCTCTCGTCAAGGTGCTGCATGCAAGAGGCCAAACCGGTTAACGTCTCAAACGAAAGGGAGACCATAGTAGCGCGAACAATCCCTCATCCTTCTTTCCTTCAACACCCATGACCATTTCGCCGTGCCGCGTGTTACGGCTGCGGCTTCCAAACAAAGCATCCCAAACGGAAAGAATTGTGGCGTAGGTGGAGTCGGTGTCTTCACGCAGCGCATGATGATGCACCCAATGTAGACGTGGCGTAACGATCAACTTCGCAAGCCAAATCTCAAACATCACTGGCAACTTTAAATTAGAATGCTGGAACAGCGCGGCCAATACAACCAGCGTTTCAAAGACAAAAACAGTTACAAGCGGGATCGATAATATCCAGATCAGCAACCCGCGCACCAAAGCTGAAAGCACCACTTCGCCGAAATGAAAGCGCAAGCCCGTGGTCGTATCAAGCGCCTCATCCAAATGATGCACTTCATGGAAGCGCCAAAGAAATGGCACCACATGGTTCAAACGGTGCCAGCCATAAATCCAAGCGTCCATCACAATCAGATCAAATGCCATGTTCCACCAACTTGGCCGAAAACCTAAGCCGTGCATTGCCGCATAAGCTGAGAGCGGCAATACAATCATCGGCCCCAGTAGAAAATTCACGAACGCCACCGATAAGTTGCGCAGCCATCGCACCGGTTTCCACAGTGCGGGCACTGCTGGGAATAAGCGCTCAAGAGCAAACAGTCCCACGAAAGCTACCCCCACAACATAGGCTTTATAAGCAAATAACTGTTCCATGTGGCAACGATAGGCCTTTAGCCTTGGCTTGTCGAAACCACATCTTGCCGCTATCATTTCGATTGGGGCATCTCTAACCAATGGAGGCCAAATTGAAATTTCTGCTTGTCACCACATCCACACTTTGCCTGTGCGCAACAGCGGCTCGAGCCGATTGCACCGCCGAAATTAAGACGATGATGGATGCACATTTGAAGGCTGGTGCCTATCATACCCAAATTGATATGGACATGGGCGCCTTCAAGCGCAAAACCGAAGTAGACGTTATTTTGCCCTCAAGTTTTCACATGAAGTCTGAACAGATGGAATCCATTGTGCTCGCAAGTGAGGCATGGATGAAGGCGGGCGGCAAATGGACGGCCATGCCAGCGGCCATGTCTGGCCAAATTTCCTCCAGCATCAAGAATAGTATGGATACGTCGAAGATGAACTTAAGCAACGTCCAATGCCTAGGTTCACAGCAGATAGAAGGCCAAACCTACACGGCTTATTCTTTCGATAGTTCCGCCGAAGTGATGGGCACCAAGGCAACAAGCCACATCACGACTTACAAAAATTCCAATGGTCTGCCCGCTATTATGATGATTGAGGGAGATGCAATGGGCCACAAATCAAAGACGATTCAGCACATTACCTATGATCCCAACATCAAAATTTCACCGCCACAGTAAAAGCAAAAGGCCCGGAAAACCCGGACATTTTTTTATAAATGGTGGCGAGAGATTGCTACCATCGGTCCCCAGACCCGTCGAACCATTCTTCTCGCTTCATTTTGCCAGCATTTTGCGAATTGAGAAAAGGAAGAGTGTTTACCCGCAAGACTAATCAAATTTGCCTGCTTGGGCAGGAGCCAATGCAAAAGCCATTTTTACTAAAGAATTTGAAGTCCCGATTTTCACTGACAATGAAAGCAACTGTGCGGCCGTGGCTGAAATGATGTGGGGTGCAGCATCTGATGAAAAAGACGTTGTATTGCTAAACATCGATCTCGGTGTTGGTGGTGCTGTCGAGAGTGACGGTCGTGTTATCAAGGGATCTGCTGGCGGAGCAGGAGAATTTGGTCTTATTTCAATCCAGCAGAATGGCAGACTTTGCCGCTGCGGCAATCGCGGGTGCCTTGAAATGAGCGCTAGAGTCTTTCTGATTTAAACCGATTCACAAATCAGTATTTATGTGATTCAAGCTGGCCACTGGATGGAGGCCAGCATTGATGAGCCGAGCTT
>JAYVOQ010000101.1:0-19849 GCA_043757845.1 Hyphomicrobiales bacterium | reverse complement strand
GAATTCGAAAATGTCATCTGCCGCATCGGAAAATCCTCCGACACAGAAGAATCACATCAATGCAAATTCAGCAAGACATTAAATCAGAGGTTCCCTAGATAATAAATCTGGAGTTAGACAATGAGGGTAATTTCAGTTTCGACAGATGTATATGCCAAAATTTGGTCTATGCGCGAAGATAAAGAGGAAGACGAAAATTCGATACTCAAGCGTTTACTTTGGTTGCCAATTACCAAGTCTCGCTCAAAAGTTGCTGAAGCAAGCGTCGACTTCATCGATCCCCAACACCGGGTCCACTTCGCAGAGGGTTTTGAAATTTTCAGAAATTATTTGGGAACCGAATTCCGCGCAGTTGCCACCTCAGGGTAGTGGCAACTGCTTAACGACGAGAAAAAATATGGCAGGCTAAATGAGCTCAGCAAGGCAATTGGAACTAAAATTGAGAATGCTTGGGTCAACTGGAGTTATTTGGACACCACCACAACCGCACCGTCTCATGGCAGATGTCGATGCCGCGCTCGTGCAGAAGGTCCGCGACGTTTCGCAGCGACAGCGCGAACCGGATATCCATCATCACAGCCCGGCGGATGATTTCGGGCGAGGTCTTGAAGTAACGGAACGGGGGGGGAGCGCTCGGTCATGACCGGAGGCTCGTATGGCATCCGCATCGGATCAAGTGGCGTTCCCTGGACAGAGCCCCCGGGACAGTTGCAAATGCCCTGGCAATCGCACAGGATCACTGGTTTGGAAGAGAGTAGAAGCAATGATATTGTTTTGGCGCGGCAAAGGTGGGCTGGTTATTCTGATCGTATTTGGTACGATGTTAGCTTTCAATTTTGTTGCTGATTATATTTGGGGAAAAGGCTAATGGGATGCCCATCCCTCAATAGCTTCAATTGGACTTCTGACTTCCGCAACATTGATTTATTGGTATTACACGACAATCGACATGGGTGAACGGATTTTAGTCGATGAGAGAACAGGCGAGCGGATTAACTTTGTGCCGCGACATGACTTATTTTGGATACCAATAAAATGGTGGCCAGCAATAGTTGGCCTCTGCGGCGTCGCATCTCTTTTTTATGGTATCAGTACTGGCAAACTCTGCTGCGGGTGAAGTCACGCACGGCAATAGAATTTAACCAAAAAGGTCTCCGACTCTCGACGTTCGCGAAGTACTATTTGCCCCAGGCTCGGCTGAAGCTTCGTACCGTGATTAATGCAAGTAAAAGGCACACAAATCCAAGTGGGACGAAGTAGCCGTCGTATTCACCCGCGAACGCTCGTTGCATCCAAAAAATTATGCCTGCGAGTCCTGCCGAAACAGCCAATATGAGGTTGGCGAATACCCAGTTGCTCCCCGCCGCGGATACTGATTGGGAACTTTGGGCTATGAAAGGTTTACCCGCATTTTGTGGATTTGGAATTCGATTTTCAATCTTGGTGTTGTGATCGATTATAGCGCTTGTGAAAAATCCAACAATAACTGGAAACAATATGCATGCGAACAACCACAGAAAAAAAGGCACGGCACCCATTAGCTTAGCAAAAATGGGCACAGCCTCGGTAAGCTTAGCAGTGGCATGATCAGCAAAGTCGATTTCCAGTGCAGCGGTAGCAATACCTGCCAAGAAACCTGCGACTTCCCCGATTGTTGTCTTCTCATATGCGAGCCTCACTTGTTCATAGCCACCCGCTACAATCGAATAAAAAATGAAAGCAACCAATGCTACCTGTCCGATAGTTAGTTCCTTCCAATCATGATAGGAACACCCCTTAGCAGCTCCGAGCTTACAACTCAGATCATACAGCCACATGACTATCAACAGAAAATAAGTCTGGATTTCACCGGACACAGTGTTGAATAATTCATTTATTGTCACGATTGAAAATTTTCCTCACCCTAACCGGTAGGAAAGACGGTCTACTTAATTTTCAACCATCAGTCGAGCCAGTTACTTTTCTTGTGCGGATGAGTAATAGGCGGACAGATAAGTGACGCACGCCTTTCATTAAAAATGCAATGGGCCTGAGAAAGTCGCCAACATACGTGGTGTCCTCCAACGCGTATGTCCCGCCGCCACTACCCAAACCATCTTTCCAATGGCCAGGGCGCAGCAACTTTTACAGACGGTACACAATATCGTTTCTATTTCCAGGATGGAAACTTTGATGGTCGGGGCACTTGCACATCGGCAATGGTAACAAGTACGTCGGCGAATACACTGAATCTAACGATGTACCGAAGAATGTCACAAGCACAACGTAACAGGCACGAAGAAAGAAGCGGTAGCATCATCGCAGGACGTCATCAGGTTTAACTAACATTCCCCGGCGCACAAAAGACTGGACTTCAGGTTAGAACCGAGCATTGCTTGGGCTATCGCCGAGGGGTGAACAATAGGATCTTTAAGACCCCCATTGACCGGCAAGTGCCCAGCCTCTTGTCTCCGCCCGATTGCCGGGCTTGTTGCAGTGCAACTATCCGCTACCGGGTTTTGCACAACAGTAACAGGAGACCATCATGGCAAAGACTTTAAAACTACAGGCGCAAAGCAAGGCCAAGGCTGTAGCGCGCACTCTCAAACCGGCCCACGATGCCAAACCGATTGGCACCAAATCCGCGCGCGTGACTGTGCTTCTGCAACGCGCTAAAGGGGCATCGATTGCCGAGATCATGACCGCAACCGGCTGGCAGTCCCACAGTGTGCGGGGCTTTTTATCGGGAACACTTGTAAAGCGAAAAGGCCTCAAGCTTGAAAGCGAGAAGACTGATGGCGAGCGGCGTTACCGCGTTATTGCGGCGGAGGCTGCATCATGACGAAGGCTCGTCCATCGGAAGTGCCCGTGCTTTCGAGTTCACTGGCAGCACTTCCCCACCTGCCCCGCAAACACCTGGTTGCGCTTTGGCTCAAACATGTGGGGCGCCCACCGCCAAAAGCCGCCAGCACTTCGTTGCTCCTGCGGGCTGCGGCCTATAGGGTGCAAGAACAACACTATGGCGGGTTGAAGCGCCCGGATCTCCGGTTGCTGCATAAGGCGTCAGAATCCTACGCGGTCAAAGACACGTCTCACCCGCATGCAGGAGATGACAAAGCCGGCCCAACACTACTCCCCACCGTAGGATTGGGCCATGCGCAAAACGAAACATTGGACCCCGCACAGCGCGGTCAGCTGCGGGCAAAGGCTCAGCCGGTTGCCCTGCGGCCTGGAACCCGGCTGGTGCGGGAATGGCAGGGCAAGAGTCATACTGTTGAGGTCAGGGCTGACGGCTTTGGCTGGAACGGGCAAGTCTACCGCTCCTTGTCCGCTGTGGCCTTGGCCATCACCGGGGCGCGCTGGTCGGGAAACCGGTTCTTCAGACTATGACCCGCAAGCGCTGTGCCATCTATACACGCAAGTCGAGCGATGAAGGACTGGATCTGGCCTTCAATTCGCTCGATGCCCAACGCGAAGCTTGTGCAGCCTATATTGTCAGTCAGCGGCATGAGGGCTGGGTCTTGGTCAGGACAGCTTATGATGATGGCGGCTTTTCCGGCGGCAGCATGGAACGCCCTGCCCTCCAGCAGCTTCTGGGTGACATTCGCGCTGGTCTGGTGGATATCATTGTCGTTTACAAGATCGACCGCCTGACCCGGGCCTTGGCCGACTTTGCCAAGATGGTTGAGGTGTTTGATGCCCGGGGTGTGTCCTTTGTCTCGATCACCCAGCAGTTCAACACCACCACATCGATGGGAAGGCTCACCCTTAATGTCCTTCTCTCCTTTGCGCAGTTTGAGCGTGAAGTCACGGCCGAGCGTATCCGCGACAAGATTGCGGCCTCCAAAAAGAAAGGCATGTGGATGGGCGGGTTGCCGCCCTTGGGCTATGATGTTCAGGCCAAGAAGCTCATCATCAATCAGGCCGAGGCTGAACACGTGCGCCGCCTGTTTGAAGCTTATTTGGTGCTTGGATCCACCAAGTCGCTCACGCAGTGGGCCAAAGACAATGGCATCACAACCAAGGCGCGGCATTACCGCGACGGCCGGTTTCGCTCCGGCAACAGGTCCTTCTCACGCGGCAACCTGCATGCCTTGCTCAAGTACCGCAGCTATATCGGTGAGATTGCCCATAAGGGAGCGATCTATGCCGGGGAGCATGAAGCAATCCTGCCCCGTGATCTCTGGGACAAAGTGCAAGCCACGCTTGCAATCTTACCAAAGTGTCGTGGACCCCGGACAGGAAAGACACCAGCGCTGCTGCTGACAGGTCTGGTCTTTGATGAGACCGGGGACCGTCTCACCCCGGTTCACGCCAACAAGCAGGGCCAGCGTTACTATTATTATATCTCGGCGCGTCTAAACCAGGCTGAGGTTCGCGATCCTTCGGCCTGGCGTTTGCCTGCATCGGTTCTGGAGCAGACAGTTGTCAGTGGCGTGTTCAGTTTACTGGATGACCCAAACCAAATGCAGCTGCTGCTGAAGGCCCATAACTCCGTCCAATCTGATCAAGCCCACCTCCTCCAGCAGTTTCTGAGCGGTACCCAGTACCTTGCTGAAAAGCTTCGGTCATTGGAGCTAAGCGCGCAGTTGCAGATCATCGCGCCCCTCATTGAGCGTATTGATCTTCATATCAGGCACATAACCATCGCAATCAAGATTGCAGGACTGCTGGCCGCAATGGGTCAATTGCAGATTCAGCCCTTCGCTCAGAGGGATGCTGGGGAAAGTTCAGGTATCACTGGCGAAGCAACATATGCGATCACCTTTCCGATCATCCTGAAGCGGCGCGGGGTTGAGACAAGGATCATCATCACCAATGGTAAAGTGCCTGCTGCTGCAGCCACTGATCAGGTTTTGATACGCACCGTTGCCAGGGCCCGCCTGTGGTTTGAGGATCTCACATCGGGTGCTGTGGCCTCACTCAATGACATTGCCATGCGTGATCATATCCCGGCCAGTGAAGTCAGCCGACAACTGCCGCTTGCCTTCCTGGCTCCCTCAATCATCAGTGCCATCCTTGCCGGTAAGCAATCACCAGAGATCACTGCAAAATCTCTGCTGCGCATGCAAGATCTCCCCCTGGCCTGGAACCATCAACGTGACCTCTTGGGATTCTAAAACATACCAGAGAGTTGAGGTTTTGCTGTGTTGGCAGCATCATACGCCGTCAGGCAATCAACCCGTCACACTTGTAGCGTCAGGCAATCAACCGGTCACACTTGTAGCGTCAGGCAAACAACCGGTCACACTTGTAGTGCGGTAACTTCATGGGTCGGTGCCTGCGCGGAAGCCGCATATCGTGCGAAACTATTGATCCGTTTTGATGGTGTTCGCCCACCCGTCTGGAGCCGGAAATTGCCAACTGAGACGATGGCTCGAAAACCGCCCCAATACCGTCTCTGCGCGCACGTCAGCGCCAGACCGTACTTCGTACAAAGCCCGAAAACGCCCGCAAATGGGGCCAATTGCACTGAGGCTGCACAATGGGGAGAATGTGCAGGACTGGGTGGTGGAGCAAACAGGATTCGAACCGTCAGTACGGTTGTCTCTGTAACCCTCGGAAGTGTGGGCGCAATTCCCACTCACCCGCGACCCGGAGACATACATTTTATAACCCTCTTTTAATGGTTTAAGAATTCAATAGTGGGGTATCGGACATCACCGCGACCAGCCAAGCATTTGGTAAGGCCGACGGCAGCATGTTGAGGGGCGGGCCCGTAAATGTTATGATTTTCTCATGTCTGGCGATGGTGACAGAGAAATCTCGAAAGAAGCCCTCCTCAGGCGCCTCGAAGAACTCTCGCGCGAACGCCAGACCATCGAGGCCGCACTCGATCGATTGAAGTCTTCCGAGGCTCCCGCATCTGACAATGCATTCGGCATCAGTTTATCGGTCGTGCAATCAGCCTTCACCGCTGACGTGACGATGACATCCACGACTTCAGAAAAGACTGCCCTCTACCAATCCCTGTTCCGCGGCAGAACTGATGTTTTCCCGCGGCGATGGGAAAATCGTCAGACCGGCAAGGCTGGCTATTCGCCGGTTTGTGGCAATGAGTGGGTGCGCGGTATCTGCGAAAAGCCCAAGGTGAAGTGCGGCGAATGCCAGCACCAATCGTTTATGCCTTTGAACGCTGATGTGATTCAGCAGCATTTAAGGGGGCAACCATCATCTTACAATGTTGCCGCGCCACCCCCAGACTTTGTGGCCGGCGTCTATCCTCTCCTGCCAGATGGCACCTGTTGGTTTCTGGCAATCGACTTCGACAAGGCGCATTGGCAACGTGACGTAGGCGCATTCAGGGAAACCTGTATCGAGCACGGAGTTCCTGTTGCGGTTGAACGGTCGAGATCGGGGAACGGGGCGCACGCATGGATTTTCTTTGCTGAAGTGGTTCCAGCGGCGATGGCGAGAAAACTCGGCACGTCGCTCATCACAGCGACAATGGAAAGATGGCCGGATATTGGGTTTGAATCTTATGACCGTCTGTTTCCCAGTCAAGACACCCTTCCTGCGGGCGGGTTCGGCAATCTGATTGCTTTGCCTTTGCAGGGCGTGGCGCGAAAGAGCGGCAATAGCGTCTTTGTCGACGAAAGCCTCCGCCCCTACAAAGATCAATGGGCCTATTTGTCAGCGGTGCAGCGCATGCCAAGGTCGGAACTTGAGGCTGTCGTTGAGAAGGCGGCTAGCGAGGGACGAATCCTTTGCGTCCGACTGCCAATTGAAGAAGAAGAGAATTCCCAACCCTGGATCCGGCCTCCATCAATTCGAAACGCGCTCCCGCCGATTGACGGGCCGCTGCCCGAAAGCGTAAATCTGACACTGACCAATCAACTATACATCGCGCGTGAGGGATTGCCCCCAAGCCTGGTGAACCTCCTTGTCCGTCTGGCCGCCTTTCAGAACCCTGAATTCTACGCGGCCCAGGCCATGCGGTTGTCGACATTTGGAAAGCCACGAATCATCGCCTGCGCAGAACTGCTGCAAAAGCATATTGCGCTGCCGAGAGGGTGCCTCGAAGCAGCGACATCCCTCCTGAGCGAGTGCGGCATCAAGGTCGTTCTCGAAGACCTTCGCAATGCCGGCGACCGCCTCGACATTCAGTTTCACGGTGAGTTGTCCATGGATCAGACAGCTGCAGTTAGCGCTCTGTTGGGCCACGAGTTTGGGGTACTCTCGGCCGGCACCGCGTTTGGCAAGACCGTGGTGGCTGCAAATCTGATCGCCGCGCGGAGCCGAAACACTCTCATTCTGGTTCACCGCCAACAACTTCTCGAACAATGGACAGCCCGGTTACAATCGTTCCTGCAATTGGAGGACCGGCAGATTGGATGTGTCGGAGGAGGCAAACGGCGGCCCACGGGAATAATTGATATCGCTCTGATCCAAAGCCTGGTCCGAAAGGGTGACGTGTCTGATCTGATCCAGAACTATGGCCACTTGATCGTTGATGAATGCCATCACCTTTCCGCGGTCAGTTTCGAGGCGGTCGCACGGGCGGCCAAGGCAAAGTATGTGCTCGGCCTCTCCGCAACCATTGCGCGAAAGGACGGGCACCATCCAATCATCTTCATGCAATGCGGTTCTGTACGCTATCATGTTGATTCAAAGAAGCAAGCGGCAGCCCGCCCGTTCAGCCACAAGGTCATCTTTCGCGAGACGGATTTTCGAAAACCTGCCGGCGACAGACCAGACAAGATTCCCATACAACAGATCTATGCCGAGCTTGCGCGCGATGAACGGCGCAATGATCTGATCTTCGACGATATCCTGGCTGCGCTTGATGCCGGGCGTTCGCCGTTGTTGATCACGGAGCGAAAGGAGCATCTCGCCTACTTTGCGGATCGCTTGTCGCGGTTCGCCAAGAACATCGTAACGCTGCATGGCGGCCTGGGCGCCAAGCAGCGGCTTCAGCGGATGAACACCCTTCAACAAATTCCTGATGGCGCCGAGCGGGTGCTTATCGCCACGGGTCGATATCTCGGCGAGGGCTTTGATGACGCCCGGCTGGACACGCTGTTTCTGACGATGCCTGTTTCATGGAAGGGAACTCTTGCCCAGTATGCTGGAAGATTGCATCGCTTGCATCCCAGTAAGGTCGAGGTGGTGATCTACGACTACGTCGATGGCGGCGAGCCGATCCTGGCACGCATGGCCACCAAACGCCGTGCGGGTTACCGCAGTCTTGGCTATGAAGCGACGGGGTTGCCCGGCAACGCGCAGCGCCTGGTCGGTTCCCCACCCCGAGTCAGCACGATCCAAAAATCGTGAATGGCTCACAAAATCCTACGGTGGAATGATGGCGAGAGGTACTGACAACTATCTCCACCCAGGCTGTCTTTCCACTCGACTTCGAACGCAAAGGAAGCATTGCTGTGCACGGCAGCGGAAACCCACGTTCGGATCCCTGCCCTGACATTCGCCTCGCCATTTGCGGGGCTTGGGGTGGTGCAAACGTCGCGGTGAGCGCGGTGTTCACAACCACGGAGTACCACATCATGAAGAAGACAACAAATGCCAGCACCCGTACGGCAAAGGCGATAAAGTCGAGCCAAGTGCCGACCGCAGGCAAGACGTCGACGCTTGGTAAATCCGCCAAGTCATCAGCCAACATGGCCAAAGAAACGCCGGCACCGCGTCCGAGGATAACCAAGATCACGCAATGTCTGGAACTCCTGAGCGCTCCGGGCGGTGCGACAATCGATGAACTTCAGGCAGCCACGGGATGGCAGGCCCACAGTGTTCGGGGATTCCTGGCCGGAACAGTGAAGAAGAAACTAGGGCTGATCCTTGATGCAAAGAAGGCCGAGGGTCACGCGCGCCGCTATCATGTTGTGCGGGCCGGAACATGATGACCATGGCTAGGCCTACGGAACACCAGATGGTGCCGATTGTCGGTCCGATAGTTGCCCCGCTGGAAAATGCTGCCGATGAGATCATGGATCGGCTCGACGCCATACAGAGTAACGCCGGCCATGAGAACTTCCTCTCATCCGCGCTCGCCGCCATCGCCGTGATGACCTACACCGAATTGCACCTCGCGTGGCGGCGGCACTATCGCGCCGTTCCGCCGAAAAAGATGGGACGCGACATTCTTGAACTTGGGCTCGCCTGGAAAATCCAGGAGAACAAGTTTGGAGGATTGGGTGCGGCGGTGAAGCGGCAAATCGCTGAACTTGCCAAGACCATGGAGATGAAGTCCGATCTGGCGAAGCCGAGAGCGATCTCTCTGAAGCCAGGGTCGCGGTTGCTTCGAACCTGGGAGGGCGTGACACACGAAGTTGTGGTCGTTGACGACGGTTTCATCTGGTCGGGAAAGATGTGGCGGTCGCTCTCGGTGATTGCCCGCGAAATCACCGGGACCCGTTGGTCGGGTCCGCGGTTCTTCGGGCTGAAAGTCCGCACGCATTCCAATGTCTCCGAACCAGAAGCAAGGGCAATTGATCATGAGTAGGATTGCAGTCTCCGGCCACCAACGTAATGGAGCGGCGGTCACGCGCTGCGCCATTTACACGCGCAAGTCCTCCGAGGAGGGCCTCGAACAGGAATTCAACTCGCTCGATGCCCAACGTGAGGCCTGTGACGCCTATATTCTCAGCCAGAAGAGCACTGGCTGGGTGGCTTTGCCGGACATGTATGACGACGGCGGTATCTCGGGCGGCACCCTGGAACGCCCGGCCCTCCAGCGCCTCCTCACCGATATTGCCGCCGGACGCGTCGATACGGTTGTCGTTTACAAGGTTGATCGGCTCACCCGGTCTTTGAGCGACTTTGCCAAAATCGTCGATGCCTTCGATGCCAAGGGCGTGTCATTCGTCTCGGTGACGCAGCAGTTCAATACCACCACTTCGATGGGACGGCTGACGCTCAACATGCTGCTCTCCTTTGCCCAATTCGAGCGCGAGGTCACCGGCGAGCGCATCCGCGACAAGATCGCGGCATCCAAGCAAAAGGGTATTTGGATGGGCGGCGTTGTGCCCTTGGGCTACGATGTTGACGATCGCAAGCTGATCGTGAATGCGGTGGAGGCCGATACTGTGCGCCACATCTTCCGGCGCTACGCGACCCTCAAATCCGTCCATGCCGTGAAGGATGAACTGGAAGCCGAAAGCATCATCAGCAAAGCCCGGACGAACAAGTTCGGACGCGCCAGCGGTGGCATGGCGATCAACCGCGGCGCGCTCTACCGAATGCTGCAGAACCGCATCTATCGCGGCGAGATCGCTCACAAGGGTAAGTGCCATCCCGGTCTGCATAAAGCCATTGTTGACGAGACGCTGTGGAACGAGGTGCAATTGGCGCTGGCCGGGAACCGTGTCGAGCGCGTCAGCCGTTCGACTGCAGCAGCACCCAGCCTGCTCGCCGGCCTCATCTATGATGAGAGTGGTGACCGGATGTCGCCAACACATGCCAACAAGAAGGGCGTGCGATATCGCTATTATGTCAGTCAGTCGCTGATCAAGGGCAGTCGACCGAAAGCCCCAGCTACCGCATGCCGGATCCCTGCAGCTGACCTCGAAGCAATTGTCGAGGACCGCATCTGTGCGCTGCTGCGTGATGGTGCCGCCGTCTTCAGCTCGGTGGCTGACACTTCCGCAAATGTCGGGACGTCTCGAAACTTGATTGACCGGGCCGCGGCCCTGGCACAACGCTGGCCAACCCTTGCTGCCGCTGACAAGCGCATGATCCTGCAAGTGCTGGTCGCAAGGATCGATGTGCGATCCGCGGCAGTCGATATCACCATCCGGCCGACGATGCTGTCGGCAGCTACCGAGGCGCATGCCAATCTTGCAAAACTGGTGACCTCTAATTTCGTAGACGTACCGACGCAAACCTTGTCGGTTCCGGCAAGGGTCAGACGCACAGGCATGGAAATGAAGCTCCTGATCGAGGGCACCACAGGCACCAAACAGCAGGAGCCCGATCGCAGCCTCCTCCGCCTCATCGGACAAGCCCGTCAGTTCAGTGACATGTTCATGACCAGCAGAGGCAAGACGATCCGGGAACTGAGCCGCGAGGCCGGCGTCAGCCCGTCGTACTTCGCACGGGTGTTCCGGCTGAGCTTCCTGGCTCCTGAGATAACCAAGACGATCATGCACGGCCGTCATCCTGCCGCACTTACTGCAAAGTCCCTGCTCGGTTATAATAAGCTCGAAAGGGACTGGTCCAGGCAGCGCGTCCAACTGGGTCTCGCCTGATCCAATCCACACTGTCCCACCGAGCACACCGCGCCGCAGCGCAATCGGCGCGGTCTTCAGTTGCTGCGTCGACCGGAAACCACGTTGCCGGTTTCCCGCAGCGGTACCACCAAAATCGGCGTAAGAGACTTTGCCACGAGGTGGCACCGGCAAGGCGCACCAATGGAGTCTCCGCAACCAGCTTCATGATTGGCAATCGCCGCAAGCCACGGACATATCGGGCAAAAATAGCTCTTGGCTCAGAATCTATCTTTATCGAACAATATCAATGAGTTAGGTGGCGGAAACGGAGGGATTCGAACCCTCGATACGCCTTACAGCGTATGACGATTTAGCAAACCGTTGCCTTCAGCCACTCGGCCACGTTTCCGCAAAACTTGAAACATAACGCGCGGGCGAATGGCGGCCCGCACTTCTTAGGCGTCCTTTGCCTTGATTTGAAGCGCCTTGCAAGCGCGGTTTATCAGCCTCGAAAGCTCTCTCAAAGGATGCTACCCCTTACGCAACGTACTTAACCGATTATTGATGTGTTTCACAGATGTTTGGGCTAAGAAGGTTCAAGGAGTTTGCTGATGCGTATTTTTTTAGGTGTTACTTTGGCCGTTCTTGCCTTTTGTGGGCCAGCGCATGCTTACGATAGCTTTTTGCCATTGGGGCTTGGCTATTCCACCGGCTCGGTTGACCTGAGCACACTGACGCCTAGGCAACGTGCTGCGATCAATCAGGCCGATATCTATGAAACTGAAATTTATAAACGCCAGCTTCGCGCCAAACAGTTTGACAGCAAATTTCAAAACTTCCAATCAGACCGCAACTCTAGTCTCACGGATAATTGGATCAATTATTGACGCAAAGGACGGTCATCCCGCCCCTCTGTGCTTTTAATGAACCGTGATCAATTCGCGGGCCATACGCAAAGATTCAGCAATTTCCTGAACTGACATTTCCTGCGCCAATTCGATTCGGTAAGCTTTGGCGGCAACACAGCCTTTCAATGCTGAAATGCTAAACCACTTATGGGCTTCGATGCGGTTTTGCGCGCCATCTTGGCCTAAGCAACATTGCAATCCACGTTGCAGCAACTCTTCGCTGCTTTCATTCGCAAGGTTTCCCACGTTCAATCCATATGCCATTTGAATACCCATCCTGTTTTGTGCCAGCGCCCTTCTGATGAGTGCGTCTGACGGATATGAATTTGGCTGGTCAATTGAAACAACGCGTTAAACGGCAGACTTAATGGGGAATGAATCAAAATCGCCACAAAAAGCCCGTGATATCGATCAAAATTATTTTAAATCATACACTTATGAATTCCGAAGTTGAATCAAAAGGCGGCAGAAATTCACCAAAATTTCACCAACTTCCAAGGCATCACTGCGAATGGGCGCCAACCGTCAAAAAGCCTTGCTGATCTATTGTGCACCAGTTGCCACACCCAAAACTACGCTAATGGGAAGATGATCAGATCCCGCACTTTGCCCCGCAGCTTCGGAAGACAAGCTTCGCAGCGAAGAGCTGATTAAAATATGATCAATAGCAAGCTGTGGCAGCGCGTAAGTGGCGGGCCAACTTGGAAGTGAGGTAACAATCGAAAGGCCCAGTCGATCTGCTAATCCCTTCAACACCCGAGACTGTGGCGTGGCGTTGAAATCTCCCATCAACAACAACGGGCCAGAATCAATCTCCAGCGCTTGTGCTATGGCATGAAATTGCACGAACTGTTCGGTAATATGCGGAAAACGCGTGGTATGAACGGCTACCACAGATACACCCCCATAACTTACACCAAGGTTTACTTTCAGCAGCGGCACAGCATGGCCCGCATAAATCATTTTACGACCTGAAAAAGGAAATTTGGAAACCACGGCAATGTCGCAGCCGAAAACTTCAAAGCAATTTACCTGAAACGGATAATCCGCTTTCAGATTAGCCAAAATGTTTTCGCCATTAGTTCCAGTTTCAACCAGCGTCACAACGTCTGCATTGATGGCGTTTAGACTAGAGACAATGACTTGAGGATCAGAACGTTCACCACCCAAGTTAAATTGGGCAACCTTCAAACGCTTTTCACCTGAAGCAAGAGAACTCTCGGCGGTTTGCAAGTTGAAGCTAGGCCAAAGCCCATAAGCAACAAGCAACAGCAGGGCCACCAGCCCAGCCACAACACCTTTTAAACGCGGGCTGTAAAGCCCAATAACACCAGCACTGAAAAAAATTGCAAATTGGATCGTAAACTGCGCAAAAATATCAAATCGCGGCCACAACAAACCCAGCTTACCCGCAACCAAACCTAAAAGGCCAAGCATCAGGAATGCAACAGCGCCGCTCCTTTCACGGTGCCTTTTGCGCTTGCTCGCAGCAGCCTGAAGTTCGGTTTCAGTGTCTTTCAACTGCCACGATTGTTTTAGTGCCACGATTTGCCTTAAAGAATTAAATTAGCTTGCTCTCCATCGGGAGCAATTGCTCTGGTGTAGCAAAGCCAGGCATTTCTTCAATCCGCTTTTTCCACGCCATCACGTGTGGATAATGCGAAAGATCGATATTGGCTTCCGGCGCATATCGAAGAACACCATAAATGCCAATGTCTGCCACTGTTGGCTTTTTGGCTGCAATCCAATCCGACTTCATAAGTTCTTGTTCCAAAACTGCAATGGCGGCTTTGGCTTCGGTGTCATACATCACACGCACTTCATCGCCGAATTGACGAAGGCCACGCGCACGGGCGCGCAAACGAAACACCGGCACGGCGAGTTTGTCCCACTGCCAAAACAGCCATTCACGGATGCGCTGCTTTTCCAACGGAACCTTGGAATTGAATTTATCAAGGCTTTCTGCCAAATGCAGCAAGATGGCCGCTGATTGTACCGCCATCAAATGGCCATCACGCAAAGCCGGAACTTGGCCATAGCGGTTCTTCACCAGATAATCCGGCTGTTTATGTGCACCTTCGCGCAAATTCACATGGATGTAGGAAAACGGGTGGCGCGATAAGGCCAACCCTAAAGCCGCAGTATATGTGGGCCCAGAGGTGGCGCTACCATAGAGTGTGAAACGAGCGCGTTCTTTGGGCGACAAGGCCTTCTCGCGCTTAACGGGCACCTTCTTTGGCGCAGCTGCTTTTTTGGGTGCAGCTTTTGTCTTGGCCCTCGGTGGCTTCTTCGCCATGGGAGCAAACTCCTATAATGCCGTGTACTGATTATCAGCATACGGACTATAGCGTGTCACACCAAAAAGGGGAAGGCTTGTTAAGTTATTGTTAACGATCGTTAAGACTATGAAATTGCAAGCTTCTTCTTCAGCAGATCATTCACGGCTTGAGGGTTAGCTTTGCCGCCGGTGGTTTTCATCACTTGCCCCACAAACCATCCCAACATGCTGGGCTTAGCTTTCACCGCTTCAACTTTGTCCGGATTGGCAGAAATAATTTCATCCACCGCCGTTTCAATTGCACTAAGGTCGGTGACTTGATGCAAATTGAGCTTGTTGACCAACTCTGTCGGTGAACCGCCTTCTTCAAAAACTATATCAAGCACTTGTTTTCCTACGGTATTTGAAATCGAGCCCCCGATTTGAAGATCAATAATTTCTGCAATCTGCGCGGGAGAAACAGGGCTTTCACTAATATCCTTGCTGAGTTTATTCAATCGACCCAGCACTTCGCTGATAACCCAATTACACACTATGGACGCAACTTTTGCCCGTCCGACATTCATAATGCGATCTTTTAGGTGAGATAGAACAGATTCATAGTAGTCTGCCCTACTTCTTTCAGCAGTCAACACGCTGGCATTGTACGACAATAGGCCGTCCTGGGTCATGAAACGCGCCCTTTTTTCATCCGGCAATTCCGGCAACGACGCTTTGATTTCTGCGATGCGCCTAGGATCCAGTTTCAGCGGCAACAAATCCGGATCTGGAAAATAGCGATAATCATGCGCTTCCTCTTTCGAACGCATGGAACGGGTTTCGCCCTTCTTGGCATCATAAAGGCGGGTTTCCTGATCAATCTTGCCACCATCTTCCAAAATGCCAATCTGGCGGCGCGCTTCATAATCAATAGCCTGCCCCATGAAGCGAATGGAATTCACATTCTTGATTTCGCAGCGCGTGCCAAACTCAGTGCCGGGCTTGCGCACCGAAACATTCACGTCTGCACGCAGTGAGCCCTGCTCCATATTACCATCGCAAGTACCGAGGTAACGCATAATCTGGCGCAACTTGGTAACGTAAGCTTTGGCTTCGTCGGCAGAGCGCATATCCGGCCGTGACACAATTTCCATCAATGCACAGCCAGAGCGATTGAGATCAACATAACTCATGTTAGGATGCTGGTCATGCAAGCTTTTGCCAGCATCTTGCTCCAAATGCAGACGCTCCACCCCCACATTGATTATCTTGCCATCATCCAGATCAACCGCCACCACGCCCTCGCCAACGATGGGCTGTTTGAACTGCGAAATCTGATAGCCTTGCGGCAGGTCTGGATAGAAATAATTTTTACGGTCAAAGACCGAAACTTCATTGATCTGCGCCTTCAAACCCAAACCGGTGCGCACCGCCTGTTCCACACAGAACTCATTGATCACCGGCAACATGCCGGGCATGGCCGCGTCCACAAAGCTCACATGATCATTGGGCGCACCACCATATTCCGCCGAAGCGCCCGAAAACAATTTGGACTTTGACAAAACTTGCGCATGAACCTCAAGCCCAATGATGATTTCCCAATCACCCGTGGCACCCTTGATCCAGTCTTTTTTATCAGCAATGCGCTTTTCGGATTCCATTTTTCACCTAAAATTTGCGCAGGTGATAGTTGAGAATAGGCCTACGATCAAGTCAAGCTGGGCTGCAATTCGCGGATCAGCTTACGTTTCATCGCTGCACCAAAGGCCAGGATATTAGCAGCAGGTTCAATAAATGCCCCCGCCCCGCCAATCAACACATCGCGGTAATAGGGCACCAACAGTTGCGAGCCGCTGACTTCCGGCAAGCCATTGATCACAATTCCGCGCTCAAGCGCCAATGCTCTGGCCGAGGGCACATCACCCTCATCATTCTCCATACCATCACCTGAAACATCGATAACCTTGCGATCTGCTCGCAATGGAAATTGATCAAGCAGTGCAGTCGAAAACGTAACTGCTGCTGCTAGGCCCGTACCTCCGGGTATATAAACCCGCCCAGCCGTTTCAACGGCATGCGCCGTTGATTCAACTTCCGCATAAGTCGAAAGAATTTGCCATGGAATGGTGGTAACTTGGCTTTGCGATGTGGACCATTGAACCAAAGCCAAGGCCACTTGCTGATGACGCCCCGCGTGAATGATTTGCAAAATCGCCGTCTGCCGAAGTGCGGCAGCAATGCCCTGCATCTGCAATTGAAAATCGCCACTGTCGACGCTGCTGGAAACATCAACCGCCAGCACCAATGCAACATCTACGCGATCTGAACTGCCCAACTTCCACGCTCCTGAAAGGAAGATAAGATGATAGGCGCAAGCGCCGCTAAGTCCAGTGAGGTTACGCCGCTTCCGCCTCAACCGGCATCATGCCCAAGGCAGAGAGGTAAACATCCAGCATTGCTTCTTCTTCCATGCGCTCAGCTGGCTCTTTCTTGCGCAATGAAATCACCTCTGTCCAGCCAGCCTTCTGCAGTGAGGTGTTGAAAAAATCGGCCCCTACGAGCGGCCGATTGGCAAGGTTTATGGCGAGGTTACGCTACGTGCAGCTCTCACGGTCCATCCGATCTCTGCATTGAACGACTTGGAGATGATAATAAATCTTGTCATTCGGCGGCGCGCCAACCAGCGCGTTCAGAATGGCTACTGCTCGAAATCCCGAGGCCATACTCCGCTTGCTGTGGTTGTGATTTTTGAGAGATGGCTCCCGCCCGAAGGACGGGCACTCCGTATAACGGAGTTGGCAGAGCCGCGCAGAATCACTGTTCAGCTGTGCTACAAAGGCCGATGTTCAAAGCATACACAATGGGATTGCTCTACTATGCGGCAGTTTTCGCAGTAGCGTTCGCCCTTGGAATTGCGCGTGCCCTCGCTATCAATCAATACGTCGGTGCATCTGCTGCGGTGCTTCTGGAGGTTCCCGTCGTCATTGTTTTAAGCTGGGCAATCGCCCGCCATTTGCTCAAACGTAATTCCTTTTCGCTGCCGCAGTGCGCAGTGATGGGGGCGACCGCCTTCGTGCTGACTATGGCGAGTGAAGTTGTTCTGGCGAGACTTCTGCGCGGACAAAACGCAATGGAATGGATGTCAAACATCGTAACACCGATTGGATTGGTCGGGTTAGCCGGGCAAATTGCTTTCGCCCTCATGCCAATGCTTGTGGTTGAACGGCGCAATCAACATTTGCGGAACAACTAGGTGGCTGGCATTTCTCACCGGCGGAACTGAGTTGTCACCGAGCTGATAGTTGAGCTTGTGGGAAGCTGAGACGATAAATGCTAGCGCCGCTAAGTCCAGTAAGGTTACGCCGCTTCTGCCTCAACCGGCATCATGCCCAAAGCTGACAGGTAAACATCCAGCATTGCTTCTTCTTCTATGCGCTCGGCTGGCTCTTTCTTGCGCAGTGAAATCACTTTGCGCAAAACCTTAACATCATAGCCGTTGCCCTTGGCCTCGGCATAAACTTCCTTAATGTCGACAGCGATCGTGCGCTTTTCCTCTTCCAGCCGCTCGATACGCTCGACGATGGATTTCAGCTGGCCTTCAGCAAATGTGGTTTTTGTCTTGGTAGCCAAGATTGATACTCCGTTTTAATAAAATTAATGGGCTGGTTTGGTGATGGGCTTGGAAGCGCCCGTTTGATATTTAGCTTTCCACTCTTCTTGCGGCATGCCGTAAATGTGCTCTCGCGCCTCAGATCGGCTGATCTCCAGCCCTTGCGCCTTAGCCGCATCTTCATACCAGTTGGAAAGGCAGTTGCGGCAAAATCCAGCCAAATTCATCAAATCAAGATTTTGCACATCGCTGCGCTGGCGCAAATGTTCAACAAGCCTGCGGAAAGCTGCGGCTTCAAGCTCAGTTTGGGTTTTAACATCAGGTTGCATGTGGCCTAGATAGGCGCTGAGCGATTTGCCGCCAACCCCTCAATTGGCCTCATCCACAGGCGGCTTATGAGGTGCGCCCTTCAATCCGTCCTTGTCCCACTCAGCAGAATCCCCTAGTTAAGTTGCTATTAGGGCAATTTGCCCAAGTTTTGCTGCAAAGCCTGTGGAGATAAGGGGCATGAAACGCATATTGACGGCAGGCTGCCTAAGCCTTGCGCTGGTTGGCCTTGCATCATCGCCTGCGCGCGCAGACTTAAAGCTGTGCAACAACACAACAAGCTCGGTGAGCATTGCGATTGGCTATAAAGATAAAGAAGGCTGGGCCTCAGAAGGCTGGTGGACAGCCAAGCCCACCGCCTGCATTAACCTGCTCAAAGGCCCGTTAATCGCCCGCTATTACTATGTTTATGCCGTTGACCGCGAAAAAGGCGGAAACTGGGGCGGCAAAGCCATGGTTTGCATCAAGGACAAAATTTTTACCATTCGCGGCCTCGATAAATGCACTGAGCGCGGCTATCAACAACAAGGCTTCTTTGAGGTTGATACGGCTGAAAAACAAGATTGGACGGTTTCACTGTCAGGAGACAAGGCCGCTGCCGCACCAGCGCCAGCAGCCCCTGCTCCCGCAGCAGCACAAGACGGAACGGCTTTGCCAGTGCCCGTTCCCCCACCACCAGCTCCCGGCACAACCACGCAGCAATAACAGATTAGAGTTCCCAACACGTGCGCAGAAATCGTAAAGTTAAAATCTTGGCCACTCTTGGCCCGGCCTCTAACACCCGCGAAATGATCGAGAAGCTTTTCATAGCGGGTGTGGATGTGTTCCGCATCAATATGAGCCACACCAATCATGCACTGCTGCAAGAGTTGCATGGCCATATTCGAGCTGTGGAAGAAAAGATGCAACGCCCCATTGGCATTCTAGCTGATTTGCAAGGCCCTAAAATTCGCATCGGGACTTTCGCAAATAAAGAAGTGAAATTGAACGTGGGTCAGAAATTTGTGTTCGACACAAACCCGGCACCCGGCGATGAAACCCGCGTTTATCTCCCCCATCCTGAAATTTTTGCAGGCGCCAAGCTGGGCGATAATCTACTGTTGAATGATGGCCGTATGCGCGTGAAAATCACCAACGCAGAACCAACACGCCTTGAAACCGAAGTCATTTATGGCGGCATGTTGTCAGACCGTAAGGGCGTGAACCTGCCAGACACCTTGCTGGCCATTCCTGCCCTCACCGAAAAAGACCGCGCTGATTTGGAAGCCGCGGCCTCGCTTGGTGTGGATTGGATTGCCCTTTCATTTGTGCAGCGCGCCGAAGATGTGGCTGAAGCGCAACGTCTTGTGAAACGCCGCGCCGGCGTGATGGCTAAAATTGAAAAACCTTCGGCACTTCCCGTGCTCGACGATATTCTGAAACAAGCTGATGGCTTGATGGTGGCAAGAGGCGATTTAGGCGTGGAACTGCCGTTGGAATTAGTGCCCTCCAAACAAAAGTTCATTACGCGCAGCGCACGCCGCTATGGCAAGCCAGTTGTCGTGGCCACGCAAATGCTGGAATCTATGATTGTTGAGCCAGTGCCCACGCGCGCCGAAGTTTCTGA
>JAYVOQ010000100.1:0-20038 GCA_043757845.1 Hyphomicrobiales bacterium | reverse complement strand
AGTCGTTGTGGCGCTGCCGTGTAAAACTTGGCCCATAGTGCATCCCTCCATTCAACGGAAAATATTACACCATCAAATGTCGGGACCAAACAGGTAGTCCCTACCCCTGCGTCGCCCTCATCCACCTGGCGGCACCTATTCCCATGCCTAAGTAGGCACAGGATAAGGCAGATACTGTTCCGTTATCAGCAACCTCGGCCTTCGCCTGTGCGCCCTTGCGCATGGGAGAAGGTGCCGACAGGTGGATGAGGGCTTTGGGCCGTGGTGTAAGTAAATTGAAAATATTCCTTGACAAGGACTATAACGTTATCTATGTGTCCTCTCAGTCTTTTTCACAGGAGGGGACGATGTGCATAGAGTTCCACTATCGCGAGAAAGACTGCAACGGCTGCGAGATGAAGCTTTACTCACTTTTTTCTCCCGGCGGTTTTATGTCAGGCCCTCGGGCAATACGACCCGAGCGCCTTCAATGGCTTACAACTTCAGCGGTCAACAGACAGGCCTCTATGAGAAATAAGATGTGGAGTTTGGGCGTGGGCCTCATTGCGCAGGCAGCCCCGAACAGAAGCATACATAGAGTGGACACCATGCGAAGCGCGAGTGCGCCAAAGTGATTACTTTGGTGAAGCAACTCGCGCCAAATTAAATGGCTCGATGCGGAGCATCGAGCACGAGCTCTGGAAGAACTGGCATTCAGTCCCAAAACGCTGCGCTTGCTAACGGCTTTCGGCCATTTTGTTTTTGAAATTTCAGCGAGGTTGAAAGCCGTGAACAGGCATTCCCCTCCATTTATTTGTTGTGGTGTCCCTATGATGCAATGAAACTTTAAATCAATTAACGAGCACGCCAATAGGCAAATCATAGCTGTATTTGAGGTGCGCCCCTCAATTTCCTTGTGCAGTTTCTCAGAACCCGCTAATTGACCGCAAACATAACCCTAAACGACCGTCAGGAGATGCCAGAATGGCCCGTATCACCCTTCGCCAATTGCTCGATCACGCTGCTGAAAATGATTACGGCGTGCCGGCTTTCAACATCAATAATATGGAACAGGCCTTGGCCATTATGGCCGCAGCTGACAAGCTTGATGCACCTGTGATTATCCAAGCCTCGCGCGGGGCGCGTTCATATGCCAACGACATTATGTTGAAGCACATGATGGACGCCGTTACGGAAATTTATCCACACATTCCAATCTGTGTTCACTTGGATCACGGCAATGAACCTGGCACTTGCATGACCGCCATTCAATCTGGCTTCACATCAGTGATGATGGATGGTTCGCTGGCGGCTGACGGCAAATCACCCGCTGATTGGGATTACAATGTTGGCGTGACCAAGACAGTTGTTCAAATGGCACATCTGGGCGGCATCTCGGTTGAAGGAGAGCTAGGTGTTTTAGGCAGCCTTGAAACCGGCATGGGCGACAAGGAAGACGGCCACGGTGCTGAGGGCAAACTCAGCCATGATCAACTTCTCACCAACCCACAGGAAGCGGTTAAGTTTGTGAAAGAAACGGATGTTGATGCCTTGGCCATCGCCATGGGCACATCTCACGGCGCATACAAATTTTCGCGCAAGCCTGATGGCGCTGTGTTGGCGATGAATGTGATCGAAGAAATTCACAAGCTGTTGCCATCAACCCATCTTGTTATGCACGGTTCTTCATCAGTGCCGGAAGACTTGCAGGAAATCATCAACAAGTTCGGTGGCAAAATGAAGCCAACTTGGGGCGTGCCTGTGTCTGAAATTCAGCGCGGCATCAAGCATGGCGTACGCAAGATCAATATCGACACCGATAACCGCATGGCCATGACGGGCGCCATTCGCAAAGTGATGGCCGAAGATCCATCTGAATTTGATCCGCGCAAGTATTTGAAGCCAGCCATGGATGCGATGCAAAAGCTGGTGACGTTGCGTTTGCAAGAATTCAATACTGCTGGCCAAGCTTCCAAGATCAAGAAAGTGCTGCCAGTTTCAGAAATGGCTAAGCGCTATGCCAAGGGCGAGTTGAAGCAGAAAGTGGCGTAAGCGAATTTCAAAAAAACAAAACGCCGGACGCAATAGTCCGGCGTTTATGCTTTGATTCTCGTCAATAAATTTGCGGCCTATCCCGGTATGATATTGGTCGTTATGCCGCCCGCCTTGCCTCGCCGATAGCTGCCCTAGATACCCAGCGCAGCACGGGCCGCTTTCAATATCTTATTGCTGCTTGTCGAGAGAATGGCTGGAGGTGCGCCCGGCACTGCGACGGTATCTGGATTGTTCGATTTAAAAATTCCATGCGTGGCATGGAAACCTAACGCACGATAAGCTTCAAATTGCTCTTCCTTAAAAAATTGATCACCTGTTGTTTCATCAGGGAAGGTTGAATGCCGTCTGGCATAGTCGCGTACATAATTGTTTTCGTCACCAGATAACGATGATTTAACATAAAGCAGAATTCCCTTGCCGCCGTCTTGATAGATAATTTCGCCTATCGCGCAATGCGGGCCGGTTGTGCCTGATGTGGTGGAATAACCTGCTGCCGTGGCCTTGACATGGGCGTCCGCAACAGCTTGCCAATAAAGATTGATGCGACAACCCAGATCGATGCGAGCATAGCGTTCGAGTTTCGCAAGGGCCGCAAATGTCATCTGCGGATCGGCTTCGGCATCGACGGCTAGAATGAAACTACAGCGGCGTTTCAACAGCGCGTAAACACCAAGGTTTTCGATGTGACCACCGTCCGTGAGATAAAGCCATTTGTCGGCATTGGTCAGACGCCCAAACATTTCCTTAAACAGAAAAAGCGGATTGGTGGACTTCGATTCAATCAACGGATTGCGGAACCAATAGCCCAGCCGCAAATTGAGAAGTGCAAGCGTGGGCGTTAACGCTCTGATTGAGACAGAACCCATGTTAGAAGATACAGCAGCAGCAGAGATCGCCATCGCAGAAGCAAGCGTTAACTGCTTGTCATCGGCCTCTACTGCACTTGTCAGGCTAAAGCCGCTTGTATGGCTTCCACTATAGACCTTACTGAAATGAAAAAAGTCGGCGTTTCGCTCTCGTCGATTGGCATCACGCGAGCTTTGAATATTCAAAGCCGCGTTGATGATGTGATACGGGCTCTTTTCGCTATCCAGTTCAGAAAGTTTCATACCGCTGTTGGGAGGCATGTCATCTTTACCAGTTGTAATAAACGCAGCTTCCAGTCGGTCACGATAAAGACCATGCAGTGAATTGGCGTTGGGGGTGAGGCATAGGGCCGCTACAACGAATATCAAAGCCAAAAACAAATAGCCGTACACAGCGATGGGAATCGCTTGCGGATCAACTGGTAAAGGACAGGTCCTGCCAACGAGGCCGACAAGCCAACAGACTGAATCTGTGAACCAAGGTGGCGCGTTTTGCGCACCAACATCCGCTAAACCCCAATAGACGAGAAATAAATAAACAATCCAAATAAATATCGGCACTGCCAAGGCGCCGACCCATAATATCAACTTGCTGACCAAAGAGGCCGTGTTTGCCTTCCAACCCGTTTGGGTTTCGGCCACTTTAGCGACATCCAACAACTGTCTAGCAAAGGCAAAAATTGTAGTAACTAATGTGCCGGCCGCAATGGCCCGCGTTTTTAGAAAATCAAAAACGACGCTAGACGGCAGCAGCACAGGAGGAAGTGCTTGCCCTCCTGATGGGACCGGTCCAGACTGCGTCATCGTTGCGAATTGGGCAATTAAGGCGGGCTGAAGTTCAAGGAAGGCCGCAAAGCTAAAAAGCCCCATCGCAATTACAGCAATGTTCACCGCCCAACCCGAAAATTCGTTCGAAAATTTCCGCTGAAGACTTTTAAGAAGTGCCCAAATCGCAAAAAGAAAAGGCGCAAGCAGGAGAATGGTTTGAGTCCATGCAAACTTGTAATGAAAGATCGGTAGACCCAGAAAATCTAAAAAATGGATTGGAGGGACTTCGAGTGCCGCCCTATTTGGATTTAACAAAAGGGTGATGCAGGCCAACAATAACACAACCGGCAGAATAATCACGACCACGGCCCCAGACCCGCGTAAGACGATTGCAATATCACGCAAAAAATCCAGCGCACCGCGGGGGATTAGATAGTTCGAAAAATCTCTGATATGGCGGACCGTATCTGTGTCGCTGACCTTGTCTTGATCATCAACAAACGGAAATTTGCCGCCGTTGGTGCTCATGGCGGCGGTGAGGGCGGTTCCGATATAGCCACCGCCCGAAACCGTAGAAAGATAATCAAACTTTGTGAAATGCCCGTCAACCTCCAGGGCCTGTAGCGCTCCAAGGCAGAAGGCCGCTGATCTTATACCACCGCCGGAAAGTGCTATTCCTCGGGTAGTGAAATTTCCCGTCTTGACCTTATGGATGTTGGGCTTTGCGTTGGCGTGTTGAACGCGAGCGGCAACCGCTTTGGTTCGTCCCGATTTCAACAGTTGCTGGTGCAGCCACTCGCGGCGGGCATTAATTGCTTCGTGCTCGCTATCGAGAACCTTGGCCCAAGCTTGATCTTCGGCCGCTTCGTGAATTGCGTTCATGCGCGTCTCCCGTTGCCCCGAGAACCTAAACCTACGCCATGAACAGGTCGGGCGCAATATCATCGCACAAGATTGGCGACTCCGAAAATCACTAAGACCGCGTCAATTCCTTGATATTGCCACGCGGCTTGCCAGACATTTCGGCGATTTTACGATCTTGCGTCATGATTTCAGTGCGGGCAAAATCTTCGATCTCATCTTTTTGCAAGCCGGCGGCATTGATCTTACGGCGCGAAGATTTACTGCCGTCTTCATAGACCACATCAAACATAACGAAATTATCCGGCTCGGCTTTGATTTTCTTGGCCACGATCAGTCTGCTTTCTTAGGTTCAGCAATAGCCTGTTCAGGCTCAACTTCATGTTTGCGCTCTGCCGATTTTTCAGCGCGCTTCTCTTGTTTTTCCAACGCCTTGCGCTGCTTGGCCTTAGCGCGGTTATTGCGTTCCTGATTATAGTTCGGCGGAAATGCCATGGGGTTATCCTCGAATTGCGTGAAATAGAATGCGGCAACGACTACACGTGCGCAGGGGTGTTGCGGCTGGTAGCACAGTTGCGAGCGTGAGTGATAGATTTGTTTGTGAGTTAGTTTAGACCTTCACCCACTTGCTGTTAGCTTTTGAAGATTTCACACAAGCCTCGATAAATGCCATGCCCGCTACACCATCTTCGATGCCTGGGAATTGCACGCCTTTGGGAGCTTTTTTGCCAGTGCGTGCAGCTTTGATGGCATGGGCCACTTCGGTGTAAATGTTTGCGAAACCTTCCAAATAACCCTCAGGGTGGCCTGATGGAATGCGCGTGACGTGAGCGGCCTCAGCGCCCGCACCAGCACCCCCGCGGGTTATCAATCGTTTCTCGCCGCCATAGGGTGTGAACCACAGATAGTTCGGATCAGCCTGCACCCATTCTATGCCGCCCTTCGTGCCATACACGCGCAACTTCAAACCATTCTCATGGCCCACAGCAACTTGGCTGGCCCAGATTGCACCCTTGGCACCACCCTTAAAGCGCAGCATTGCTTGCACGTTGTCGTCTAATTTACGGCCCTTTACAAAGCTCGTCAGTTCGCAAGCCAATTCATCGAGCTTTAAACCCGATACAAACGTTGCCAATTGATAAGTGTGCGTGCCAATGTCACCCACGCATCCACCAGCGCCCGAGCGCTTCGGATCTGTGCGCCAGGCGGCTTGTTTTTGGCCAGATTTTTCGAGATTTGTTGTCAGCCAGTCTTGAGGATATTCACCTTGCACCAAGCGGATTTCACCAAGTTCACCCTTGGCCACCATGGCTTGGGCTTGACGGATCATCGGATAGCCAGAGTAATTGTGAGTGAGTGCAAAAATCACCTTAGGGTGCTTTTTTAATATTGCTTCAAGCTGCTTGGCTTCCTTCAAATTTAATGACAGCGGCTTATCGCAAATTACGTGAATGCCCGCTTCGATGAAGGCTTTGGCCACGGGAAAGTGCATGTGGTTTGGCGTGACGATTGAGACCACCTCAATGCCGTCTTGGCGGCGGGCTTCGCGCTTGGCCATCACTTTAAAATCGGAATAGATCCGGTCATCGCTCAGGCCAAGTTCACGACCTGACGCGATGGCCTTGTCGGCGTCTGCGGATAGGGCACCGCCCACGAATTCATAGTGGTCATCCATTCGTGCAGCCAAGCGGTGCACCGCGCCAATGAATGCGCCCTGCCCGCCACCTACCATGCCATAACGAATACGTCCGGTGGTCTTTTCTGATGTGCCTATGATTGCCATTTGCCCCTCCTGAATTTTTAAAACGCTTTCCATCCTTTAGAACGCAAAACAGCAATTCCAAAGCGCGAATGAAGGGTCGCAGATAAGGGCTGCGTGGGCGCATATTGTTTTGCCGGCGGCGGGAGTTGCGGCAAGGTTTTGGCACCTGCACCCACCATAGCCATCCGCGCCACACCCAGGGCCGTCAGATCAACTGATCCTGCCACAACCACGCGCCGATCCAGAGCGTTGCTTAAGAACTGACCAAAATAAGGATTGTTGGATAGGCCACCATCAATTGAAATCACATTGCCGCGGTTGCTACCCCTTGTCATAACATTCAACACCTCGCTGGCCCGCAGAGCGATGCCTTCAAGAAGGGCTTGCATCATGTCTTCGCGCGTGGTGTCGAGGCCCAGGCCTAGCCACAGGCCAGAGGCGTTTCGATCCCAATGCGGGCACGCAAGACCCGAGAGGGCGGGCACGAACACGACACCGCGCGAAACCGCGGTTGGTTTTTCAAAACTATTGATCTCATCAAAGTCTTTAAAAAGACCCAGACCCTTGGCCCAATTCACAGCCGAACCTGCATTATAGACGCCGCCATCAACGGCGAATTCAGCTTTGGCATCATGGATTTTCCATGCAACCGTGGGCAAAAGGCCTGAATGATCTTGCATGGGGCGTGCGTTACCCAAAAGGCAAAGCGCAAACGCGCCTGTGCCAAAAGTTATTTTGCCATCGCCGGGCTTTACGCAGCCATGGCCGAACAGGGCTGCTTGTTGATCCACCATTGAGGCTGTGATGTTTGCGCCGAATGGCCCCGTGGTGGCGCGGATTTCGGGCAAGCATTGGCGCGGCACACCGAAAAGCTGACAGAGATCATCATCCCATTGCAGTGTTTCGAGTGACATTAACGATGTGCGCGAAGCCGTGGTGACGTCGGTGACGAAAGCACCCGTGAGACGATAGAGAAAATAGGCATCCGTGGTGCCCAAACGCAAGCGACCCTGCTCATGAAGTTCCTTGGCCATTTTCACATTATCAAGCAGCCAACGAAGTTTTGATGCCGAGAAATAGGGATCAAGCGGCAGGCCCGCTTTGGCAAAAGTGAGCTTTTCAGCGCCTTCTGCTTTCAATTTGGCACAGACGTCTTTCGTGCGATCATCTTGCCAGACGATTGCATGGTGGATGGGGTTGCCCGTTTTGGCATCAAAGGCCACAACAGTTTCTCCCTGATTGGCCAAGCCTATGGCATCAACTTTTCCCGCTTTCTTGATGGACGTTTCGACGTGGCCGAACAGCTCGCTCACATCGTGTTCCACCCAGCCTTGGCGCGGCAGATGTTGCTTTACATTGGCATTGAAAACCAGTTTGAAGCGACCTTCTTCATCATAGGTGAAGGCCTTCGTGCCGGTGGTGCCCTGATCAATGGCTAGAACTTTCATGCGCTCAGAAACTTTGCGAGATCGCGTCCTTGCACCATGCAGCGGCCAGCCGTTTCCAAGTGTCCCAGCACATTGCCTACGGCATAAACATTGGGTTTTGATGTTTTAAAGTTTTCCGTCACTGCGGGTGCATATCCAGCGCGCTCCAAATAACCATTGGAATAGAGGGCGTCCTCACTGCGCAATTTTCCGGTGAGCACAACCGCATCGCATTGCACTGTTTGTTTTTTGCCCAATCGTTCTATTTCGATGGATTCAACTGCCGTATTTCCGTGGATTGCGAGAATTTTAGCGCCGCGCAAAACCTTGGTTCCAAACAGTCTTGCACCAAAAGCAAAATATGACGGTGCGGCATTCTCGCTCACTTCGGCCAACATCATCACTGGTTTTGCGTGCAAATGCCGACAGGTAAGTAGGGTTGAATAGCTTACCCATTCAGAGCCAACAATGACCGGTTGCTTGAACGGGCGTTCGCCGTTTAGATATACGCGCTGTTGCAGTTCGCCCGTATTCATTACGCCTTTGAGTTTGTTGCCACCAATCAACCGAGCCGCCCGACTGGTTTCTCTGGTGCCAGTGGCCAAGACAATTTTATCCGCAGACATCTCGGTGATACCTTGCGCGGCATGCACGCGCAAAGTTCCACGCAAAGTGAATTCGAGAACTGTCGTGGAGGTACGAACATCCAATCCTCTGGTTTGCTCACGAAGTTTCAAAGCCAAAATTGGGCCTGTCATCAGACCGAAATTTTTATATAGAGCGAAGCCTTTGTGACCGCAGTGGCGCACAATGCCTCCAGCTTGCGTTTCACGCTCAAGCACCACGATATCCGTTGCGCCGTGATGAGAAAGCGCCAGTGCTGTTGAAAGACCGGCGGGGCCCGCACCAATAATGATGACGCTATGGTGTTCCATGTTTTGCCTTTTCAAATGCGGCCTTCACATGGGCTGCACAATAGAAGCCTTGGCATCGGCCCATCATAGCGCGGGTGCGGCGCTTCAGGCCGGCAATATCGGAAGCTGGCAAACGTCCCTGTGAAGCCGCTTCAATTTCGCCGCGCGTGACCCATTCGCAGTGGCACAGAATTTCGCCGCCTTTCATATAGGGGCGGATTGAATGTTCGGCGAGGTTTGGCACGGGCGTCCAAATCGCAACGGGCAATTTCTTCGGCAGCTTACCAAAATTCTTCACATAAAGTTTAGCCACAAGCTGCGCGATGCCGAGCGAGCCCGTCAGCCCCGTAGACCGTATGCCCGCCACGGTGATCCAATTGTCGTCTTTCTGGGCTTTGATGATGTAATCACTTTCAGCGGTGGCAGGACGCAGGCCCGCATAAGTTGCCGTAACATCAATTTGCTTCAGCGCCGGCAACATCTGGATGGCACTAGCTTTCAACCTTTCTAATGTAGCCGTGTCTGTCGCTGGATTGTCGCGTTCATCGGTTTCCTCAGCCGTGGGGCCGATGGCCAGATTTCCGAAGATGGTGCGAAACAACACTACACCTTTGGTGCGCTCCGTTGGAACCGGCAGAACGATGGAACGCAGCAGCTTTGAAGCAGGCTTATCAAAAACCACAAACTGACCTTTGCGCGGCGTTATTTTAAAGTCGGGTTCGTGTGCCAAAGCCTCCACGTGATCACCAAAGAGCCCTGCCGCATTGATCACAACGCGAGCCTTCACGTCTCCCTGCGATGTTGCTAGTTGCCACTCTTCGCCATGCTTCGTGGCTTTGGTCACTTCGGCATTTCGCATAATTTCAGCACCGTGTGCGAGGGCTTGATGAGCATAGGCCAGTGGTGCCGACCAAGGATCGATGACGTGTTCGCCGGGCACGCGCACCGCACCCAATGCAGTCTTGGCGAGTTGCGGTTCACGCACTCGCATTTCAATTTGTGTAAGCCGCCTCACATCAGTAACACCGTTGGCTAAAGCCTTTTTTTCAATTGTCGCCAATTCCGCAACTTCATCATCGTTCCAAGCAACAACCAACGCTGAAGTTTCTAAGAGTGGAAGATTGAGCTTTTGGCGAATATCGAGATACTCGCCATAGCCCGCTTGCATGCATCGCAATTCGACGCTTTTTGGCGGCGCATCAAAGCCCGTATGCAACAAGGCACTGTTGCCTTTGGAAGCACCTGAAAGAATGTCTGCACCCTTTTCCAGTGCCACGCATTTCAAGCCCGCCATGGCAAAGCGACGCAAAATGGCAAGACCAACCACGCCGCAACCGATCACCGCAATATCGAATCTTTGGGACATGAAGAAGGGTTTAGATGGAAAATATGGCGATGTGGAGTGGGTTTAACCTTGGCCGTATTTCGCCAACCAGCTTTCTTCAATCAGTTTTACGAATGAGGCATGTGGCTCTAATATCGTCGGGCCCGGAATGGTGACGGCACCGGGGCCGATGCCAGCGGCAAAGGCCTTGGCATCATCACCGCGAAGTTTTGCGACATCGAGAACCGTTGGGTCTCCCCAAACCTTGATATCGGCCTTTTTCGCTTGTGCCTCGGGCGAGAGCAGGAAATTTGCAAAAACTTGCGCGCCCTCCTTGGCTTTGGCGTTAGCCGGGATGGCGACGAAATGCGTGTTACCAATTGTACCATCGGTGTTTTGCCAAGCAAAGGTCGATTTTGCGAGCTTACCGCTGGCAACCAAATTGGCTGGTTCGTTTGGATTGAAAGTAATACCGATCAATAACTCACCGTCGGCCACCATTTGAGTGATCGCGGCTTGGGTCTTGGGATATTGCTTGCCTTCGCGCCACAGGCTTGGCTTCAGCGAATCGAGATGGTCATAAAGTGGCTTTGCGACTGCGGAGTCAAATCCAGCCTTGTCGATAGGTTTGGCAAATATGCTTTTATCGGTAATTGCTTCAACCATCACCTGTTTGATAAAAGTGGTGCCATGAAAATCTGGAGGAGCAGAATAAGTCACGCGTCCCGGATTGACCTTCGCGAATGCGAGAAGCTCAATCATCGACAGCGGCGGCATTTTCACCTTTGCGCCATCAGCGAAAAACGTGAGTTGAGCCATGCCCCATGGGCTTTCTAGTCCATCGACGGATTCTGAGAAGTCTTGCAACGTGGTCGGTTTGCCCTTGGTATCGACATTGGCAAATGAGGGCAGTTCTGCTGCGAAAGGACCGAAGAGCAGTTTTTCAGTCTTCATCGTTTTGAAATTTTCACCATTGATCCAAATCAGATCAACCGTTCCATCTTTTTTCCCTGCGGCCACTTCGTCGCGCACGCGCTTCACGGCTTCACCTGTGTCAGCCAGTTTAACGTGTGTGACTTTCACGCCGTTGCGCTTCAGCACTTCACCGCCTGCCCACTGAATGAAAGCGTTGATTGTATCGCCGCCGCCCCAGGCATTAAAGAATACCTCTTGGCCCTTAGCGGTGGCTTCAACGACCTTCCAATCTCCGGCGAAAGCGGCGCTTGATAAAAGCGGGGTGGCTGCGAAGAGTTTAAGTGCTGAGCGCCGTGTGAAATTCATGAAAGCTCCTATTAGATCACCCTCTTTTGGCTGGCTCTGGCCGCGCTTTCAACACAAACTATAACAAGGTTCGATCATCAAAATTTGATCAGATTTCAAAGCACAGGTGAGAAGTTGACGCGATGTTAACTTTAATTGCCCAAATTTGGGCTACTTAACATCATGCAGTATGCCACTTTTAGAACACGCTCGCGCTGGATGCCTGCCCTTGTGGCGGGTGCGTTTATGTTGGCACTTGCCGGTGGCGGTTTGGGCTTGTTGAAACTGCATCGGTCACAATCTCACACCGCGGCGGTTGAAGCTGGCTCTATCACCGGATCGGTTGCGCCAGCGGAAATGAAAGGCGCTTCTGGTTTGCCAGTTCCCCGCTTTGTGTCGCTTAAAAACGAAAAGGTAAATGTGCGCAAAGGCCCATCGTCTGATCATGCCGTAGCTTGGGTTTATCAGGCCAAAGGCTTGCCAGTCGAAATTACCGCCGAGTTTGAAACCTGGCGGAGGGTGCGCGATGCAGAAGGCGCTGAAGGTTGGATTTTGCAGAATATGCTAACCGGCAAGCGCACTGCTCTGATTTCGCCGGGGAACAAGGGCAAGTTCGTCAACATGATGAATGAGCCATCGATCTATTCTGGTGCTGTGGCAAAGCTTGCCGCAGGTGTTATGGGCGAAATCAAATCTTGTGACGGCACGTGGTGCCGCGTACTTGCCAGTGGCTATGATGGTTACGTCGATCAAAACCTGATCTGGGGCGCCTATCCGGGCGAGGCTGTCAACTAAGCTCCCAGCCGATTAAAGCCCTTCCCCACAGGCCAAAAGCCATGTTTGGCTTTCGCACCCGCGCCATGTTAAAGCGATGCAAACAACAATGTGGGGCGAAATGTCTGAACGTAAACCTAGCTTTCAATATGATGATCTGATTGCCTGCGGGCGCGGCAGGCTTTTTGGGCCGGGCAATGCGCAGCTGCCCTTGCCGCCCATGCTGATGTTTGACCGCATCACCCATGTTTCTGCCACAGAAGGCTCCGCGGGGCTTGGTAAAGTTGTGGCGGAGTTCGATATTAAGCCGGACCTCTGGTTCTTCCCCTGCCATTTTGATGGTGACCCGGTGATGCCCGGCTGCTTGGGCCTTGATGCACTGTGGCAGTTGACGGGGTTTTACCTTGGTTGGCTAGGAGAACCGGGTCGCGGTCGTGCGCTGGGTGTTGGCGAAGTCAAATTCAGTGGCATGGTCACGCCCAAAGTTAAGAAGGTGACTTACGAAGTGGACGTGACACGCTTGATCTTGCGCAAGCTGAAACTGGCTGTGGCCAACGGGGTGATGAAAGCCGATGGCGAGCCTATATATCAGGTGACGGATATGAAGGTTGGCTTATTTCAGGCTGATGCCGCTTAAGGAGATTTGACATGCGCAGAGTTGTTATTACCGGCATGGGTATTGTTTCGAGCATTGGCAACAATGCGCAAGAGGTGACGGCCTCTTTGCGCGAAGCCAAGAGCGGGATTGTGGCCGCGCCGAAATATGCCGAGTTGGGTTTCCGTTGCCAAGTTCACGGTGCACCCAATTTTGATCCTGAACAAGTGGATCGCCGCCCGCGCCGTTTCATGGCAGATGGCGGCATCTGGAATTATGCATCTATGGCGCAGGCCATAGCCGATTCCGGGCTTGAAGAAAAAGACGTAAAGAATGACCGCACCGGAATCATCATGGGTTCTGGTGGCGCATCGACGCGCACCATCGTTGCCGCTGCTGATACGGCGCGTGAAAAAGGGCCGAAGCGTGTGGGGCCGTTTGCAGTTCCCCCTTCGATGTCTTCAGCACATTCTGCCGTGCTGGCCACGCCATTCGGCATTCGTGGCGTAAATTATTCAATCACCTCGGCTTGCGCCACATCGGCGCATTGCATCGGCAATGCCATGGAGATGATCCAATGGGGCAAGCAGGATATTATGTTTGCTGGCGGCGGCGAAGAGTTGGATTGGACTCTATCAGTTTTGTTCGATGCGATGGGGGCCATGTCATCTAAATACAATGACACGCCGACAAAAGCTTCGCGTGCTTATGACAAGAACCGTGATGGCTTTGTAATTGCTGGTGGTGCGGGCGTTGTGGTGCTTGAAGAACTTGAACATGCCAAAGCGCGTGGCGCAAAAATTTACGGCGAGATTGTTGGATATGGCGCCACCAGCGATGGCTATGACATGGTAGCCCCATCAGGTGAAGGTGCTGTGCGTTGTATGAAACAAGCCATGGCCACGGTTCACAATAAAATCGACTATATCAACCCGCATGGCACTTCCACGCCGGTTGGTGATGCAAAGGAAATGCAGGCGGTGCGTGAAGTATTTGGCAACAACATCCCTTCGATCTCATCAACGAAATCTCTTACTGGCCATTCGCTGGGTGCAACAGGTGTGCAAGAGACGATCTACTGCCTGCTGATGATGAAGAATGGTTTCATGGCTGAGAGCGCCAATATCGAAGAATTGGACCCGGATTTCGCCGACATTCCAATCCTGCGCAAGCGCGTGGATAATGCCAAGATTGATACGGTGATGTCGAACAGCTTTGGCTTTGGCGGCACAAATGCCACTTTGATCATGCAACGCTATAACGGATAATCGCACATGACTGGACTGATGAAAGGCAAACGCGGCCTCATTATGGGCGTTGCCAATGACCACTCGATTGCTTGGGGTATTGCGCAGCAGTTGGCGGCGCAAGGCGCAGAGCTGGCTTTCACCTATCAGGGCGAAGCTTTCGGCAAAAGGTTGGAGCCTTTGGCGAAATCTGTTGGCGCTGACTTTCTCATGCCCTGCGACGTTGAAGACATCAATACCGTTGATGCCGTGTTTGCCAAATTGAAAGAGAAGTGGGGCAGCATTGATTTTCTGGTTCACTCCATCGGCTTTTCCGACAAGAACGAATTGAAGGGTAAATTTGCGGACACAACGCGTGAGAATTTTTCGCGCACCATGGTGATCTCAGCTTTCTCATTTGTGGAAGTGACAAAACGTGCTGCGGCTTTGATGCCGAATGGTGGTGCTGTGATTACACTCACATATGGCGGCTCAGTTCGGGTCATGCCCAACTACAATGTTATGGGTGTGGCCAAGGCCGCGTTGGAAGCCTCAGTGCGCTATCTCGCGGCAGACTACGGCCCGCAGGGCATCCGTGTGAATGCAATTTCGGCAGGCCCTATGCGCACGCTGGCTGGCGCTGGCATTGGCGATGCGCGGGCCATGTTTGCGTTCCAAGAAAAGCATGCGCCGCTGCGCCGCACCGTGAAGTTGGAAGAAGTGGGTGGCGCGGGGCTGTATTTGCTATCACACCTTTCAGGAGGTGTGACCGGCGAGATTCATTACGTCGATTCTGGTTACAACATCATCTCGATGCCGAGGACTGAGGATTTGGGGAAAGCATGATGCAATCACACGAAACCCTTCTCGACAAATATGCCGAGCTTACCGTCAAATCCGGCCTCAACGTTCGCAAGGGCCAACAAGTTCTAATAACTGCGCCTATCGAGGCGGTTGATCTGGTGCGCCGCATTACGCATCACGCTTACAAAGCTGGCGCGTCGCTGGTCACCACTTTGTACAATGATGAGCAAGCCACTTTAATGCGCTTTGTGGATGGCGACAAAGAGGCTTTTGATGCCGCACCCACATGGCTGTTTGGCGGCATCGCTGAGGCTTTTCGTGATGGCAATTGTGCAAGACTTGGCATTATTGGCGAGAATCCTTCTCTGCTATCAGGCCAAGACATTGATAAAGTTTCGCGCGCCAATCGTGCTCGTTCAGCGGCTTACAAGCCCGTAGTGGAACAGATCACCGGCTTTGCTACTAACTGGTGCGTGATTTCGGCCGCCACCATTTCTCATGCCCGATCAGTGTTTCCGAATGATGCTGATGACGTGGCTTTGGACAAGTTGTGGCAGGCGATTTTTAAATGCACACGCGCTGATCAACCTGATCCGATTCACGCCTGGGAGCTTCACACCAAGGCGCTTCATGCGCGGACGGCGAAACTCAATGCCAAGCACTATTCAGCACTCGCCTATAAGGGCCCCGGCACGGATTTCACTTTAGGATTGGTGGATGATCACATCTGGAGGGGCGGGGCATCGGTCGCCAAGAATGGCATATTGTGCAACCCCAACATTCCATCTGAAGAAGTTTTCACCATGCCGCACCGTGAGCGGGTGGACGGCATTGTGCGCTCCACCAAACCGCTTTCCTATCAAGGCACATTCATTGACGGCATCGAGGTGACGTTTGAGAAGGGCCGCATCGTGAAGGGCACGGCGACGAAGGGCGGCGATGTGTTTAAGAAGATGATTGAAACGGATGACGGTGCCGCGCGCCTTGGCGAAGTGGCTTTGGTGCCGCATTCATCTCCGATCTCAGCTTCAGGCATCGTGTTCAATGAAACGCTCTATGATGAAAACGCCGCGTCTCACATCGCCGTGGGGCAGGCCTATTCACAGAATATGAAAGATACATCTGTGTTGAGCGCTGAAGAAAAACTGTCGCGTGGTATGAACACTTCCCTCATCCATGTGGATTGGATGATTGGCTCTGGCGCTTTGGATGTGGACGGTCTGTTCAAAGACGGCAAACGCGAACCGCTGATGCGCAAGGGCGAATGGGAGGATTAGGCCCGCTTTAACTCGAGTTTCTCACCATATAGCACTTTCATGTTGCATCTGCTAAGAGCGCGGGCTTCGAAGGAACCTTGCCATGCGCATCGCTGAAATCACCCGCAAAACTACGGAAACTGTCGTTTCCGCTTCGGTTAATCTTGACGGCACTGGCACTTATAAAGTGAAGACTGGTGTGGGCTTTTTTGACCATATGATGGAGCAATTGGCGCGGCATTCGCTGATTGACATCACCTTGGAAGCGGATGGCGATTTGCATATTGATGATCACCACACGGTGGAAGATTGCGGCATTGCGTTGGGCCAAGCTGTGGCCAAGGCTTTGGGTGAACGTAAGGGCATTCGCCGTTATGGCTCATGCGATTTGCCGATGGATGAGACGCTTTCGCGTTGTGCCATTGACGTTTCGGGAAGGCCTTTCCTGATCTTCAAAGTAAATTTTCCACATGCCAAGATTGGCACGTTTGATACTGAATTGATGCGCGAATGGTTTCAGGCCTTTGCGATGAATGCTGGTATTACGTTGCATATTGAGAACGGTCACGGCGCAAATTCACATCACATTGCCGAAAGCTGCTTCAAGGCTTTGGCACGTGCATTGCGCGATGCGGTGGAAATTGATCCGCGTCAGAAAGACCGCGTTCCATCCACTAAGGGTACGCTGGTCTGATGGGCACTTGCGTTATCATTGACTATGGCTCTGGCAATTTGCACTCCGCCCAGAAGGCCTTTGAGCGGGCGGCTGGAGAAGCCAAAGTCAAAACCAAAATTGTGGTTTCATCAAAGCCTGAAGATGTGGCGGCGGCAGAGCGTATTGTGCTGCCCGGTGTTGGCGCGTTTAAAGATTGCCGAAATGGTTTGATGGCGGTGCCGGGCTTGAAGCAGGCACTGCATGAGCAAGCGATTTCCAAAGGTCGGCCGTTTCTGGGCATTTGCGTGGGCATGCAATTGATGGCCACGCGTGGGCTAGAGCATGAGATCACACCGGGCCTTGGTTGGGTGGCAGGCGACGTGATGGCGATCAAACCTGCTGATCCCGCACTTAAAATTCCACACATGGGTTGGAATACGATTACGCCAAACGCGCAACACGCTTTGCTTGACGGCATTCGCACGGGCGATGATGGGCTTCATGCTTATTTCGTGCACTCGTATCACATGCAATGCACGCTGCCTGAGGATGTGATTGCGACAGCGGATTACGGTGGCGCGGTCACAGCCATGGTGGGCTATGACAATATGGTGGGCACGCAGTTCCATCCTGAAAAGAGTCAGGCGCTGGGGTTAGCGCTGATTGCAAATTTTCTGCGGTGGAAGCCGTGATTCTATTTCCTGCCATTGATCTTAAAGACGGCAAATGTGTTCGCTTGAAGCTGGGCGATATGGCGCAGGCGACTATTTACAATGAGAGCCCCACCGCACAGGCGCTGGCTTTTGAACAACAAGGTTTTCAATGGCTTCATGTGGTTGATCTTAACGGCGCGTTTGAAGGCAAATCGGTGAATGGCGCAGCGGTGAAAGCTATTCTGCGCGTCACCAAAAATCCCGTCCAGCTTGGCGGCGGCATTCGCAGTTTGGAACATATTGAAAGCTGGCTTTCCAGCGGGTTGGCACGCGTGATTTTAGGCACTGTGGCGGTGCGCGATCCCGAACTGGTGATAGAAGCCTGCAAAAAATTTCCTGGTAAGGTGGCGGTGGGCATTGATGCCAAGGGCGGCAAGGTTGCAGTGGAAGGTTGGGCTGAGGCTTCCTCACTAGGTGTCATCGAACTGGCTAAGAAGTTTGAAGGCGCAGGCGTGGCGGCAATTATTTACACCGACATTGACCGCGACGGCATTTTGAGCGGGATCAATTGGCCTTCGACGCTGGCGCTGGCTGATGCCGTTTCAATTCCAGTGATAGCGTCAGGTGGGCTGGCCTCACTTGATGACATTCACCGCATGATGCAGCCAGATGCGAAGAAGCTTGCAGGCGCTATCACCGGCCGCGCTCTTTATGACGGGCGCATTGACGCGGTGGAAGCATTGCAAATTTTGAGGGCGGCGTGATGTTAAAAATGAGAGTGATCCCTTGCCTTGATGTGAAAGACGGGCGCGTTGTCAAAGGCGTGAACTTTGTTGATCTGCGCGATGCGGGCGACCCGGTGGAGGCTGCAAAAGCATATGATAAAGCGGGGGCGGATGAGTTGTGCTTTCTTGACATTACCGCCACGCATGAAAATCGCGGCACCATGTTTGATGTGGTGCGGCGCACGGCGGAACAGTGTTTCATGCCTCTCACCGTTGGTGGTGGTGTGCGCACGCTGGATGATATTCGTAATTTATTGTTATCGGGTGCAGACAAGGTTTCGATCAATTCCACCGCCGTGGCACGGCGTGAATTTGTGAAGGAGGCGGCAGAGAAATTCGGCTCACAGTGCATTGTTGTGGCCATTGATGCCAAGGAAACATCGCCCGGCAAGTTTGAGATTTTTACTCATGGTGGGCGCAAGGAGACTGGCATTGATGCGGTTGAGTTTTCCCGCGAAGTGACGGCATTGGGCGCTGGTGAAATTCTGTTGACGTCGATGGACCGCGACGGCACGGGCCAAGGCTTCAACATCGCGCTTACCGCTGCGGTGGCAGACGCCGTTTCCATTCCGGTTATCGCCTCTGGCGGCGTGGGTACTCTGGATCATCTGGTTGAAGGTATTCGCGATGGCCATGCAACGGCGGTTCTTGCGGCTTCCATTTTCCATTTTGGAACTTTCACCATTGGTCAAGCTAAGGCACATATGGCGGCGGCAGGGATCCCGATGAGGATGACCACATGAGCACAATTAACAAGTTAGCCGCTACCATTGCGGCGCGGGCCGCTACTTCACCTGATCGTTCCTATACCGCGAAGCTGTTGCACGATGGTATTGACAAATGCGCCAAAAAATTTGGTGAGGAAGCTTTTGAACTGGCTTTGGCCGCGTCATCCAAAAATAAGGCCCACACGGCTCAGGAAGCGGCTGATGTGATCTATCATTTGTTGGTTCTTCTACAAGCTTCCGGCGTTTCGCTGGCCGAGGTTGAAACTGTTCTGGCATCACGCGAGGCACAGAGCGGGCTTGATGAGAAAGCCGGCCGTCGTGGCTGATTTAGACGAAGATTTTGCCCGCGAGGTTTCGCCCTTCCGGCGCTTTGTACGCGATGATTGGGCCGCACTTCGCGCCGATACGCCGTTGACTTTGACTGAGGCTGATCTTGACGAAGTGCGCAGCCTTACCGACAAGGTTGACCTTACCGAAGTTGAGATGATTTATTTGCCATTGTCGCGGTTGCTTAATCTTTATGTGCAAGCCAGCCAGAAACTTTTCAATGGTTCAAATATGTTTCTGCATCGGCATGATCTGAAGGTGCCTTATGTTATTGGCGTGGCTGGCAGTGTGGCCAGCGGCAAAAGTACAACGGCGCGCATATTGCGCCGCTTGCTTTCGCGCTGGCCGTCCACCCCTAAAGTTGACTTGGTGACTACTGATGGTTTTCTGTTGCCTAATGCACGGCTTGAAAAAGAAGGGTTGCTGGCACGCAAGGGCTTTCCTGAATCTTATGATCTGCCCAATCTTCTGCGCTTCATGTCGGCCATCAAAGCGGGTGAACGGGATGTGGAAACACCGCTTTATTCGCACCTCAGTTATGATGTTTTGGATGGTAAATCACAGGTGATTGACCAACCTGATATCCTGATTGTTGAAGGCATAAATGTGCTGCAAACGGGCCGCCCGCCGCGAGATGGACGCGGTATTCCCAATGTGTCGGACTATTTTGATTTTTCGATTTTCATTGATGCCGAGGAAGCAGATTTGCGGCAGTGGTATGTGAACCGATTTTTGGCATTGCGGTCTGGTGCGTTTAAAGATCCAAAGTCTTACTTCCACCGCTACTCCAGCATTTCCATAAAAGAAGCGATCGGCATGGCCACCAGGCTTTGGGAAACGATAAATCTGGTAAACCTCAAGGAAAATATCTTACCCACCAGACCAAGAGCTGACTTGGTTTTGCGTAAGGGGGCCGACCACAAGGTTCGTACTGTTTATTTGCGACGGATTTAAGTCCCAAATCTTTGTTTTACGCGTTTTACTAAATCATCGCGGACGGCGCGGTAAGAATCTAAAAT
>JAYVOQ010000099.1:0-5273 GCA_043757845.1 Hyphomicrobiales bacterium | reverse complement strand
AAAAATGCCTGTTTAGCTAAAGCGACTTTAATAGGAGGATAGCCCGGTATCCCCAAATGTTCTTTGGGATCAAACTCAAGAGAAAAAGAACCAGCGTGAAAGTTACCACTATTTTCGTTCTTGGGAATGTTACGAAGTAGAAAAATAATTTTTCCTCCCAATTCCTCTGGCGTTAACGAAAGGAGGATGTCAATATCTGGAATTGCTCGTTGAAGGGCTAACATTTACAATCACCTCAAATCCGGTGGCGTTGCTTCCTTCACCAGCGCACCCAACGCCTCATCAAAGCTCATCGCCTTCTGATCCTGCGAACCCAGCCTTCGCATGTTCACAGACTTCTCTTCCATCTCGCGTTTGCCCACCACAAGAATTACTGGAACTTTCGTAACCGAATGTTCACGCACTTTATAGTTGATCTTCTCATTGCGCAGATCGGCCTCGGCGCGCAGGCCAGCGTTCTTCAGTTTCTGCAAAACTTCCGTGGCATAACCATCAACCTCCGTCGTGATCGGGCACACCATAATTTGCACAGGAGCAAGCCACAGCGGGAAATGCCCGGCAAAATGCTCAATCAATATACCTAAGAAGCGCTCCATGGAGCCACAAATGGCGCGGTGGATCATCACGGGAACATGCTTGGCCCCATCTTCGCCAATGTAAAACGCACCGAAGCGTTCCGGCAGATTGAAGTCAACTTGCGTGGTGCCGCATTGCCAATCACGGCCAATCGCATCACGCAGAACATATTCAAACTTGGGGCCATAAAAAGCGCCCTCGCCCGGATTGATTGCGGTTTTAATTTTGCCGCCGCTCTCGGCAGCGATTTGTTCCAGCACGTCCAACATGATGGCCTCGGCACGATCCCAATCCGCATCCGTGCCAACGCGTTTCTCAGGACGTGTGGAAAGCTTCACCACAATCTGCCCAAAGTCGAAATCTTTATAGGTTGAGAGAATGAGATCATTGATCTTCAAGCACTCATCTTTCATCTGCTCTGGCGTGCAGAAAATATGCGCATCATCCTGTGTGAAGCCGCGCACCCGCATCAGCCCGTGCAAAGCACCAGAAGGTTCATAGCGATGCACCGCGCCAAATTCGGCAAGGCGCATCGGCAGCTCGCGATATGAACGCAAGCCATGTTTGAAAATCTGCACGTGGCCAGGGCAGTTCATTGGTTTGATGGCATAGACACGGTCACCATCTTCAGCCTCAGCGCCTGCAGGCGTGGCCCCGAACATGGCTTCTTTATACCAGCCCCAATGGCCAGATGTTTCCCACAAGCTCTTATCCAACAACTGCGGCGCGTTCACCTCTTGATAGTCCAACTTATTCAAGCGACGGCGCATGTAAGCAATCAGTTGTTGAAAAATCGTCCAGCCCTTCGGGTGCCAGAACACCACACCAGGGCCTTCCTCTTGGAAATGGAACAAATCCATCTCGCGGCCCAGTTTGCGGTGATCACGCTTTTCGGCTTCTTCCAAAGCCGTAACATAAGCGGCCAAGTCTTTGTCATTGGCCCAAGCCGTTGCATAAATGCGCGTGAGCATTGGATTCTTGCTATCGCCGCGCCAGTATGCGCCCGCCACTTTCATAAGTTTGAAAGCGTTGCCGATTTTTCCGGTGGACGTCATGTGTGGCCCGCGGCACAAATCTATCCAGCCACCTTGATCATAGAACTTGATATCTTCATTGCCTGGAATGGTATCCACCAATTCCACCTTGAAGTTCTCGCCCTTGGCGCGGAAAAATGCCTTGGCTTCTTCACGCGTTTTGGTGGACTTGGTAAAAGGTTTATCGCGCGCAATGATTTCACGCATTTTCTTTTCAATGGGCGCGAAGTCTGCCGTGGTGAAAGGTTCATTGCGGAAGAAATCGTAATAGAAGCCGTTCTCAATCACCGGCCCAATCGTCACTTGCGTGCCGGGGAAAAGTTCCTGCACGGCTTCAGCCAACACGTGTGCTGCATCATGGCGGATAAGTTCCAACGCGCGGTCATCCTCGCGCGTCACAATCTGTAATGTAGCATCGCCCACAATCGGATCAGCCAGATCAACAAGTTGGCCATTGACCAAGGCGGCCACGGCTTTTTTCTCCAGCGATTTTGAAATGGAAGCCGCAACTTGTGCGGCCGTTGCCCCAGCCTCAACTTGGCGCTTGGCGCCGTCTGGGAACGTTAACGTAATCATATAAGTCCTTTCTGCCCACTCCCGGCAACAGCCCGGGTAGGTCAATTCAACAACGGTTAGGCTTTGCCTTGGCGAAAAGCTGTCGTCAAGTCAGCAAGATATTTTACAAATTTACGAAAACGCAACCTTTCTCTAACCCAGCGTTAACCTTAACGCTTCATGTTGATCCCAACTATTGTGAGTTCAACAGTCAAGGGTATCCAAAATGATTAAGCATCTAATTCGTTTCACCGTCGCCTTGGGCGCACTTTTGCCCGCAATTTCTGCCCTCGCCGCTGATCTGGAAACGCTTCCGCCCCCACCCCCTGTGAACAATTTACGCGCAGCGCATTATGATTGGACGGGCGTATATGCCGGTGGCTGGATGGGTCTTTCGTGCCTTGATGGCCGTGGCAACCTTCATGATAATGGCTCCGGCCTTGATTACAGCAACGGCGGCTGCGGCTTCAAAGGTGGTGCCTTGGTTGGCTATAACTACCAAATTGACCAGATCGTTCTGGGTGCTGAAGCTGATCTTGGCACATCATCAGACATCGTGCGCAACACGCTGCCAACCGCTGATTTCCGCTTTAACATGAATTACCTCGCAACCGTGCGCGGCCGTGCGGGTTGGGCGATGGATGATACATTATTCTACGTCACCGCTGGTGGCGCTTATGCCCAAGGTGAACTGAATGGCATAGTGGCCGCTGTTCCAAGCCACTTAAAAGCTGATCAATTTGGCTGGACAGTGGGTGCGGGTATGGAACACGCTGTGAGTGACCGCTTGCGCCTGCGCATGGAATATCTTTACACCCAATTCCCAAACACAAAATATCAGGCTGGCTGCTGTAACGTGGATTGGAACTGGGGTGGCGAACACGAAATTAAGGCCGCCGCCATCTGGGCTTTCTAAGATTTATTTAAAACACGTATTCGGGGCCGGATTTATTCCGGCCCTTTTGTTTTGCCACAACACCCACAGGTTTCTGGCACCGCATCAAAACCCTCTCCGCCCCAAGGGTGGCAGCGGCTCATCCGCTTAAAAGCCAAAGCCCCGCCACATAACACACCGTGACGGTTGATAGCCTCTGTCGCATAATCTGAACAAGTCGGCAAAAATCGGCACGTTCGCCCCATGAAAGATGATAGGGTGAGTTGGTAAATCCTGATCAGCAACAGAACCACAGATTTCATATGAGCAATATAGTGGCAAAATCCGCAAAACCCAATATCCTCTTCATTATGGCCGACCAACTGGCCGCGCGTTACCTTGGCGCTTATGGCCATCCCTTGGTGAAAACGCCCAACCTGACTCGGCTGGCGAATGAAGGCGTGGTATTTGAAAATTGCTATTCCACCTCGCCATTGTGTGCCCCGGCGCGCGCCACCGTGATGACGGGATTGCTGTCGTCGCGCACTGGCGTTTATGACAATGCAGCAGAGTTCCCCTCCGCCATTCCCACTTGGGCGCATTATCTGCGCTTGGCTGGCTATAGCACTTGCCTCAGCGGCAAAATGCATTTCGTCGGGCCTGATCAATTGCACGGCCTTGAAGAGCGCCTGACCACTGATATTTATCCGGCTGATTTTGGTTGGACGCCGGATTGGCGTTTGAAGCAAGAGCGCATTGATTGGTGGTATCATAATATGACATCGGTGTTGCAACCCGGCATCGCCGAGATTTCCAATCAACTTGAGTTTGATGATGACGTGGCTTTTCAAGCCAAGCGCAAACTCTATGACTATGCGCGCTTCTCGCCCGAAAAACCTTTTGCCATGTTGGTGTCATTCACCCATCCGCATGATCCTTATGCAGCGCGCAAGACATTTTGGGATTTGTATAAAGACGCAGATATCGATCTGCCGTCTGTGCCGCGTTTGAATCGCGCTGATCTGGATGCCCATTCACAGCGCCTTTATGATGTGAGTGCGATGGATGATTACACGGTGATGGAGGCTGACATTCGCGCCGCCCGTCATGGCTATTATGCCAATATCTCTTACGTCGATGATCTGGTGGGCCAGCTTATTGATACGCTTAAAGCACTAGGCCAACTTGAAAACATAGTGATTGTATTCACCTCCGACCATGGTGATTTTCTGGGTGAACGGGGTCTGTGGTATAAGATGAGTTATCTGGAACCATCGGCCCATGTGCCGTTGATTGTGTGGCATCCACCAACCATGAAGCCACGACGTTGTGCGGAGCCCGTTTCTCTCGCAGACATCATGCCCACACTGGCAGCGATTGGCGGAACAGAAACTTCAGCGCGGCCCGTTGATGGACGCTCGCTTTTGCCGCTTTTGCATGGCGGCACTGAGCATTCTGATGCCACAGCATGGGGCGAATATCTGGCCGAGGGCACAGTCTCGCCCATGTATATGTTGCGCCGAGGCCCATGGAAATTCATCCATGCCCCAACTGATCCCGACCAACTCTTCAATTTGATCGACGATCCAAACGAATTGCACAGCCTCGCGGCCACACACCCGCTCGGCAAAAAATTTCTAGCTGAAGTGGTTGCTAAATTCGATATTCCAAAAATCCACCAGCAAGTATTGCAAAGCCAGCAAGCCCGTTTGATGATGTATAAAGCGATGAAATTAGGTGGCCATTTCCCTTGGGATTTCCAACCGCTGCGCGACGCTTCGGAACAATATACAAGGAACCACATGAGTGTGACCGATCGCGATCACAAATCAAGATTTCCGCACGCCCCTGATATAGAAGATAAACGGGCAAAATAAAATCTCTCGCGGCAGTCGCCCGCACGCTAGAGTTAAGTTATTTTCGTTGGAATGGAATAGCAGTCATATAATGCGCGTAATGATGTTGAAGATCGTCCCCAAGCTGTGAGGCGACAGACTCGCCATACCTTGACTTCAATCGAACCAGTCAATTGAGGAGTAATACCAAAGGTGGTGAACTCTGACTCGTTAAGGATTCCCTCGAATCGAAAAATCTGATTCTATGGTGCGAGGAGGACTTGCATCATGGCATCAGCCGTAAAATTGCGAACTGATTTTTCTTCTTTGGCACTTCGGCGGTTTGCGAAGAAATCTAGGGATGGCAATCAGGCGCGGCGGTTTTTGTCGCTTGCGGGC
>JAYVOQ010000098.1:0-20205 GCA_043757845.1 Hyphomicrobiales bacterium | reverse complement strand
ACCGCTCTCCCGTCAACGCCTTTGTCCACATCCTGTCATGTCTGGTAGCCTATTGTTTCAGTTCCAATAAACCAAAAATCGGAACCATCATCAGCATGGTAGATTAACCGCAACTGGGGTTTACTAAGCTTATTTGGCCTTACAGCTGGTTGCTTTCGCTGCGGCCTCCAGTGCGGGCCGTTGATTGGCATCAGGCACCGGCATCCACAATACCGCGATTGCGGTATTCTCACTCAATTCCGCATGCCAACCGATATTTTCAATCACCTTGGCGTCCTCTGCGGCGGGCTTACTCGTCACTTGCTGCCAAAGACTTTTTGCTTTTGACAGTTCAATGCTGAAATCACCTGTGCCTGCTTCAACATCGTTGATTGCATAAACTTGTTGACCAGAGGCATTGTAAATGGCCACAGACCAAAGTTGATTGAGACCTTGGGCGGAAATGGCAATGTTGCCTTTGCTCACATCAACCAAGCAAAGACCAACCACATCTTGCGTGGTAGCGGTGGCCAAAAGTGCAATTTGCTGTTCTGGCTTCATCACAAAAAATGAATTGCGCGGGGCTTGCGCTGTCACCTGCGCCAGGTTGTGGTTGAAACTCACACTGGGCAAATACAAAATTGTGGCAATGTGAACTGCAATGCCAAGAAATGCTGCCGTAAAAAACCAATACAAACGTCCCATCATTCGCAGCTCACTCTTTTCAGAGTTGGCAATGCAGCACCAAGCATTTTGCCGGTCATATAAGGTTCATTCAAAATCAAAATAACGCGCATCGCGCCCAACTCGCTGGGCTGCAACCAATTGCCCGTTGACGCATGCTTGGAAATGGCCAGTGAAAATTCGCTATCGCTGTTCATAATTACATCACGCGCTGTGAAGGATGCTGCGACTGAAGATCCACCGGCAGGCGCCACATTGACCGACCACCACCGCGCATCAGGCTCATGGCCACTCAATTGATAGCTGCATGAGCTGCGCAAGCTGGCGCCGTCTTCATCCACTTCGCGCGTGTAAAGCCGTGTGGCACGGCTCGGCGGAAGTTGGCCAGCGCTACGAAAATGGCCAGCGGCATAAAGTGCATATGTGTCTTTTGGGTTCAGAATATCTTGCACCCACTTACTGTTTGGAACCGGCACCTGCCCAGCGCGACCAAGCGCTTGCTGGCCAGTGATATAGCCCGCAACAGCGCCAACCAACAAAACCGCACTGCCAATGGAAGATCTCATGATTTCAAAAAATCGCTCGCATCAATACTGCCCGATGGGATGATAGCTGAATTTTATTGGGATGCCTACCTCAGCCTTATCGTCCAAATATCAAGTCAATAAGGCTTTGCGGTTTAGGCGCAACTTGCACTTGCCGATGAACCACGGTCGCGCGGTGACGAATGCGGTGCGGTTGACTAATTGGGGTCGGGCTGGATGGCGCACTCGCGGGCGCAGAAACATTTTGGAACAAATCCATCATACTGTTCAGCACATCCTTGGATCGGCTATCGGCTTGATCAACTGTCAAACCAGCCGTTTCCGCGCCCGCCTCTTCGTCAGTCAATGGCAAAGGCGGAGTCGGTGCTGCAACAGGTGCTGCCAAGTTAAGAACCGGATCGTCAATGGCGGTCAATGGCGGTTTATACGTGGCGTCTATGGGCACACCCGGCAAGCCTTCGGGCTTCAAGCCAAACTCTGCCACGTCCATAATGCGCTTCCACGCTGGCCCGGGCACGCGGCCACCTGTTACGGCACTGGCTTTGCTTGAATCCATGGATGAATTGTCGTCATTGCCCACCCAAACGCCCGTCACATGATGGGCGGAAAAACCAAAAAACCAGGCATCGCGGTAATTGGCATTGGTGCCCGTCTTGCCGGCCACAGGAGCATAGCCCAGTTGTGCGCGAGTGGCTGTGCCAGACGTCACCACATCATGCATCATGGAATTAAGCTCTGCCACTTTGTCAAAAGGGTCAACTTGCGGGGCATCTTTCTCATTGCCTGCATGGCTAAAGAGCAATTCTCCATTCGGCTTATGAATTTCAAGAACGGCATAAGGATGGGCCAGCTTGCCGCCTTGTGCAAAAGTGGCATAGCCAGTGGCCATGTCAATCAGGGTGAGCGAACTCGTACCAATTGACATTGTTGGGTAGGGATCGATAAGGCCTTGCACGCCCACCCTGTGGGCCGTGGCTTCCACATTTTTTCGCCCCACATCAATCATCAACTTCACAGCGATCGTATTCACTGAATGTGCCAGCGCTTGCCAAAGGGGAATGCGGCCAAATGATTCTGCGTTGAAATTATGCACGCACCATTCACCCACGCAAGCGGTGCTGTCTTCCACCATCGTATTGCGATTATAACCGTGTTCAAGTGCCGTTAGATAGACGAATGGCTTGAAAGATGACCCCACCTGACGTTTGGCAATGATGGCGCGGTTAAACTGGCTGTCACCATAGTCGCGCCCGCCCACAATAGAGCGCACAGCCCCATCAGGGGCCATGGTGATGGAAGCCGCTTGCGAGAATTGGCCCGGCGGGCCTTGATTATCCACAACATCATTCAAAATCGCTTGTGAGGCATTTTGCAGTTTCATGTTGATGGTGGTTTTCACCTCGAATACAAAATCATTTTTCAAGTTCTGTCGCGCAATCACATCAAGCGTGTCTTGATAGGCCCAATCCAAAAACCAATTCGGGCTGGCTAGAACGTTGGGCTGGGTGATCAGCGCTGGTGAACGTTTGGCTTGCAGCAATTCCCCTTGGTTGATGAAGCCCGCATCCAGCATCCGGTAAAGCACCACATTGGCCCGCGCCTTTGAAGCCTCCGGGTTGGCATGGGGCGCATATTGCGTTGGGGCCTTAAACAAGCCAGCCAGAACGGCAGCTTCAGGCAAGCCAATATCACGCACTGATTTGCCAAAATAAAATTGTGAGGCCGCTTCCACGCCATAAGTACCGCCGCCTAAATAAGAGCGATCAAGATAAAGTTTTAGAATTTCATTCTTCGTCAGCCGCTCTTCCACCCACAGTGACAAGAAAGCCTCATTCACTTTGCGGCGCATGGTTTTTTCAGGTGAGAGGAACAGGTTTTTCACCACCTGTTGCGTGATCGACGAACCACCCTGTTTGGATCCACCGCGCGTATTGTGCACCACGGCGCGAAGTGTGCCGATGATGTCCACGCCAAAATGGTCATAAAAGCGGGCATCTTCGGTGGCCAACACGGCCTTGATTAAAACGGGTGGAATGTCCTCAAGCGGGATAGTGTCATTTTGGCTGATGCCGCGCCGGCCGATAATGTTGCCGTCTTGATCGGTAAAGGTGATGGCAAATTGTCGGCCACGATTCCAAATATCGCCAGCCCCCGAAAACGGCGGCACGGCATAGGCCAACAACCCAAAAGCCAGCACCACCAAAAATGTAAATCCATCATCCACAAGATCAACAACGATGCGCTTTAATCCGCCTAAGCGAAACCAGCGGTATAACCAAGACGAATAGGCCGAGCCGCCCGCGCGCAGGGCACGCCAAACTTCATGGACAGCCGAACTAACGTAAGAGTCAGCCGTCCAAATGGTGCGGTAAAAACGGTTGCGGGTGGGAAGCAAGCTCAAGTCAAATTCCGTTCATCGATGCGCATAATCCGGGTCACGTTAGGAAGCAAGTTAAGCCCATCTAGCGGTTCACACACTTTTGCCCATTGAAAATGGTAGCATTGCGACAGATTTCGCCTAAATTTCAAATATCGTACTGACCCCCCCATTGAAATTGCAGCTAAAGTTATAACGTCCTGCAAATCTGTCTTCGTACCGCAAATTCATCCGCCGTAAAGTTAGAGAAATGTGATTTGGGTAGCTAACCATACGATGAGCAAGAAATTGAAAGCTTGTGCTATGCCTTTAACGGCAAAGTTGTGCAATAAGGGGCAATGTCCATTCTGCCATTTTGGAAGTCAAAAACTTTAGTTGAGATGTCCCGCGAAGAATGGGAATCTCTGTGCGATGGCTGCGGCCGCTGTTGCCTGAATAAACTGGAAGACGAAGACACGGGCGAGTTCCTTTACACCCGTGCTGCTTGCAAATTACTCGATTTGGATAAATGTCAGTGTACGGATTATAAAAATCGGCATAAGCGTGTATCTGATTGTGTTGCACTCACGCCGAAAAATGTGGGTGAGCTGGACTGGCTTCCTGAATCCTGCGCTTATCGTCGCTTGCACGAAGGGCGCGGATTGGCTTGGTGGCACCCGCTGGTTTCGGGTTCACCTGATACAGTGCGCCAAGCTGGCATTTCCGTGGCGGGCGAAGCCTATTCCGAAAAAGGCATTATGGTAGATGAGCTAGTCGATCATCTTTGGAAATTGCCAAAGGCCAAGCGCAAGCCTTAACTCTCTTCGCCATGTTTGGGCAATTGGCTTTGCACGGCCTTGTGATTATCTGGCTTGCGCACTAATTTTGAAGCTTCAATCACCAAAGGGTCGAAACCAGCACCGCCAGTGGAAAGATGTTGAAAAAACTTCTCGCGCATTCGCGGCTCCCAAAAATTATTGAGATGGGCGGCCACTTCTTTTTTGCCGTCTTCAGATCCATAGTTCTTGAAGTACCCAGCAATCTGGTTGGCCATGCGGATCATTTCAGCTTGTTCCATTGTCAACTCCGTCGAAAATCATAACGCCCTGATGTGCACTTGCAGCAAGTTTTAATCCAGCTTGTTTTGCCAGTTTAAAGGCCAGCGCCGTGGGCGCCGATATAGTTGCCAAAGCGCCAATGCCCACAGTTGCGCATTTTTGCACCAGTTCAAATGAACAGCGTGAAGACATCACCACAAAACCATTCTCCGGCGAGATGCCAGCCCGCGCCATGGCCCCGATGATCTTATCCAAAGCATTATGACGACCCACATCTTCGCGGGCCAACAAAATTGCTCCGTCCACGGAGCAAAATACCGCAGCATGAACTGTGCGGTTCACCGCATTCATCGGTTGATGCTGGGGCAGGGCAGAAAAAGCCGCTTCAACGGCGGTTGTGGAAAAAGCGACTTGCTTTACCTTGCTGGCGGGCATGCGAATCGCATCTTCCAATTCCGCAATGCCACATAGCCCGCAGCCCACACGGCCTTCCATGTTCCGCTTAACCATCCGTTCACGGAGTAATTTATTTTTTGCAATGGCCACATCAACACTGAGACCTTCGTCCTGTTTCAGCACGATCACATTATCAACGTGGGAGTGATGCGCCACCAACCCCTCACTCAGAACAAAGCCCAGCGCGAAGTCTTCCAAATCCTCCGGCGTGGCCATCATCACAACATGAGAACGCGAATTCAACAAAATGGCCACCGGAACTTCTTCAGGAAGCGACCACGTCACACGTTGGCCGTTTAGAGTTCCCGTCGCTTCAATTGAGCTGAACTCCTCCCTCCTCCGCCCTTCGCGGGGGAGGGCAGGGTGGGGGTGGTTCAACGAGGCAACTTTGAATTTAGGATTCACGGAACCAACCCCACCCCGACCCTCCCCTGAAGGGGGGAGGGAAGTAGAAGTCAAATGCTTGTTCACTCCGCCGCCACGCGCTTATTCATATCTTCGCGGCCTTCCCATTCCTTCTGCCATTCTGATAGTTGGTTGGAAGGATTCACTTGAACTGCCGTCACTTTATATTCCGGGCAATTTGTTGCCCAATCGGAATATTCTGTGGTGATCACGTTGGCACCCGTCACCGGGTGATGGAACGTTGTATAGACAACACCGGGTGGAACCCGTTCAGTGATCTCGGCACGCAGCGTTGTGCCACCGATGCGGCTGGTGAGAGACACCATCTGGCCTTCACGAATGCCGCGCAGTTCCGCATCACTTGGATGAATTTCTAAAACGTCTTCTGAATGCCATTGCGAATTTTCAGTGCGCCGTGTTTGTGCCCCCACGTTATATTGCGAGAGAATGCGCCCCGTGGTGAGGATCAGCGGGAAATCACGATTGGCGCGCTCTGGTGTGGCCACATATTCCGTCAGCATAAAGCGGCCTTGGCCACGCACAAACTTGCCAATGTGCATAGTGGGTGTGCCATCCGGAGCGTTGGCATTGCAGGGCCATTGAATGGAACCCTTTTCATCAAGCTTGGCAAAAGACACATTTGCAAAAGTGGGTGTGACCCGGGCAATCTCATCCATAATTTGCGCAGCATTGTCATAGCGCATGTCATAGCCCATGGCCTGCGCCAATTCGCAAACCACTTGCCATTCTTGCTTGCCTTGCATCGGGGCCTTCACGGGGCGCACACGGTTAATGCGGCGCTCGGCATTCGTAAATGTACCGTCCTTCTCAAGAAATGAAGTGCCCGGCAAAAACACATGGGCGAAGGCTGCCGTTTCATTGAGGAACAGATCCTGCACCACAACGCATTCCATATTTTCCAGCGCGGCCGTAACGTGCTTGGTGTTAGGATCTGACTGCGCAATGTCTTCGCCCTGAATAAAGATGCCCTTGAAGGAACCTTCAACCGCAGCACTGAGCATATTTGGGATGCGCAGACCAGGCTCACTGTCGATCGCCGTTTGCCACACATCTTCAAACACCTGCCGCACCGCATTGTCTGAGATATGGCGATAGCCCGGCAATTCATGCGGGAACGAGCCCATGTCGCAAGCGCCTTGCACATTGTTCTGGCCGCGCAATGGGTTTACGCCCACACCTTCGCGGCCGATATTTCCGGTGAGCATGGAAAGATTGGCCATGCCCATCACCATGGTGGAACCTTGGCTATGTTCAGTGACACCGAGGCCATAATAGATAGCGGCGTTGCCGCCTGTGGCATAAAGTCTTGCAGCCTTGCGCACTTCATCAGCGGGAACGCGAGTTTCGGCTTCCAGAGCCTCAGGTGAATTGTTCTGAGCACTGATGAATTGCATCCAACGATTGAATTCGGTAAGATCACACCTATCATCAATAAACGTCTGGTTCTGCAAGCCTTCAGTGATGATCACATGCGCCATAGCGTTAATCACAGCCACATTGGTGCCGGGCCGAAGCTGCAAGTGATGTTGCGCTTCAATGTGAGGCGAGCGCACAGATTCCGTGGCGCGTGGATCAATCACGATAAGCTTGGCACCCGCGCGAATGCGTTTTTTCATACGCGAGGCAAAAACCGGATGACCCTGTGTGGGGTTGGCGCCGATCACCATGATCACGTCAGCCTTGGCCACAGATTTAAAATCTTGCGTCCCCGCCGAAGTGCCGAAGGTTTTGGAAAGGCCGTAACCCGTGGGTGAATGGCAGACGCGGGCACAAGTATCAGTATTATTATTCTTAAAGGCGGCGCGGATCATTTTCTGCACCACGTAAACTTCCTCATTGGTGCAGCGCGATGAAGTGATGCCACCAATCGAGTGACGACCGTATTGCTCTTGAATAGTTTTGAACCGCGAGGCTGCGAATTGAATGGCTTCGTTCCATTCCACTTCTTTCCAAGGGTCAGTGATCCGTGTACGGATCATTGGCTTCAACATGCGGTCTTTATGCGTGGCATAGCCCCAGGCGAAGCGGCCCTTAACACAAGAATGGCCCTCATTTGCGCCGCCATCTTTGTAAGGCACCATGCGCACCACTTCGTCGCCCTTCATCTCAGCCTTGAAAGTACATCCTACCCCACAATAAGCACAAGTGGTGAGAACCGAATGTTCTGGTTGCCCCACTTTGATGACTGATTTTTCAGTGAGCGTTGCGGTGGGACAGGCTTGCACGCAAGCGCCGCAAGACACACATTCCGAATTCATAAAGCCTTCATCCATGCCTGCCGAAACGTGGCTGGCAAAACCGCGGCCATCAATGGTTAAGGCAAAAGTGCCTTGCACTTCTTCGCAAGCCCGCACGCAACGTGAACACACAATGCACTTGGCGGGATCAAAAGTGAAATAGGGGTTGGATTCATCTTTGGCCTTGAAAAGAAAATTCTCAGCGCCATCGTGTTTCTTGAAAACGTGGTTCTCGCCATCATAGCCATAGCGCACATCGCGCAAGCCCACGGCTCCGGCCATATCTTGCAATTCGCAATCGCCATTGGCGGCACAAGTGAGACAATCGAGCGGATGGTCTGAGATATAAAGTTCCATCACGCCTTTACGGAGTTTATTCAGGCGGTCATTCTCAGTGTGAACCTTGAGTCCTTGCGCCACAGGCGTGGTGCAAGAAGCTGGTGTGCCTTTGCGGCCCTCAATCTCAACGAGGCATAGGCGACATGAACCGAAGCCTTTGACTGAATCAGTAGCGCAGAGTTTTGGGATTTTGGTGCCAAGCTCCATGGCGGCCCGCATGATTGACGTGCCTTCCGGCACAGTCACTTCATGGCCATCAATTTCCAACGTGACCATTTTGGTGGCTTCAGATTTTGGTGTGCCGTAATCGGCTTCTTTGATCAACATAGCCTGTTCCTATTCCGCAGCGATATTCTTGATTTTCGGTAAGCCGAAGTCTTCAGGAAATTTGGTGAGAGCGCTCATCACGGGCATGGGCGTTAACCCACCCATGGCGCAGAGCGAGCCATCTGTCATGGTGGTGCAAAGGTCTTCGAGCAATGCTGCATTGACTATGCGGTTTTCGCCCGCAACGATTTTGTCGATCACTTCGACACCACGCGTTGAGCCGATGCGACACGGCGTGCATTTGCCACACGATTCAATGGCGCAGAATTCCATCGCGAAACGCGCTTGTGCGGCCATATCGACAGACGTATCAAAAACTACAATGCCACCGTGGCCCAACATGGCACCGTTGGCGGCCAAAGTTTCGTAATCCATTTTGATGTCAAGTTCGGCAGCCGAGAGATAAGAACCAAGCGGCCCACCCACTTGCACGGCGCGCAAGGGTTTACCCATGTAAGGCCCGCCGCCGAAATCTTCGACCAATTCGCGAAGGGTGATGCCAAAGGCTTTTTCGACGATGCCGCCTTGATTGAGATTGCCGCCCAATTGGAAGGGCATGGTGCCGCGTGATCTTCCCATGCCATAATCTGCATAGGCCTTGGCACCTTTGGCCAAGATAAATGGCACGGCGCAAAAAGAAAGCACATTGTTGATGATGGTGGGTTGGCCGAACAGGCCTTCAAGTGCGGGGATGGGCGGTTTGGCGCGAACCACGCCGCGCTTGCCTTCTAGCGAATCCAACATGGCGGTTTCTTCGCCACAAATATAGGCACCCGCACCACGGCGCACTTCCAGCGTGAAAGATTTATCCGTGTGCTGAATGTTTTCTCCCAGCCAACTGGCGCTTGTAGCTATGGCTATGGCTTCCATCATGGTGGCAATGGCATCAGGATATTCCGAGCGGATATAGATAAAGCCCTTGGTGGCCCCGCCTGCAAGGCCAGCAATGACCAACCCTTCGATGAGCATAAAGGGATCTCCCTCCATCACCATGCGATCTGCAAAAGTTCCTGAATCACCTTCGTCCGCATTGCAGCACACATATTTCTGCAAAGCTTTAGCTTCGTTCACGGTTTTCCATTTAATGCCGGTGGGAAAGCCCGCACCGCCGCGACCGCGAAGACCAGACTCGCTAACTTCTTTTACGATCTCTGCGCCACTCATCGTCAGCGCCTTCTTCAATCCGACAAAACCACCATGGGTAATATAGTCTTCGAGCGAAACTGGATCGGTCACCCCGGCGCGTGCGAAAGTGAGGCGCTGTTGATTTTTGAGAAATGGAATTTCCTCAACCAAACCTTGGCTGAGTTCATGCTTGCCGCCCCCTATAAAATTTGCGGTAAACAGCGACTTCACATCTGCAACTTTCACGCCACCATAGCCAATGCGGCCATTTGGCGTTTCAACTTCAACGAACGGCTCCAGCCAGGCAAGACCGCGCGAGGAATTGCGAATGATCTGTATACTGATGTTTTTGGCCTGTGCCTCTTTGGCAATTGCTTCTGCGACTTCATCGGCTCCCAACGCCTTGGCCAACATGTCACGCGGGATGAAAATTTTTGCCATCATGCAAGCTCCTTCACCAGAGCTTCAACTTTGTCGGCTTTGATGGCGGCTCTCGGTTTGCCGTTAATGAGTGCGGCAGGGCCCATGGGGCAGAGGCCCAAGCAATAGACGGCTTCCAACGAAATCGATCCATCTTCGGTGGTTTCACCCAATTTGATCTTTAACGCAGTCTCAAGCGCCGCAATCACCGCAAAGCCACCAGCACTTTGGCAAGCTTCGGCGCGGCAGATTTTAATCACATGCTTGCCTTGCGGCTTCAAATGATAGTCATGGTAAAATGTGACAACGCCGTAAACTTCAGCACGCGAAAGGTTTAGTGCTTCGGCGATTATCGGCAGAGCATTTTCAGGCACATATCCAAGCCTTTCTTGAATGTCATGCAGAATCTCAAGCAGCGTATCGGGCTTGTTGTTGTAAGAATTGCACACCGAGACAATGGCTTGATGGGCCTCGGGCGATAATGGGGGGGCAGGATGTGTCATGTTTCGCCCTCTGTTTTAGGCGACCAGAGTATTTGTTACCAGCTAACTTTGCCGTTTTGAGGGCCAAAACCGCCATTTCAATTCAAAATGCTAAATGAAATGAATGAGATATAAATTAAGTCCTCTATGCGGAAAATAGTCCTTGACAGCGTACGGTGATTGCCCTAGATATGGTCATACTCCAAAAATGGGTCAAAATGATCAACTTGTGAAAATCAAACGAGCGTGCAACTATGAATTTATGTCCTCAGAAATGAAAATCGATCCCAGCGAGTTAATCTTAACTTCTGAATTGGCAACCGTCTATTCAAACAGATTTTTGGCAATTGGAAATTCTTCGGGTGTCAGAATATCTTTTCTTGAGGCATTTACCGATTTAGCTATCTCATCAAAAAGTAGAGCAAATATCCAATTGTCTTATCAGGACGCTATCGAGTTACGCGATTTGTTGTCGACTATTCTCAAACCGGTGGAGGCTGAAATCAAGCACGCCCTCAAAGACAAAAGCGAAAATTAAAAACATGCAAAACTTTCTAATTGTCCGCAACACCGACAACTCATTCAGAATCATTTCTGATGTGGAGCTTTCGGCACTTAATGGCGCTGCGGGAACCAGAGTGTTAAGCGAATTCGATCGCCTTGAAGCACTTGAGACAAGGGTTAGAAAGCGCATTTCCGATTTCTCTGCCTCGCCACGATACAGCCGGGATGAACTGTACGTGAGAGGCTGAAATTGTCGGTCTTCTTGGATACAAACATTCTTCTCTATTCAATCAGTAATGCACCCGACGAAAGCAGGAAGCGTGCAATTGCTGAAATTTGCTTGAAGATGGATGGCATTGCAATTTCGGTGCAGGTGCTGGCAGAATTTTATAGGAATGCAGTTAATCCGAAAAATGGAAAATCACTCAGCAAGTCCGACGCTCGCGATCTTGTTGCTGCTTGGAAGCGGCACAAAGTAATTAATAACTCGGTAGAGGTTCTGAATGCGGCGTTGGACATCGCAGCCCAGACCAATTTCCAGATATTCGACTGTTTAATCATAGCGGCAGCAAAAGTGGCGGGCTGTTCTTTGCTTCTCAGTGAAGACATGCACGATGGTCAAACGGTCGGCGGTGTCAGAATTGAGAATCCATTTAGAGCCAGTTAATATAGCCGACTAAGTCATACATCATTTCAATACATACTCCAAAAATGGGTCAAGAAATCACTGGCCCTCTGGTTCGCCCTCAAATGGGCTTGGGATTACAAACATAATGACAGACGAAACCGAAGGTGCGGGCCCTGATTGGGCGGCTTTGCGTGATCGCTATGAGCAGGCGCAAGAAACTGTAGCACAAATTGCAGCATCGATTAACATTACCGGCCAGGCTCTTAGCCGCAAAGCCAAAGCGTTGGGTTGGACCTTGCGCGGTTCCAACAAGACCAATGTAAAATCAGAAACGACGCGCCAAACTTTGCGTCGCCTCAAAGAAATTTTGCAAAAACGCCTGACCCAATTAGAGGGCGAAATTGGGGCCATCGGTCAAGAGTTGAACGCGCTTTCAAATGAGCGGGACATTCGTTCGGCCAACACTTTGGTGCGCACATTAGAAAAGGTTCTTGAGCTTGAACACAAAGATCGCAAGCAGCGCACCTCTCGCCGCCAAGACAACCTTCAACTGGATGACGCCCAGCGTGATGAACTTGCGGGCCGCATTGCAGGCCTGTGCGAAAGCGCAAATGGCAGCGACAGTGAGCCGCAAACTAACGCTAGCGCAAGTGCAGGCGCTGCTTTGGGAATGGCCGTTATGGGCGAGGTCGGATCAACTTCCGCCTGACGGAAACTGGCGCACTTGGCTTTTGCTGGGTGGGCGTGGCAGCGGCAAGACAAGAAGCGGTGCAGAATTTGTGCGGGCCATAGCCCAGAAAGCCAATTTGCGAATTGCCTTGGTGGCCCCTACTTTTGATGAAGCGCGACTGGTTATGATTGAAGGTGTGTCTGGGCTTTTGTCAGTGCATCCTTCCAAGCTGCGACCGAAGTTTGAACCATCCAAGCGCGTTGTCACTTGGCCCAATGGAGCGCAGGCGCAAGTGTTCTCAGCTGAAGAGCCAGATGGTTTGCGCGGGCCACAGTTTGATGCGGCTTGGTGTGACGAATTGGCCAAATGGAAACATGCCGAGAAAGTGTGGGAGATGTTGCAGTTCGCTTTACGGTTAGGCGATAATCCTGTGGCTGTGGCGACGACAACCCCGCGGCCTATTCCACTGCTGAAGAAATTACTGCGTGATGAGGCCACTGTGGTTTCACGTTCGCGCACGGATGATAACAAAGCCCATTTGGCCAAACCGTTCTTGGATATTGTGACGGCTCGTTATGGTGGCTCGCGTCTGGGCAGGCAGGAACTTGATGGCGAGATGTTGGATGATGATCCCGACGCGCTGTTTAAACGCGAGGATGTTGACCGGCTGCGGGTGGTGAGTTCCCCGCCGTTAAAACGTGTTGTGGTGGCCGTTGATCCGCCAGCCAGCTTTAACGCCAAGAGCAATGCTTGCGGCATTGTGGTGGTGGGCTTGGGTGATGATGGCCACTGCTATGTGTTGGCTGATGCCTCATTAGAACGCGCCAGCCCGAAACGCTGGGCTGAAAAAGTGAAGGCAGTTTACGAGACTTACAATGCTTCACGCATTGTGGCGGAAGTGAATCAAGGCGGTGCAATGGTGGAGCAAGTGCTGCGCCAAGTGGCCCCGGATCTGCCATACCGTGCGGTTCACGCCAGTGTGGGAAAGCGCTCACGTGCCGAACCTGTGGCCGCTTTATATGAGCAGAGCAAGGTTCATCATGTGGGTTCATTCCCTGCACTTGAAGATGAAATGTGCGCGGCAATCGAAAACGGCAAAAGCCCAGATAGATTAGATGCGCTGGTGTGGGCGGTGACGGAATTAGTGTTTGCCAAACGCAAGGCAGAGCCTCGCGTGCGCATGGTTTGAACTTTAGCCTCCTTTCAAAGGGAGGAAGGGTAAGATTATTCGGAGAATACATGTTTCAAAAACTCAAATCCCTGTTCACGTCTGATCAAAAATCAGTGGTGCAATTGCCATTGGTAAGTCTCTATAATGTTGGCCAACCTTATTGGGCCACGCGCAACTATCTGCATTTTGCGCGCGCCGGGTTTTCCGGCAACGCAGTGGCTTACCGCAGCGTGCGGATGATTGCGGAAGCCGTGGCATCGGTTCCGCTGCTGCTTTATAAAGGCCAGTCTGAACTTGCAGCTCATGCCTTTCTGGATCTGTTAACTAGGCCCAATCCGGCGCAGACGCGGCGTGAGCTACTGGAAACGATCACGTCTTATCTTCTGGTGGCGGGCAATTCTTATGTGGAGGTGCAATCATTGGATGGCACACCGCGTGAGCTTGTGTCCTTGCGGCCAGACCGAATGCAAGTGATCCCCGGGGCCAAGGGTTGGGTTGAGGGGTATAGATACTCTGTGAACGGAGCATTTGCGAATTTGCCGGCTGAGAATGTTCTGCACCTTAAACTCTTCAACCCGCTTGATGACTATTATGGTCTTTCACCACTTGAGGCTGCTGCCCAAAGTCTTGATACGCACAATGCCGCTGCGGCGTGGAATAAGGCGATGCTTGATAACGCGGCAAGACCTTCTGGGGCGTTAGTATTTTCCGGTGGTGACGGCCAGCTTTCGCCGCAACAATACGACCGCCTCAAAGCCGAACTCCAAGACAATTTTCAAAGTGCTGCGAATGCCGGAAGGCCGATGGTGTTGGAAGGTGGACTTGATTGGAAAGAGATGGGGTTTTCGCCCAAGGATATGGATTTCATCAACTCCAAAAATAATGCGGCGCGCGAAATAGCTTTGGCCATGGGCGTGCCACCCATGTTGCTGGGCATTCCTGGCGATAATACGTACTCGAATTTTGCTGAAGCCAACCGTGTGTTTTGGCGGCAAACCGTTATCCCAACTTTGCGCCGCGTGACTGATGCGTTGAGTAACTTTGTGGGTGCGCAATTTGAAGAAGGCCTGCGTCTTGATCTGGACCTTGATCAAGTGGAAGCCCTGAGCCACGACCGTGACGCACTGTGGTCGCGGGTGAATAATTCAACCTTCCTGAGCGATACAGAAAAGCGCCAGGCGGTTGGGTATAGGTAGAAGTACCACTTCAATTTTATTACCGTCACCCCTGCGAAGGCAGGGGCCCAGCTTTGGCTTGGTGCGGTGTTTATAACTTAGCTGGATCCCTGCCTTCGCAGGGATGACGGCAAAAATCACACAGAGAGAAATTGATCACATGTCCCTACGTCTTTCACGGCGCGGGCTGGAGGTGCCTTTGTCGGCAGCTTCCGGCTCTGGCGTTTTTACTGGCTATGCTTCGCTGTTTGGTCAACGCGATCAATCTGGCGATATAGTAATGCCCGGCGCGTTTCATACATCTTTGTTGAGGCGACCGGCCGAAGACATTCGCATGTTGTTTCAGCACGACCCGGCGGAGCCTGTGGGCACTTGGCTGGAAGTGCGCGAGACTGACAAGGGCCTTTATGTGATGGGCCGCCTCAACAAAAATGTGCAACGGGGCCATGAACTTTTAGCGCTGCTGGAAAGCGGCGGCATTGATGGGCTTTCCATCGGCTTTAAAACCGTGAGTGCACGCAAAGATCGCATGACGAATTCGCGGCTTCTGACCAACATTGATCTCTGGGAAATATCACTCGTCACCTTCCCCATGTTGCAGGGTGCGCGGGTGAGTGCCGTGAAGTCTCGCAAACGGGCATTGGCAGACTCACTTTTTCAAAAACCAACCGCCCAACCCTAATGGAGTATGACTGAATGGATAGTTTAGAAACCAAGGTGGCCACAGCCACCGCTGATTACGATGACGTTTTGGTTGCCTTTGAATCTTTCAAAGAAGCCAATGACGAACGCTTGGGCCAAATTGAAAAGCGCCAAAGTGCCGATGTGATCACCGCAGAAAAAGTTGATCGTATCAATAAGGCGATTGACGATCTGACTCTCAAATCGCGTCGCCCACAGCTTTCGGCGGCTACATTGATTGAGCCTAGCGAACACAAAAAGGCGTTCGATTCCTATGTGCGCAAAGGTGACACTTTTGCTCTCAACACCATGGAAGCCAAAGCCATGTCTGTGGGCTCAGGCCAAGATGGTGGCTATTTGGTGCCGCCGGAAACGGAAGCCGAAATTGGCCGTTTAATTTCCAAGGCCTCGCCCTTCCGTGAGTTCTGCGATGTGCGCCAGGTTTCGGCCTTTGTGCATAACAAGCCTTTCAACACCAATGGCCATCAAGCCGGTTGGATTGGTGAAGCGGCCAACCGCCCACAAACCACTTCTGCCACTCTGGCCAATCTTTCATTCCAGACGATGGAACTCTATGCCATGCCAGCAGCCACGCAGGCTTTGCTGGATGATTCAATCGTCAACATTGACGAATGGATGGCGCGCGAAGTGCAAGTGGTGTTTGGCGAACAGGAAACCAACGCCTTCACCAATGGCGATGGCATTACCGCACCCAAAGGCTTGCTCACCTATCCGAAAATTGCCCAAGCCTCTTGGGCCTGGGGCAACACGGGCTATATTGCAACGGGCGTGGCTGGCGCTTTTCCTGCAACTGCCCCATCTGATAAGTTGCTCGATCTTGCCTATGCAGTGAAGGCTGGCTACCGCACGAACGGCCGCTTCATGATGAGCCGCAATACCCAGTCACAGATCCGCAAATTTAAAGACAACCAGAATGAATATATCTGGCAGCCGGCAATGGCAGCGGATGGCAAGCCAACCTTGATGGGCTTTGCTGTGACTGAAAACGAATATATGCCCGACATTGCCACCGGTATTTTCGGTATTGCTTTTGGTGATTTCCACCGCGGTTATTTGATTGTGGACCGTATCGGTGTGCGCATCTTGCGTGACCCCTTTACCGCAAAGCCTTACGTGCTGTTCTATGTGACCAAGCGCGTGGGTGGCGGCATGCAAGATTTTGATGCCATCAAGATGTTGAAGTTCGACGTGTCGTAACAATCGCCCTCATCCGTCCTGTCGGGCACCTTCTCCCATTTGCTAAGAAGCAAACGGGCGAAGGCAATTATTCTGCCTTCTCCCGTGCCACTTGGCATGGGAGAAGGTGCCGACAGGCGGATGAGGGCTCTTTTTCCGGAACCAAAATATGGCCCTTCTTCTTACCATTCCGCCAACTGCGGAACCCACAGTGCTGGCCGATGTGAAGGCGCATCTGCGACTCTATATTAATGACGATGATGCTTACATCACAGCACTCATCACCGCTGCGCGCCGCGCCATTGAAAGCCGCTATGGCCTTAGCTTGATGCGACAGAGCTGGGCATTGTTTGCCGATGGCTGGCCGGGTGACGGCACTTTTGAAATTCCGCTATGGCCGATTATCACTGTCGATGGTCTTACGTCTTATGCCGATGATGACACGGCTTCGACGATTGATCCGGCGAATTATTTTCTCGACGCGGCTTCACGGCCTGCCAGATTAGCTTTGCGGCGCGGCCGTGTTTTTGCACCGCCGGGCCGCCCCATCAATGGTTTAAAGCTGGCCTTTACCGCCGGCTTCGGCCTTGATGCGAGCTTTGTGCCGCAAGAAATCAAGCTGGCGCTGATGGCCACCATCGCCGACTGGTATCAAAATCGCGGCGATGCCACAGGCGGAACGTTGCCGGCCACCGCTCTTGAAGCCTTGGCCGCTTACCGCAATGCGAGGATCGCATGATGCAGCCTGGACTTGCTGTGCAACAAGCAATGCTTGCCACCTTGGCTGCGCGCTCAACACTCACCACCCTGTTAGGCGGCGCACATATTTATGATGAACTGCCACGCGGGGCCAATGTTCCCAATGTGGCTTTCACCGCAATCGAAACCCGTGACTGGAGTGTGGCCGACCAAAAAGCCCACGAAACCTTTGTGGCTTTGGACGTGAATTCCAAAAGCCGCAGCCGCGCACAAGTGCAGGGTATTATTCAGGAAATTGAAACGGCACTTGATGGCGCGGCTTTAATTCTGAACGGTCACAATCTGGTGAATTTGCGTTGCATTTTTATTTCGGCAACGCGCCAGAAAGCCGCTGACTATTTCACCGCCACCATGCGCTTTCGCGCTGCCACTGAACCACTTTAGAGGAGAAGCCAAATGGCTGCACAAAAGGGCAGGGATTTGCTGCTCAAAATTGATTCAACTGGCGCAGGCGTTTACATCACCGTGGCCGGGCTTCGTGCCAACACCTTAACGTTCAATTCCGAAGTGGTGGATGCTTCCTCGCAAGATTCCACCGGCGCTTGGAAAGAATTATTGGCTGGCGCTGGCCTGAAATCAGCACAGATCAAAGGTCAGGGCATTTTCACGAATGCCGCTTCTGATACTTTGATCCGCGGTTATTTCTTCAACGGTTCAATCGTAAATTGGCAAATTGTCATTCCTTCTTTCGGAACCATGACAGGTCCGTTCCAAATTGCATCTCTGGATTTCAGCGGGAAGCATGACGGTGAGATTGCGTTTGACCTCAGCCTCGTTTCGGCTGGATTGCTGACATTTGCATGAGTTGCCCTTCTCCCCAAGGAGGAAGGTGAATTAGGAGATTAAAATGGCCAATAGACATCGTGGTGAAATTGAAGCTGAGCTTGGCGGGCAAACTTATACGCTCGTGCTCACACTTGGTGCACTTGCCGAAATTGAAGATGCTTATGGCGGTGAAGATATGATTGCCATTGCCGAGCGCTTTGAAAGTGGACGCATCAAGGCCTCCGACGCCATCACCGTGATCGGTGCTGGCCTGCGAGGTGCAGGCGTGAGTTTAACGAATGAAGATGTAGCCAAGCTTTCAGTTGCGGGCGGTGCGGCAGGCTTCCTGCGCATCGTGGCTGATTTATTGAAAGCAACCTTTGCCGCATGACCAAACCAACCTTTCCCTGGGCGCGCATGATGCATATTGGCTTTGACCGATTGCATTTGGCCCCTTCCGAATTCTGGCGCAGCACGCCGCGCGAACTTGCTGCGGCTATGGGTGCCCCTCCCCAACCCATGCTGCGCCAGAACCTCAATTCAATGATGGATTTATTTCCCGATGAACCAGAACCAAACGACTGATCTTACTCATACAGCTGCCGATCTGCGCCTCCAGATGGAAGACTTGTCCAACCTTGCAGACACATTCAGCAACAAATTGGTGACGGGATTAGCCAGCGCCGTGGTGCACGGCAAAAGCCTCTCCGACATTATGAAGAGCATGGTTTTGAGCCTTAGCCAAACGGCCTTAACGGCGGCACTGAAACCATTAGGAGCATTGATTGGAAACCTGTTTGCCAATGCCAAGGGCAACGTGTTTTCCGGCGGCAGCGTTGTGCCCTTTGCAAGTGGCGGCATCGTCAACTCACCCACTCTTTTTGCCATGAATGGTGGCACAGGTTTGATGGGCGAAGCAGGGCCCGAAGCGATTATGCCTTTAGCCAGAGGGGCTGATGGTTCCTTAGGCGTTCGCGGTGGTGGCGGCATGAATGTGACCGTGAACATCTCCACGCCTGATGTGCAGAGTTTTGCGCAAAGCCAGAACCAAGTGGCCGCTATGGTGAGCCAAGCTTTGATGCGCTCACAACGAAATATGTAGATGGAAAATTTGTAAAATGGCTTTCGACAATGTGAGATTTCCAGTGGCCATATCGCGCGGCCTTGCTGGCGGACCAGAGCGCCGCACTGACGTGGTGATGACTGCCTCTGGCCGCGAAGAACGCAATGCCCGCTGGGCCAATTCACGGCGCAAATATAACGCAGGTTATGGCGTGAAATCACTCGATGACATTCATGCCGTGGTGGCGTTCTTTGAAGAGCGGCGCGGAAGGCTTTATGCCTTTCGGTTCAAAGATCACGCCGATTGGAAATCTTGCAAGCCATCGCAAACGCCGAGTGCGGTTGATCAAGTGTTAGGTGCGGGTGACGGTGTGACCGCAGCTTTTCAACTGGTGAAGAACTACGGCACATCGAGGCCTTGGGCCAGGCCTGTGACAGCACCCGTGTTGGGAACGGTTTTGGCCAGTGTGAATGGTATTTCAACGACGCAATTCACAATCGATGTAACTATCGGTTTGCTGACCTTTAATGTTGGGAACATCCCGCCTGTTGCAGCTGTTGTGGCAGCTGGTTTTGAATTTGATGTACCAGTGCGTTTTGATACCGATGAAATAAAAATCAATCTGGCCCATTTTGCTGCGGGTGACATTCCGGCGATTCCCTTGATTGAGGTGCGCTTATGAAAGTGATTGATGCAAATCTTCAGGCGCATTTGAATACCGGCACAACCACGATGTGTTACTGTTGGCGTTTAACTTTGGCATCTGGTGAGAAACTGGGCTTCACCGATCATGATGTTCAAGTGACATTTGATGGCACATCATTTGAAGCGCAAGCGGGTTTTACGTCAACTGAAATTCAATCTTCATTGGGTTTAAGCGTTGATAATCTTGAAGCCTCAGGCGCATTGTCATCCGGCAAACTTTCGGACACACGGTTGAACGCTGGTGATTTTGACCACGCACAAATTGAGGTGTGGAAAGTGAATTGGCAAGATGTGATACCAAAGGTGGTGAACTCTGACTCGTTAAGGATTCCCTCGAATCGAAAAATCTGATTTTATGGTGCGAGGAGGACTTGCATCATGGCATCAGCTGTAAAATTGCGAACTGATTTTTCTTCTTTGGCACTTCGGCGGTTTGCGAAGAAATCTAGGGAT
>JAYVOQ010000097.1:0-130414 GCA_043757845.1 Hyphomicrobiales bacterium | reverse complement strand
GAATAAGCTCGGCTCATCAATGCTGGCCTCCATCCAGTGGCCAGCTTGAATCACATAAATACTGATTTGTGAATCGGTTTAAATCAGAAAGACTCTAGCCTGTGCGAGTCAAGCCATGTATTGTGTGCCCAATTAAGTGCACTGGTGCCGCAACCTTCAAATGCCTCAATATCAGGGCCCAGCTCTCGTTTTGATGAAATCACCTATATCTTCGCCTTTCGCTTTGTAGTTTCTGCCAAGCCAAATAGGAAATTGGTCATCCGACGCATAAATGTGATCTTCGGCGTGTTGAGCGATCAATGAATTAAGCCTCGCTACTTGAACTCGTGTAGAGTTGACGGTTTCAACCTTTCCCTCAAACGTTCCGATGGCCACGAGGTTCTTTGAAATCGGTAGCAAAACAGTCGTTTCCGTCATTGCATGACCTGCGGGCCTTTGAAAGCTGCCAGCGTTTCCGTCAACATGAGACAAACAAACTGGATGGTCACTTGTAATGAAATTACCCACGTCATCTCTAGCAACCATCAATGTCCAATTGCGGTGGACAAGCGTCTTAAGCACTTTTTCAATAGACCCAGCGAACTCCAAGTTAATATGAAACCCGCGCGATACGTCCCAGTGGGACACGCCATCGTTCAATACACGTTTCATTTCTTCATATGGTACTTCGGGCTTGTCCCATCCCGCATCTCTCATTTGCTTAACTTGAGAAGCCCAACATTCGGGGGTTGCGAGCGCGATCTGCATAATACCATTGAGTACATCTGCCATGAATTTTTCCATCGTCTTCCTGAACCGAGGATTGCGAACCGCAAACATGGCAGAAAGGTTCAAGAATGCGTTCCAGTCCTCTCGGACAGCAATAGACCGACCTTGAATTATGCGTGATAGTGCCGGTGCAATTACCCCTTCAACGTCAGCAATTTGCCGCTCAACGTAACCCGCTACTTGGCCCTCTACAGCATTGAAATCGCGCTTAGCCCCCGCGTCATTGATATTTGTTTCAAAGCTCTTGCCAGTCCGAAGGTTGACTGCAAAGATTGCGCCTTCTTCGGTGCCATCACTTGTGAACCCCTTGAGGTAGCACTTGGAGATGAAATGGTGTTTTCGCGGTTCTTTCATCGAAAAGCCTCGTCAGTTACCGCCACATCCAACAAATACAGTAAGATAATTGGTTATAACTTTCAACACTCAGCACTACGGTCGTGACATGCCCCCGAGGATTACGGTGCCATTGCATTTAACTCTCCGATGGCTGTTCCAAAATTACGGCGACAATAGATTTTGTGATCAGATTTCGACCAATTGCTGTACCGTTCGCTTCTGTCACCGCTCAGTCAGTTTCAACTCAATGCGCCGGTTTTGCGATTTTGCTTCTTCTGTGTCACCCGGCGCCAGAGGTTGAAATTCACCAAAGCCCGCCGCTGCAAGATGTGCGGGCCCAACGCCTTGCGCCACCAGAAATTTCACCACAGCCGTAGCCCGCGCCGATGAAAGCTCCCAATTTGAGGCAAACTTTGTGCCCACAACAATCGGGTCATTATCCGTATGGCCATCCACTCGCAAAATCCATTTCAGGTCAGTCGGAATTTCCTTTTCCAGCTGCTTAACCGCATCAGCTAATTTCGCCATTTCGGTTTGGCCAGCCGGATTCAAATCAGCGCTGCCTTTGGGAAACAACACTTCAGACTGAAACACAAAGCGGTCTCCCACCACCAGAATATCAGAACGTTGCGAAAGAATTTGCCGCAAACGTCCAAAAAATTCTGAACGAAATTTGGAAAGCTCTTCCACCTTCTGCAACAGCGCCACATTCAAGCGCTTGCCCAAATCAGCAATTTGCGTTTCAGAAGTTTTGTTGCGCGCCTCACTGTCATCAAGCAAAGTCGAAATCGTCGAAAGTTGGCGGCGCATGGCGGCAATTTGCTGGTTAAGCAATTCAACTTTGGCCAAAGCCTCTGATGAAATTTTCTTTTCGGTATCAAGCGTCGTCGTCAATCCGCTTATAGTTGTGCCAGCCCCTGCACCCTTCGCGTTCTCGGCCTGCAAACTGGCCAATATATCGGCAGTTTTGGCCTTCTGTGTATTAAGATCATCACTCAGCGCCAAAAGCTGCGCATCAGATTCCGCCTTGGAACTTTTTTCCAACGACAGTAATTGCGTCAATTCACTGATCTGCGAACGCAACTGCCCCAAGGCCGAATCCTGCCCTGAAATTTGCCTGGCCAATAAAAACTGAGCGATCATAAAAACTGAAAGCAAAAAAATGATCACCAGCAACAGCTGCGCCATGGCGTCCACAAAGCCCGGCCAATAGGGCGCGTCTTCATTTCGGCCTCTGCGTGATAAACGCCCCGCCATTTTACTTGCCTTGCTGGCGGATTAATAGCCGCTGAATTTCACTCTGTTGCACTTGCTGCGATTGGATCCATTGGCGCACCATCTTTTGCTCTTCGCGCATCTGCTGCACTAAATTAGCCACCGCATCGGCCAGTTCCTCGGTCGCGCGTTCGTCATTGCCGTTGACCGTGGCAGGATTAGCCGTTACCCCGCCACGCGCATGATCAAGATGGGCTCCCAGTCGCTCGATCGACTTTTGCAAATTCTGCAAATCAATGCGCAAAAATGCCGGCATAGACGTGTGGTTGCCATCTCCGGCCTGCACATCGGTGATGGTCGAAAGCCAATCTTCAAGACTGTGATAAAAGCGGTTCTGCGCTTGCGCCGCCTTCAAATCCAAAAACCCAAGGATCAACGAACCCGCCAAACCAAACAGTGAAGATGAGAACGAAAGCCCCATGCCTTGTAATGGCTTCTGCAATCCATTTTTCAATTCTTCAAAAACGCTGGAAGATTGCGCTGAGGTGACGTCCAGTCCGCGAATAGCATCGCCCACCGAAGTCACAGTGGCAAGCAACCCCCAGAACGTGCCAAGCAGGCCCAGAAAAATCAGCAGCCCAACCAGATAGCGCAATAAATCGCGGCTTTCATCCAAACGCGAAGCCAGCGAATCCAACATTGAACGCATGGTCTGCGGTGAAAGTACGGTGCGGCCAGAAGCATCGCTTAAAAGTGTGGCCATCGGAGCCAGCAAGATCGGCGGCGATTCCGAACTGCCCTGCCCCATGCGAAAGCCGTTCAACCAACGCACTTCAGGAAACAAGCGCCACACCATGCGGTAGGCATAAAGTGTGCCCAATAACAACGCACCAACAATCAAGCCATTAAGGCCCGGATTGGCCATGAATGCGTCTTTGATGCGCGGAAACAAAACGGCTGAAATCACCGCCACCACAATTGTAAAAACCACCATATGCAACAGGTGAACGCGTGGCTGTTCAACCGTAATTGCCTCTTGCGCCATACCGAATTTCCGCCTTGTGCCTAAGTGTTGGCGGCGAACTTAGACGATTCAGTGGCAAAGGGGGAGAGGCTTATGTTGCCGTTCCAGTGTTCTTGTCATTGCAACAGAACAGCACGTAGGCGATAGCACTTTTGAGCCAGAAAGTTGATCACGGTTTGATCAGTTTCAAATTGGATTGCCCGATCATAATCCTCCAAGGCCTCCCTGGCCTGCCCGCATTTTTCGCGCAGCGCTGCCCGCACTGCAAAATAAGGCTGATAATTGGCCAGTTCTGGAAAAGCTGCCAGTTCAGGCAGCGCCGCCAGGCCCATATCCCAGCCTTCGTCTTCACCGATGGCATAGGCCAAATTCAGCTGTACCACGGCAGAACCTGTTATTTCGTAAAGCACCTGATAAAGTTTGCTGATGGCCTTCCAATCAGTGGCCGCAGTAAAGCGTCGGGTTGTGTGCACAGATTGAATAGCCGCTTCCAATTGAAACCGACCAATCTTGTTCATGGCACTGGCGCGGCGCAGCAAATGCTCTGCTTGGTCTATCATTTCGTTATTCCATAAGTTTACATCTTGGTCAGCCAATGGAATGAAATTCCCTTGGGCATCGCGGCGCGCGCGCAGCCTTGCGTGAAGATATAGAATAAGCGCGGAAAGACCCAAGGATTCAGATTGGTCTGGTTGAAGTTCAATCAACAATGAGGCGAACCATAAAGCTTCTTCTGCCAGCCCCTTGCCCGCAGCATCATAATGACTCCAAGCATGGTCGAACATCGCGTAAATGGCATCCAAAACGGCTTCGAACCGCCCTGCAAACTCATCAGCTGCTGGAACTTGAAATGGAATGCCCGCCAATTTGATCTTAGCCTTGGCTCTCGCCAGTCTTTGGCCCATGGTCGCGGCTGGTATCAAATACGAAGATGCAATCTGTTCAGCCGTCATCCCCAGGACGGTCTGCAAAATCAGGGGCGAACGAATGGCAGGATCAATAGCCGGATGGGCACAGGCAAACATCAGCGCTAAACGGTCATCTTCAAAATGGTGGGTCTGCGCGGCCATGTCTTCCAATTCTTCCTTTAACAATTGCAAATGCTGGGTTGAGCCACCCTGAACTTTGGCTTGCCGTAATCCATCGAGGAATTTTCGCTTTGCAACGGTGATAAGCCAAGCCTCAGGATTAATCGGAACACCTGATCGTGGCCAAGTTTCCAGCGCTGCCGCAAAGGCTTCTGCCAATAAGTCTTCCGCCAGAGCAACGTCGCGCGTGCGTTTGGCCAAAATGGCAATCAGCTTGCCGTAGTTTTCCCGCGCCACATTCTGCGCAGTTTCAAAAGCAAGATGATCACCATCTCTCAACGCTTAGTATTCATTCATTGGCCAAATTGGTCTGACTTCCATGGTGCCACTATGTGCTCCAGGGCATTTTGCTGCCCAGCCAATTGCCTCATCCAGATCCTTGGCTTCAATAACGTAATAACCGGCCAATTGCTCCTTGCTTTCGGCATAAGGGCCGTCCAGCACTTTGGTCTTGCCGTCAATCACCCTTACAGTTGAAGCCGTTGCTGTGGGCCGCAGACGTTCACCCGCCACCATGGCTTTGGCTTTCACAAGGGCCTCTGTATAGGGGCCATAGGCCGCCGAGCCCTTTATTTGCTCTGCTTTTGAAAGCTTGCCCAAAGCTTTTTCATCTGCAAAAATTGCCAACATATATTGCATGATAATCTCCATTAAATGGCGTTCCACCATGGATCGCTACATCAATGACGATTGAGCTTTGCCCTTTTCGACAGTCCATGCAAAATAAATTAATGAAGCGCCCACTCACCCCATCGCCTTATTAATCCCTTCCGTCATCTTCTTGGCATCGCCGAACAGCATCAGCGTGTTGTCGCGCCAGAAGAGCGGGTTGTCTACGCCAGCATAGCCAGAAGCCATGCCGCGCTTGATGAACATCACGGTTTTGGCTTTCCACACTTCCAGCACGGGCATTCCAAAAATGGGCGATGTCGGATCATCTTTCGCCGATGGGTTGGTCACGTCATTGGCGCCGATCACAAAGGCAATATCGGCCTGCGCGAATTCGCCGTTGATGTCTTCCAGCTCAAACACTTCATCATAAGGTACATTGGCTTCAGCCAGCAGCACATTCATGTGGCCGGGCATGCGGCCAGCCACCGGGTGAATGGCGTATTTTATGGTGACACCTGCCGCCTTCAAATGATCAGCCATTTCGCGCACCGCGTGTTGAGCCTGCGCCACAGCCATGCCATAACCCGGCACGATGATCACGCTGGATGCGTTCTTCATCATGAAGGCTGCGTCATCTGCGCTGCCTTGCTTTACCGGCTTGGTTTCGCCGCCGCCCGCCGCCGCCGCCGTTGCCCCGCCAAAGCCACCGAGAATGACCGAGATAAATGAACGGTTCATCGCCTTGCACATGATGTAAGAAAGGATCGCACCCGATGAACCCACAAGTGCGCCAGTGATGATCAAAGCCGTATTATGAAGAGTAAAACCAATGCCCGCCGCAGCCCAGCCGGAATAAGAGTTCAGCATCGACACAACGACTGGCATATCAGCACCCCCGATAGGGATGATAAGAAGCAAGCCCAGCGCCAGCGAGAGCAATACAATGCCCCAGAACAGAATGGACGAAGGTGCAACAAAGAACAACACGATTGCAGCGATAAGCGCCGCAGCCAAGGCACCGTTAATCACATGTCGCCCGGGCAGCATGATTGACGCACCCGACATGCGGCCATCAAGCTTAAGAAACGCAATGACAGAGCCTGTAAAAGTTAGAGCACCAATGGCAGCACCCAAGGCCATTTCAATGCGGCTTTGTGAATGGATCACGCCGTCTGTGGCAATGCCGAAAGCATCGGGCGCATAATAAGCGGCAGCCGCCACAAACACGGCAGCTAAACCAACCAATGAGTGAAACGCAGCCACCAATTGCGGCATGGCCGTCATGGCAATGGTGCGCGCCATATAGGCACCGATGCCGCCGCCAATGGCGATGCCGGCAATGATGACCAGCCAAACGATTGGATTGGTTGGTGCTGCCACAGCCAGCGTGGTGAGAATGGCCAGCCCCATGCCAATCATGCCGTAAGTATTGCCTTGGCGCGAGGTTGCTGGAGACGATAATCCGCGTAACGCCATAATGAACAATGCGCCGGATACAAGATAAAGAAGGGCAGCAAGCGAAGCAGTCATCTCATTTATCCTTCTTCTTATACATGGCCAGCATGCGGTTGGTGACAAGGAAGCCACCAAAGATATTCACTGAGGCAAACACCAAAGCGATAAATCCAAAGATCATCGCCAAGGTTGAACCCGAAGCAACAGCCCCTGCCCCAACGGCAAGCAATGCGCCCACCACAATCACGGATGAGATGGCATTAGTCACGCTCATCAACGGTGTGTGCAAGGCGGGGGTCACGTTCCACACCACATAATAGCCCACGAATATCGCCAACATGAAGATGGAGAAGAGATAGATGAAGGGATCGACTGCGGATTCCATTTTTATTCCTTATGCCTTGCCCTTGCGGGAACATTGACTTCTCATTTTCCTTCTCCCCCTGCGGAAGAAGGTGGCGCAGAACGAGCCGGATGAGGGGTCGCTCCAACTTGAAGGGTTATCTTCGGAGCGACCTCTCACCCGCCCTGTCGGGCACCCTCACCCGCAAGGGGAGAGGGCGAACTAATTCTGCACTCACTCAGGTTTTGGCAAACATCGAATGCACCAAAGCGCCATCCTTGGCAATCAACGTGCCTTTGATCAACTCATCGTCAAAATTCACCGCCAACTTTCCGTCCTTATCAATCATTGTGTCGAGGAAGTTGGAAAGGTTCTTGGCAAACAGCGGCGTGGCATTGCCAGCCAACCTGCCCGCAAGATTCAGCGTGCCTATGATGGCCACACCCTTGTGTATCACAATCTGGTCAGGCTTCGAAAACGGGCAATTGCCGCCGCGCTCCACTGCGAGATCAACGATCACCGATCCCGGCTTCATGCTTTCCACCATTTCTTGGGTGATCAGCACAGGCGCTGGCCTGCCCGGAATAAGTGCTGTGGTAATAACAATGTCTTGGTTTTTCAAATGGTCTGCAACCAACTTGGCCTGCTTGGCTTTATCTTCCGCCGAAAGCTCCTTGGCATAGCCACCCGATGTCGCCGCATCAGCCACATCAGCAAACACGAATTTGGCCCCTAGTGACTTCACTTGTTCTTCCGTCGCCTTGCGCACATCGGTTGCGGAAACAATCGCCCCCAAGCGCCGCGCCGTGGCAATGGCCTGCAAACCTGCAACACCAACCCCCATGATGAAAACTTTGGCCGCAGCAACCGTGCCCGCCGCCGTCATCATCATCGGCATGGCGCGACCGAAATAAGCCGCTGCATCAATCACCGCTTTATAACCAGCAAGGTTAGCCTGCGATGACAAAATATCCATCGACTGCGCGCGCGAAATGCGCGGCATCAGTTCCATGGAAAATGCGGTAACACCAGTTTTGGCAATCGCATCCAAACCTTTGCGCTCGCCATAAGGCTCTAAGCCCGCCAGCAAAACAGCACCTTTAGGCGCAGCCTTCAGAATGGCGTCAGATGGCCTGCGCACCGATAGGATCACATCCGCATCTTTGACCACAGCAACGCCCTTGGCGATCATGGCCCCAGCATTTTGATAGTCAAGATCGGAAATGTTTGAGCCAGCGCCAGCACCCGCTTGCACGCTAACAACATGGCCCTTTTTGACATAGGCTTTAACAGCTTCAACAGAAGCCGCACAGCGGCTCTCTCCAGAAACAATTTCAGTGGGAACTGCGATTTTCATTCAGCTTAATCTCACGACATATGGATGTTGTTAGCGACGAACAACCCATACACAACTAACAAGACGGCTGGCAACAACCACTTACCGCCCATGCGCATAGCGATCAATGCGCTGAGCGAGCCAATGACAATGCCACCAAAGCCTACCAACAGGTTCAGCGGATAATCCATAAAACGAAACGTCACCAGCGCCACCAAGATGTAACAACCAATAATCGCTGTCATAATCGACCATCGCAAGAACCCCTCATAAGTGGCGCGGTGCGCGTCCATGCCAGTGAGGGCTGGTTGCGAGGGTGCGTGTCCGTGGTCTGCCATTTTCGATTCCTTGATCAGCGTTAAAGTTACTTATCCGACATGGGGCTGGCCTGCAATCCATCCTGATTGTCGCGAGGACAATTTTAGACTATAGATGCTGCATTGCAACAATTTGAGGGTTCCCATGAATTTGAAAGGCAAGAATGCCATCGTTACAGGCGCCGCTTCTGGCCTTGGCCGCGCCATCGCCACCCGCTTTGTTGCTGCCGGAGCAAAAGTGGCCATCGCTGACCTTGATGAACAAGCCGCAGAAGCCACAGCCAAGGCCATTTCCGCCAGCGGCCAAACCATGGCTTTAGCCATGGATGTAACGGCGGAAGCTTCTGTAAACGCTGGCGTGGCCAAAGTGGCTGAGGCTTGGGGGCACATCGACATTCTGGTGTCCAATGCTGGCATACAAATTGTGCACAGATTGGAAGACTTTCCCTTTGAAGATTGGAAGAAGGTGATGGCCATTCACTTGGATGGCGCGTTCCTTACATCCAAGGCAGTTCTGCCTCACATGTATAAGCAGAAATCGGGTTCCATTATTTTTATGGGCTCGGTGCATTCCAAACTGGCCTCGCCTTTGAAATCTGCCTATGTCGCAGCCAAGCATGGCATCATGGGGCTTGCGCGCGTCATCGCGAAAGAAGGCGCTGAACACGGCGTGCGCACCAATGTCATTTGTCCCGGCTTTGTCAAAACCCCCTTGGTGGAAAGGCAAATTCCTGAACAAGCAAAAGCTCTTGGCATTTCAGAAGCAGAAGTTGTGAAGAAAGTTATGTTGGGCGGCACGGTGGACGGTGAGTTCACAACACTGGAAGATGTGGCGGAAGTGGCCTTCACTTTCGCAAGCTTTCCCACCAATGCCCTCACAGGTCAATCACTCGTGGTCAGTCATGGCTGGTTTATGGAATGATCACGGCGAAGGCGGTGCGGTAAAATCATCAAACCGTCCGGCAGGTGCTGGCGCGGAGAGGCCCGTTGTAAACAGTGCATCTGCAGCACTGCCTTTGGCCGCAGCAATACCGATGGAACTTTCAGCAGCAGCCTGTTTCACTGCCTTATCTTGCGCCACTGCCACAGCAATTTCACTGCTGGCTTGCGTGGAATTTGCAACTTCAATGCCTTCCTGACCGAATAAGGGGCCTTGGTCATCGATAGTGGGGGCTAAAGGTGGTGCGATAACCGGAGCAGCAGCCACTGCAGCAGGTGCCGCCACAGTCACCGTGGCAGGTGCGCCAGACTTTATCGCCGCCAAAGCGATCTGCCCCATGCGATTGTTGCCTTGTTTGAAAAACGTCACGCCATCGGCCTCACGCAAGCGCCGCTCAACCCCTGCATCATCTTGCCCGCGATCAGTATATCCGCCTTGGGCATTGGCAAAAGGCGTTCGAAGTTCAATAAAGCTTGCGCCTTTGGCAATCACGCGTTCTTTCTGCAAAGCAGTAATGTTTTGTAAATCAGCATCCATAGACGGATCGCCCACCGGTGGTTCGCCCATCCAGAACACCTGAATATGCTGCACGTTAAGGGCATCAATCACACTGTCCACCCGAGTTTTATAAAGCACATCCCACTCGGGCGAACCGAACTTCAAAACTTTGTCGCCATCACGCATCTCGCGCCGATCATTAAATCCGATCAACACAAAGGCCGTGGTGAAATTCTTGCCCTCTGCCATTTTGGGAATGGCAGCGGCCCAATCATAAATCTCTGGCCGCGCCAAGCCGGAAGTTTCATTGAAGCGATTGGTCACCTGAATGGAGTCATCATTCTCAACCATCCGCGTAAGTCCCGCCCCCATGCCGCCAGCCAGTTGATCGCCAATAATCAGAACACGCCGAGACGTGTCTGGCGCGGCCACCGGCTGATCTTGCGCATGTGCATTGCCGCCCCACAAAGCCACCAACAAAAATGCTATAAAAATCCACATCCGGAAACTTTAGCCACCCTTGCGCAAACGCTCAAGCACCTTGCGCGTGGGGAAGCCATCCAAATCCAAGCCCACCTTCTTTTGAAAACCCAAAACCGCTTCATAGGTTTTGGCCCCAAATCGACCATCGGCCCCACTGGTGTCAAAACCCATATTGGTGAGACGGCGCTGCAATTCCACGCGCTCGCTAAATGACAAATCTGTAGTCTGCGGGGGCCAAGAAGCTTGTACTTTTGCTCCGCCCAAAATGCGGTCTCCCAAATGCCCCACGGCCAAAGCATAAGCATGGCTATAGTTGTAGGACAGCAACGCCAAGAAATTCTGCGTCACCAAAAACACCGGCCCATCCATGCCTTGCGGGATCATCACAAAAGCCTTCGCATCTGGGGCTGGCAAATTGTCACCCACTGCGGGCTTAATCCCAAGGCGGGCCCAATCCGCAAAAACTTTCCAATGCGCGCGGCCAATCAAGCCACGATCAAATCCAGCGGGCAATTTCACCTCAACGCCCCAAGGCCGATCGGCCTTCCATCCTGAAATTTTAAGATAGTTTGCGGTGGAAGCCAGCGCATCTTCCTTGCTGCCCCAAATATCTTTTTTGCCATCACCGTTCCAATCTGCAGCGGCCGAAAGATAAGTGGTGGGGATGAATTGCGTGTGGCCCAAGGCACCCGCCCATGACCCCGTAAAATTATCAGGGGGCCGAATGCCACGCTTCATAATCGTAAACGCCGCGATCAACTGTTCGCCCGCATATTTCTTCTTATTGCCAGAATACATCAGCGTGGCCAAAGAGCGCATCACACTCATCGAGCCCATGTCTTTTCCAAAATTGGATTCAATGCCCCAAATGCCTAACAGCACACGTTTATCCACGCCATATTTCGCCTGAATAGCATCCAGCAGCTTTGCATTCTCGCTCAACATGGCTTTGCCGGTGTCAATGCGGATCGAAGTAACCGCCTTGTCGAGATATTCATTGGTGGTGGATTTAAACTCCGGCTGGTTCTGCGCCAGTTTGATCACTACGGGGTCTGGCTCAGTAATGCCTTTGAAGGCGGCATCAAAAAGTGAACGTTCAAAACCCGCCGCATGCACCCGCGGCCAAAGCGATTGCACAAACTTTTCAAACTTGGCATCAGCCATTGCAGGCCCGGCCATCGCCATACTCAATAACGCCGCCCAAATAATTTTCCGCATCAATTAACCCCGTTAGAATCGACAGCACTCTAACAGGTCGATTGCGGCAACGAAATGAAGGCTTTAAGTTTTATGCACGGCTTAAGCCGCGTTGCGCCGCATCAAGTGGCGCTCCCAAGCCAAGGCCGATTGCACAATGAAATCCAGATCATTGTGTTTGGGTTGCCAGCCTAAAATGCTGCGCACGCGGTCAGCGCCAGCAACGATGGCCGCAGGATCACCCGCGCGGCGCGGCGCTAATCGGTGATTGACCAGAACACCAGATGCCTTTTCAACGGCCTTGATCACTTCCAAAACCGAATAGCCTTTGCCATAGCCGCAGTTGAAAATACCACTCTCGCCACCTTTGCGCAAATGGGCCAGCGCATCCATATGCGCCGCAATTAAATCGCTCACGTGAATATAGTCACGCAAACACGTGCCATCCGGCGTGGCATAATCCGTGCCAAACACATCCATAGATTTGCGTTGGCCCAAAGCCGTTTGACACGCCACTTTGATGAGATGTGTTGCTTGCGGTGTGGATTGACCAGAGCGCCCCTTGGGGTCAGCACCAGCCACATTAAAATAACGCAGTGCAATATAGTTCAGACCATAAGCGGTGTGCGAGTCACGCAGCATCAACTCAGTCATCAGCTTTGAAGTGCCGTAAGGCGAAATCGGCGTTGGTGTTTCCGTTTCAAACACCGGCATGGTAATGGGATTGCCATAAACAGCGGCTGTGGATGAGAAGATAAACGTCTTCACCCCACCCTTAACAGCCGCTTCCATCAGCGCCCGAGATTTCACCGTGTTGTTGAGATAATAGCCCAAGGGGTCAGCCACAGAATCGGGCACAACGATAGAGCCTGCAAAATGGATAATAGCTTCAACTTTGCTATCCGTAATAATCTGCGCAACCAAAACCTCATCAGCAATATCACCCTTCACCAACTTGGCTTGCGGCGCAATCGCCCACGTAAATCCAGTTGTGAGGTTATCCAACACAACCACATCTTCGCCCGCATCTGTCAGCGCCAGAACCATGTGGCTGCCAATATATCCGGCCCCACCCGTCACTAAAACTGCCATCGTCTTCTCCAATTCTTAATGAGCGCTAATTACAACAAATTCTCGTTTCAAGCGTGCTAAGAGTCGGAAGAAGCGATATAATGAGTGAAGTCAGAGTAAACGACAGGTTAACCAATGCGCCCCATTAAAACTGCTGTCTTCCCCGTCGCAGGCCTCGGCACACGCTTTTTGCCAGCCACCAAAGCCATGCCCAAAGAAATGTTGACGGTGGTGGATAAGCCGCTCATCCAAATGGTGGTAGAGGAAGCCAAATCAGCCGGCGTTGAACATTTCGTATTCATCACGGGTCGCAATAAAAGCGTCATCGAAGACCATTTTGACAAACAGTATGAATTGGAAAGCACATTGCGCAAGCGCGGTAAGTCCGTACAACTATCAACGCTGGAAGAGGATTTGCCGGGTGCTGGCCAAACCAGCTTCACGCGCCAACAGCAACCTTTAGGTTTGGGCCACGCCATTTGGTGCGCGCGTCATTTGGTGGGCAACGAACCCTTTGCGGTGTTGCTGCCTGATATGATCATCAAGGCCGAACCAGGCTGTTTGAAGCAAATGGTAGAAGTCTACAAACAACGCGGTGGCGGCAATGTCATAGCTGTTGAAGAAGTGCCCATTGAAAAAGTGGATCGCTATGGTGTGGTGGGCGCAGAGGATTGGCAAGGCAACCACTTCTCTATTGATACCATGGTTGAAAAGCCCCAGCCCAAAGATGCCCCCTCGAACCTTATCATTTCCGGCCGTTATATCTTGCAGCCTGAAATTTTCGCCGAGATTGAACAGCTAAAACCGGGAAGTGGCGGTGAAATTCAAATCACTGATGCCATGATTGCGCTATCCGCAAAACAGAAATTCTATGGCCTCCGTTTTATCGGCAAAACCTATGACTGCGGAGACAAAGTGGGCTTCCTTTCAGCCAACGTGGCCTTTGCACTTGAACGTGAAGATCTCAACGCTGATTTCCGTGCATCCTTAAAAACCATCATCGCTAGACACGGCGGCACGCTCGACTGGAATTAGCTTGCACTCACGCGTGAGCTTTCACGCGCAACCTTAAACCCTCAACACCTGTTACCTGCACGCGCGCACCGATAGGTAAGTTAGGGCCATCCACATCCCACAGTGTATCTTGGTAAGTGATTTTACCACTGCCATTCACAATGGGTTTCGATAACACAAAGCTGCGCCCCACAAGGCCAGCGCTACGTTGGTTCAGATGGGGTTGATCAGATTTGACAGCCCAACTGCGACTCACCACCCGCCAAGAAGCAGCCACCGCCAAAATGGCAAGTGCGGCAAATACCAACACCTCATGTTCCCAAGCCAATGGCGCAATCAAATGTATTACGGCTGTGAAAGCGGCAGCAACTGCCAACCAGATCATAAAAAAGCCCGGCGCCATCATTTCGGCCAGAAGAAGCAATGCGGCGACAATCCACCAGAAATAGGAACCTAGAACTGGAAACAGTTGGTCAATCATAGGGGTCAGCCTCGCGGCACAGTTGGTGTTATGCGCTTCGGTGCAACAGGTGCGCTATCGCTATTTTTATTTCCAAAAGTTTCTTTGGCAATCTCGGCAATGCCTGCGATAGATCCCAAAATCGAAGTTGCATCAACTGGCAACATCAAAATTTTCTGATTGGGCGATTGGGCCAAAGCTTCCAATGCCTTGATGTAATTATTGGCAACGAAATAGTTGATGGCTTGCACATTGCCGCTGGCAATGGCTTGGCTCACCATGGTCGTGGCCTTGGCTTCGGCTTCGGCGGAACGTTCACGCGCTTCGGCGGTGCGGAAGGCCGCTTCTTTTTGGCCCTCGGCATTGAGAACAACAGCCTGCTTCTCGCCCTCGGCTTTCAAAATCGCGGCTTGGCGTTGGCCTTCAGCTTCTAGAATGGCGGCGCGTTTGTCACGCTCGGCCTTCATCTGTCGGCCCATCGCCTCAATCAAATCGCGTGGCGGGCTGATGTCTTTAATTTCGATACGAGTGGTTTTCACACCCCAGCCAATGGTGGCCTGATCAACGGTACCGAGAAGTTTTTGGTTAATCTCATCACGTTGTGAAAGCAGATGATCCAACTCCATAGAGCCCATCACCGTTCTGATTTGTGTCATCACCATATTCAAAATGGCGTTTTCCAGATTGTTCACTTCATAAGAAGCCTTTGCCGCATCCATCACTTGATAGAAAGCCACACCATCCACTGTCACCATGGCGTTATCGCGTGTAATCACCTCTTGCGATGGCACCGGCAAAACCCGCTCCATCATATTTTGCTTATAACCCACGCGGTCAATGAAAGGCACAATGAAACTCAGGCCGGAATGCAATGTCTTGGTGTATCTGCCAAACCGCTCAACAGTGTAGTTATAGCCTTGCGGTACCATGCGGATCGCCCGCAACATATAGATCACCACCACCGCGACGATGGCGAGCCCGAAAACATTTGAACCTGGAAACATCATCAAACTCCTGAGTTGAAGATCAATATAGGAACAAGTTGTGACAATTTCAAGGCCGATAGGATTTTATTTACAACCAACCTCGTAATTCATTCTTCACAATGTCCGAAAGCATCAAAATAGAAGCAGCGCTGTCATTCAAACACGGCACCACCTTAAAATTCTCGCCACCCTTCTCGTGGAAAGTTTCAGCAAGGCCAATGGCAAGCTCTTCCAGCGTTTCCACGCAATCTGAAGCAAACCCTGGCGAAATGATCAAAAGGTTTTTCACACCTTGGGATGGCAGCTCTTCTACCATATCTTGCGCATAAGGCTTCAACCACTCTTGTCTGCCGAAGCGCGATTGAAACACCACGCGAGCGTAATCTTTCGACAAACCCAATCTCTCGCGCACCAAACGCGCTGTCTTTTGGCAATGACAATGATACGGGTCGCCCTTATCCAGATATTCTTTCGGCAAACCGTGGAAAGCAATCAGAATACGATCCGGCTTCCAGCTTAAATCCCTCACCGCCGCATCCAATGAAGCGGCAATGGCATTGACGTAAGAAGTATTTTCAAAATAGGGCGGCACCGTTCGAAGTGCAGGTTGCCAGCGCATTTTCGCAAGCTCTTCATAAGCCTTGTCTAAAACTGTGGCCGTCGTCGCTGCTGAGTATTGCGGGTAAAGTGGGAAAATCAAAATGCGGTCGCATCCTTGATCCTTCAGTGCTTTCAATTTGTCGCCCACCGCTGGCTTGCCATAACGCATCGCCCAATCCACCACCAGTTTGTCCGCTTCTCCCACCTTCTCGCGCAATTTATCGGCTTGCGCACGGGTGAAGGTTTTCAACGGGCTTTCGTTCTTTTCGCGGTTCCAAATCTTGTCATAGGCATGGCCTGATTTTTGCGGCCTGAAAGACAAAATAACGCCATTGAGAATGAACCACCACAGAACTGGGTTCACCTCAATCACCCGCTTATCGCTCAGAAATTCGCCCAAATAGCGGCGCATCGACCAATAGTCTGTCGCCTCTGGCGTTCCAAGGTTGACAAGCAAAACCCCCACTTTGCGCTGGGGTATGGGGGGGTGTCCGGGCGGTAAATCATACATCGCGCCTTTATTGCGCGATTTGTGGGCAGGGGTCTAGACGCAAACACCATGCATGCGGCATCAAGGCACGGGGATTTGACGGATGATTCGGTTGTGGGGCCTATGACAGGCGAGGCAAAAATGGGCGGGCATAAACTGCTGGCCAAGCTCAGTCATGTTTTCGTGGCCCTCTTCTCAGAGGCTGATGGATATCTCGTTTCGCAGCAAGTGGAAGAATCGCGTTTGGCCTTGCCGGTCTTTGCCGCCTTCCATCTTTTAGTAACTTTGATCGTGGTCAATTTAGTCTGGCTGCAAGTTGCGCCAATGACGCTCTCAATCTGGGCGGGCTTGAACACTATGCTCGGTTTGGCACTCATCACCGCTTTCGTGTGGATGCGCCGCAAGCAAGGCAATGTTCCAGCGGCACGCCGTATTTTGCGGTTTGCGCCCTTTGTGGCTTTGGCTTTGTGCTTATGTTGGGGCTGGGCCCGCTTTGGTTTTAGCAATGCGCTGCAACCCGACAGCCAAAACCTGATCGAAGTCTTGCAAATCTTGGTGATGGTTGTTGGCCTGCTAAGTAGCCTACGCCTTCCTTCAGCCGCGTTTCAATTTGTATTAGCGATAATTGTTGTGTTGCTCACCCGTGCTGCAACAGCTTACGGCAATTTCGGAGCGTTAACGATCAGTCTGGGCGTAATAGGCCTTGGTGGACTAACCTACACCGTCTTTGCTCTCAGCCTCAACATGCGCCGCCGCTGGGCCTTAGAGAAATATCGTAAGCGTGACGCCGAGATTATCAAACTTTTGTTGCACGACATGGGCAGCGAAATCAGAGACTGGATGTGGGAAACAGACGCGGAAGGCCATCTCGTCTCTCATTCACCGAACCTTCCGACTGTGCTCAATGAAATTCCTGGCACTTTAACTGGCCGCAAATTTTTCGAAGAAGTCTTCGCTATCCACGCGCCAACACTCATGTCACGCTTTGCCGCGCAAGAAACTTTCACTGATGAAAATTTTGAAACCGCAATCGCCGGTGACCAGCGCCAATGGCAACTTTCTGCCAAGCCGCTGTTTGATGCCAGCGGCGCATTCGTCGGCTATCGGGGCGTTGCGCGAGATGTAACCTTGCAGCGCCAACAAGAACAGCTAATCGCCAGCGCCCGCGATGAAGCCCAGAAAGCCAATGAAGCCAAGTCGCAGTTTCTTGCTGTTATCAGCCATGAACTGCGCACCCCGATCAATGCCATTGTGGGCTTCAGTGAAGTGTTAAGCGCGGGCCAAGGCGAAACTTTGCCTCTCACAGCGCGGCGCGAATATCTTGGCACTATTCTTGAAAGTGCTAAACATTTGCAAGGCCTGATAAATGACATCCTCGAAGCCACGCGCATGGAGCGCGGCAACATCAAATTAGACGAGCAGCCCAGCGATGTGGCCGAACTTGTGGAAGTGTCCGTAAAGATCGTGCGCGAGTCTGCCACGCAGCGGGGGATCTCGGTGATCGCGCGCGTGATCGAAGATGTCGAGGTGACGGGAGACATCACACGCCTGAAGCAAGTTCTACTTAACGTCCTTACCAATGCCATAAAGTTTTCACCCGAAGGCGGCATGGTGCAAGTGGATATGAAACGCGATGTAGCGGGCAACTTGCTGATTAGTGTGCGCGATGCCGGCATTGGCATTTCGAAAGAAGATGCGCAGCGCGTGTTTGAACCCTTCGTGCAAGTTGAGAGTGGATCCAGCCGCCGCTTTGGTGGCATGGGCTTGGGGCTGGCCATTGCGCGACGCGTGGCGCGGCTGCATGGCGGTGATCTTACATTGAATGGTGAAGCCGGCATTGGCACCGAAGCCTTATTCACATTGCCCGCGGTTCGCATTGGTTGGCCAAAGTCACGCAGCAACGTAAAATCGGCAACCGCAGCATAATTTGAATTCTGAATTTCAATTCATTCATGTTAGATTATTAAGATGATCAGCTTTTCTGAAGCGCGTGCCATGTGGGCCAAGATCGGCCTGCTTTCATTTGGTGGCCCCGCTGGCCAAATCGCTTTGATGCACCGCGAGGTGATTGATAAGCGCAAATTGATTGAGGAAACAGAATTCCTCAGTGCACTGAATTTCTGCATGTTGTTGCCCGGCCCAGAGGCCATGCAGTTGGCCACTTACATCGGCTGGAAATTGCACGGCCTGAAAGGTGGTTTGGTGGCGGGGCTGCTCTTCATATTCCCCGGCGCAATTATTCTCTATGCGCTATCCACCATTTATGTGCTGTTTGGCGCGGTGCCTTTGGTTGCAAACTTATTCTGGGGCGTAAAGGCGGCAGTTTTGGCAATCGTGCTTGAAGCTTTGCTTCGTGTTGCCAAGCGCGCCCTCAAAGGGCCCATGGATTATGCCATTGCAGCGGCGGCATTTATCTCACTTTTTGTTTTTAATTTTCCATTTCCGCTGATCGTTGTCGCAGCCATTTGCACCGGATGGTTGATAGCGCCGCAGGCAAATGCCCAATCCAAACCCGTTAGTCTACCGCCTTTTCGGCAAACGCTGAGAACGCTCGGCACGTGGTTGGCTCTATGGCTTACACCTTTGGCGGCGCTGAACCTTTTTTTACCACAAAGTGTTTATGCTTTGTTGGGCAATTTCTTTTCGAAACTGTCTGTCGTCACATTTGGTGGCGCTTATGCAGTCTTGTCCTACATGGGCCAAGATGTGGTTGAGGCTCATCATTGGCTCACAACTCCGCAAATGATGGATGGGCTCGGTCTGGCCGAAACCACACCCGGGCCCTTGATCCTTGTGGGACAGTTTGTTGGCTTCCTCGCCGCAAATGGCCAAGGCGGTGGGCTTTTGGCAGGTTTTATCGGCGGTGCCATATTTCTCTGGATGACATTTGTGCCCTGTTTCCTGTGGATTTTTGTAGGCGCACCCTATTTGGAGTATCTGCAAAACCAGCCGCGCGTGGCCTCGGCCTTGGCCCGCGTCACCGCCGCCGTGTGCGGTGTGATACTCAACTTATCCGTATGGTTCGGCCTTAACTTTCTTTTCGGTCACATCGAACGTTTGCCGGGCCCACTGCCCGTCTGGTGGCCGGATTGGCATTCCTTTGATATAGCTGCCGCAGCCCTTAGTGCCCTTGCTGCCATTGCATTATTGCGCTTCCATTTTGGCTTGGCAAAAACCTTGGCTTTATCTGCGGCCCTTGGCATAGTCTGGCGAACAATGATGGTGCCGCTGTAATCATGTCATTTAATTCTTTACCCCTTGTCGGCCTTCCGGCTGACACCTATGAGAAATCCAGTTTTCTATTTCATTCGCTGGGCGACAAATACGTCCGTGCACTGACGGATATTTCCAAAGTGCTGGCCGTGATGATCCCTTCTCTCATTGATGAAGATCAGATCAATTCGCTGCTGGAACATTTTGATGGCGTGCTGATGACGGGTGCCGTCTCAAACGTGCACCCCCCGCTCTATGGTGAAAAACCAACAGCGGCGCATGAACCTTTTGATTTAGGTCGTGATCAAACCACTCTAAAACTGATCCGTGCCGTTATTGACCGCGGCATTCCACTGTTTTGCATCTGCCGCGGTTTTCAGGAACTCAACGTGGTGATGGGCGGAACTTTGGAAACTGAGTTGCAGGAACAGCCGGGAAGGTTGGATCATCGCGGCCAATCACAAGACCCTGATGTGCGCTATGGCCCAGCCCATGACATCCAAATTCAAAGCGGTGGAATGTTAGAACGCATTCTCGGCAAAGATCAAACCCGCGTAAACAGCGTGCACCGCCAAGGCATCAAGAAACTAGGCCAAGGCCTGATAATTGAAGCCACAGCGCCTGATGGCATTATCGAAGCTGTCTCTGTGAAGGGCGCTGTGTCTTTCGCTTTGGGCACACAGTGGCACCCGGAATATAAGGCGGCTTCAAATCTGGATTCTTCAAAATTGTTCGAAGCATTTGGTAATGCAGTGCGGGCGCGTCAACGTGCGCGAGATCAGCCCCGTCTGGGCAATCGGGCGATGGTTTAGGGGCTTAATGCCCACCCCCGCCACCAGCGGGCTGGGCTTTCTTCAATAGCGGCAACAAAACGATGATGCTGAGGAAAACCATTGTCAGCAAAAAGAAAATATCGGCAATGGCCAGCGTGAAAGATTGCCTGCGCACCAAGAGCGACATCTGTTTAAGCGCCGCCAAATCTGCATTTGAGCCCAACTTGCTAAAAGCGTGCGTCATATTATCGAGAGTCTGCACGGCGATACCATCACTCCAACCCACAGATTCATGCAAGCGTTGAAGGTGCAAATCAAAACGCTGGTTCATCGTGGTGTTAATCAGGGCAAGGCCCACAGCACCCCCAAGATTGCGGGTCAGGTTGAATAGGCCAGATCCACCGCGCAACATCGTTGGCGACAAATCACCCAACGCAATGTTGGTGACTGTCACCATGCACATCATCAATGAAACGCCACGCAAAATTTGCGGGATCAGAAGCTCCCAAAACGCCCAATCAGATGTGATGTAATGGGCTTGCCATGTGCCAATGGCAAAACCAATGAAGCCACCACCAATCATAATGCGTGGATCAACTTTTAAGGAAAGGCGCCCGGCAATGGGTGCGGTTAAAAACATAGCAATGCCCGTCACAAACATCGTTTCACCAATCATCATGGACGAATAGTTTTGGATGCGCGCCAGATAAACGGGATACAGGTAAGTGAGACCATAGAGGCCAATGCCCATGGTGAAAGAAAATATGCAACCCGCCGTAAAGTTACGATTTTTGAATGCCGAAAAATCAACCAGTGGATTTGGCTTGGTAAACATGCGCCAGAAAAACAGTGAGCCGGAAGTTGCACAGGCGATGATGAGATTGCGGATCACATTAGAGTTCAACCAATCATCAGCCGCACCTTCTTCCAAAATATATTCAAGTGAGCCCAAGAATATCGCCAGCATGAACATGCCCGTCCAATCAAAGGTTTTGATCAGCTTAAGATTAGGCTTGTCAAAATCAATCGTCAGCCACGTGCCAATCGTCACGCAGATGCCGGGAATGATGTTGACCAGAAACAGCCAGTGCCAAGAAAAAATCTCGGTCAGATAGCCGCCCACTGTTGGCCCAATGGTGGGGGCCAGCGTTGCAATCAAACCGATGACTGGTGAAAAGATGGCACGCTGTTTCGGCGGAAAAATAGTAAACAGCGTTGAAAAAACCGTCGGGATCATCGCGCCACCAAGAAACCCTTGCAAGGCCCGCCACACCATCATTTCTCCGATGGAACTGGAAAGTGCACACATCAGGCTCATCAATGTGAAGCTGGCCGCTGCGGCCACGAACAACCAGCGCGTCGAAAAAATCCGCGTCAGCGTGCCGGAAAGTGGAATCATCACCACTTCAGCAATCAAATAGCTGGTCTGAACCCACGGAATTTCATCAGCGCTGGCAGAGATTCCGGCTTGAATTTCAGCCAGTGACGATGAAACGATTTGAATATCTAAGATCGCCATAAACATGCCAAAGACCATGAAAAAGAACGCGACAAGATGCTTTGTTGGCACCTTCTGCGCAGCAGCCTGCGGCATTGTTGCGGTAAGGGACATGGGCTTAGTTGCGGCCCTTGTCGCGCGTATCAATCTCCACCGAAACCGATTGGCCAGGGCGAAGCTTCATCGATACGTCCGGCGACAACAAAACTTTCACCGGAAATCGTTGTGTAATTTTAGTAAAATTGCCCGTGGCATTATCAGGTGGCAGCAATGAGAATTCAGCCCCTGAAGCCGGTGAGATACTATCGACCACGCCTTCAAACGTTTCACTCTTGAAAGCGTCGACAGTGATTTCAACTTTCTGGCCGGGATGAATATCAACCAGTTGAGTTTCCTTGAAGTTGGCGGTGATGAAGCTTTTCTGCACCGGCACCAAAGCCATTAAATTTGTGCCCGGTTGCACAAACTGTCCGGGCGAAACTGCACGGTTGGCAATCACACCATCAAAAGGCGCGCGAATTTCAGCAAATGACATATCATGCTGGGCCTTATCCAGTGCCACTTGCAATTCAGCCAGAACGCTGGTTGCTTGCTGTTCGCTGGCTTCCAATACGCCAAGTTGCGCTTGCGCAGCGGCCACATTCGATTCAGCCGCTGTCACGCCCGCTTGGGCTGTGTCGCGGGCCCGATTGGCATCATCTAGGGCCTGCTGTGTACCAACATTCGTTTTCACCATTTGGCTGGCGCGTTGTTGGGTTAAAGCGGCATTCAGTTCGACAGCTCGCGCACTTTGCACCTGCGCCTGCGCGGCAGCCACTTGCGCGTTTTGGGCAATCTGTTGTTTTGCAAAAACACGAATGGCGGCTTGTTGCGAGGTCAGCTTGGCTTTGGCCGCGGTAACCGCAAGTTCGTAGTCTTGGGCATCAAGTCGCAGAACCACATCGCCAGCTTTCACAGCAGTATTGTTGCGCACCGGGGTTTCTATAACAAGGCCCGCGATTTTCGCGCTAAGAACCGACGTATCCGCCTTCACATAGGCATCATCCGTCGAAATCTGGAAGCGACCAACCGTAATGTAGTGATAGCCATATTTGGCGGCAAAACCCAAAACCACCAGTGCCAAGGCGATCAGAATGATCCGGCGAATGGGTGGTGATTTTTGAGGATTGGCGGTTTGCTCTGCACCCTTCATCGAGGCTGGGGCCAAAGTTGGTGCTTCATTGCTGGTTTTCTTCAAGGCTGGGCTCGACATGGGCATTCTCATTTAAGTTTTTGGCCCAGGCACTTTCGCCAAGGTCAAAATTCATTGAACCGAACGGTTCGGTTCGTATTGCAGATAACACGCGACACTGCTATATTCAAGACCGAACCGTTCAGTCCGAGAAGAGTTCCATGGTCGAAATTGCCACAGCCCAAAATGATCCTTTTGACAGCGCCAAGCGCCTGCAAATCCTAGACGGCGCACGCCGCTGCTTCTTGGCTCATGGCTTCGACGGGGCCTCGATGAACGACATTGTGAAGGCCGCAAGCGTATCAAAAGGTACGGTTTATGCTTATTTCCCCTCTAAAGAGAAACTCTTTGAAGCGCTGGTCTATCATGATCGCCGCCAGCAAGCAGAACAAGCCGTTCACGATCTCGATGATCTGAGGCCCATGGCAGAGGTGTTAACGGAACTGGGTATGCGCATGGTCGCACGGATGACATCTGACGAATCTATTGCTCAAGTGCGCATGGTGGCCGCGGCTTCGGCTAAATTCCCAGAAATTGGGCGGGTTTTTTTCCAGGCTGGACCAGCTTTTGCAATTGCCCGCATCAAAACCTATTTTGAAACCAAAATCGCCCAAGGCCAGATGCGCCGCGTGGATGCGGAAATGGCCGCAGTTCAGTTTATCGACGTTATTTCAGGCTGCCTGCACAAACCGCGCCTGTTCAACGCCCAAGATCTTTTTACGAAGCGCACGCCCGAACAGGTGGTGGCCGCAGGGGTTGACTTGCTGCTGAATGGCCTGGCTGTGGAAAGCAAGCGTTAACCATAAACTCCGTAATGTCATCCCATGGGTCAGTTGCGTCTCATGGGTTGTGGAACTTTGGCATTGGCACTTTGGGCCAGTGCGTCTGCTCATGCACAAGTGGCAACACCTGACATCAATTCTATTTATGGTAGCGATCCAGCGGCACAACCAGCAACTGCCGTGGTGATGCCACCCCTGCCCGAAGAACCACCCCGCCGCAAACCCCAGCGCCGCATCGTAGATCCGGATAAAGCCACAGGCTATGATGACGGTGCGTTCCAGATTAAACCGAGTTTAGAGATGGGTACGGTAATGACAGATAACGTCAATCTGGCATCCGCCAATCGCCAAAGTGATATCGGTTTGCGTCTCAAACCTTCGCTGGCGTTTCAAAGCGAATGGTCCAGACATCGTTGGCGTGGAAGCGCCAGTGCGGAATGGCTGCACTATCTCGCAACACCCAGCGCCAGCACCGTTACGGGAACCGCCGAAACCGCGTTCCGCCTTGACATCCGGCGTACCACTTTTGCAGATTTCACCGCCAACGCGAATGTCACAGCATCTGCAGCTGGTGCTTCTGAAGTCCCCAACAGCGCTGTGGGCACCAGGCAAGATTGGAACTTAGGGACCAGCGCAGCCATCAATCATGATTTCGGCCCCATGCAGGGTCGGTTAAAATTTGGTATCACACGGCAGGCTTTCGGCAATGTGGCGCTCTCTGGCGGCGGCACAGAAAATAATGTTGATCGCAACTATATCGAACCCTCATTGAGCTTGCGCGGCACATGGGGCTCACCTGCCACAAGGTTGAAGCCGTATGTGGAACTCACTTATGATCCACGCTTTCATGATCAAACACTAGACCGCAACGGACAAAAGCGAAATTCACAAGGCGTGGGTGCGGCCCTTGGCGTAACACTGCAAGACGGGCCAATTTGGACGGGAGATTTCTCAGCCAATTTCATCGCCCGCAGTTATGATGATCCGGCCTTGAAAACTGCCATTGCAGTAGGCCTGAATGGTTCGTTGACGTGGAGCCCCACACCCTTGTGGAACGTGGTGGCATCCAGCGGCGTTGGCTTGGCGGAATCAGAAGTGGTGGGCGTTTCGGCAACGCCATCTTGGAACGCTGGCCTCAACGCGTCTTACGCGATGCGCGATAACATCACTTTGCACACTGGCGGCTCAACTACCTTCACCAAAAACACCAGCGGCATTGACACAACATTAGTTGCGAACGCCGGTGCCGATTGGCAACTCAACCCCTATCTGTCGCTGAGCGGAACTTTACAGAGCACATGGTTTAATGCAGCAACAGCGGGTGCAAATTACAATGAACAACGCGCCACAATGGCCGTGGTTGTTAAACCTTAATTCAGTTGCACCAACTGCAGTAGATTGCAACCTCACTTCAGCGATCTAAATTTATCTTGTGAGAAATTGGAAATAGTAATAGCCTAACTTCTTCTACATATTTTTTCGTTCGAATTATTATGATCCCTCACTGCAAACTCTTCTCACGGGAGGTTCGTATGGATTATTGTTCGCGATTAAAAATCCACTTCAAATTTGTAAAATACTTGGTGCCCATATGGGCTGCTCTGGTGGTTGTTCCGCATGGATTTGCAGCCAATAAAATAAAACCTGCCATGGCTGCAACTGAAGCCGCCGCGCAAGTTGAACCTATGCTTTCCGACGAAGTATTCCGGGCCCAGAAAGAATGGCGCGACAAGATAAGTGCAGTTCCACAACCAAAGAAGGGTTGTTTCACCACCAAGTTTCCGTCGCTAGAATGGCAAGAGATACCTTGCGTTGATGGGCCAAAAATACCGCTGTTGCCCAAGTCTGGCATTGTTCCCGAAATTGTGGGCAATGGCGACGACATTGCCGCGCAGGCACCCAGTGGCATCATATCATCAGCAATTGGCTCTTTTGACACTCTGACCAATGTGACCAGCGAAGCCGGACCAATCGGAAACACCGGGCCTTCCATTTCGAACGCTTACACACTCCAAATAAATACCGAATTCTTCACCACCACGACTTGCGCTACGTCAACAAATGCCGCCTGCAAAGGCTGGGAACAGTTTGTGTTTGAAAATAACAACGTATCGCACCGCGCTTTCATCCAATATTGGTTGACCGACTTTGGCACAACTTGCCCCACAAACTTTCAGTTTTTTATGGTGGGTACTCATCAAGATTGCGTTCAACTCAGTAATCTCAGCGGTGCGGTACCCACTACCGCTGTGCCGATTACAAACTTGGGCCAAGTCTCGCTCACCGGTGCCGCCAGTGCAGGTGCTGATAGTATCACCATGATTATCGGCGGCACTGCTTTCTCTCGCGCCGGCGACAATTCCGTTAATGCCTCCTCGGGTTGGACGATTGCAGAATTTAACATCTTCGGTGACGGCGGCAATGGCAGCGGCGGTGGCACAGCCAGTTTTAACAACACGACGGCGCTTGTTACAAGAACGCGCATTAATTTTGGTGGCAATGGACTTCCTATTTGCCGCGCAACTGGTTTTACCGCTGAAAAAAACAATCTCAGTTTTGGTCCCACGGCTCCGGCAGGTTCACAACCCGGCCCGGCTTTGATTTTTGCTGAAAGCATTGCGGGTGGCTCACCGTCGAATTGCGCAGCTTCCACGGCGGTTGGTGATACACACCTAACAACACTGAGCGGCCTACTCTATGATTTTCAGGCAGCGGGTGATTTTGAACTTCTAGAAACAAAAAGTGGTTTCGTTGTTCAAAACCGTCAAATTTCCGGAGCACCAAATTGGCCTAACGCAACAATCAATTCAGCGGTCGCAACACAAATCGGAAAAACCAAAGTGGCCGTTTGCCTTAGGCCACAGCGAGTTGTCGTAAATGGCAAGCCCATCTCAATGCGTAACGGCGGGGCTCGTCTCTTCCCTGATGGCACGCAGATCACGGCGAACGGAAATACCTATTTGATCCGCGGCGCAAGTGGGGATTGGGTGCGCGCCGACGTTAACGCCAACTATATCGATGTGAAAGTTGGCTTAGGCCAATGGCCGATCGACGCGCAAGGGCTGCTTGTGAACGCCAAAAGCGACCCCCAACTACTTGTCACGCGAGATGGAAATGTATTAAAAAACCCGTTTTCATTTGAAGAATTCTATGGTCGCTATGGCGAAAGTTGGCGTGTCAAGCCAGCCGACTCAATGTTGAATGTGTGTGGTGAAAGAGTTCAGTCAGGAATTCCAACCAAGCCGTTTTATGCACAAGATCTTGACCCGCGACTTGCCAAACGTGTGCAATTGATTTGCAATAAGGCTGGAGTCAAAGAAGGCCCTCTTCTTGATGCCTGCATGATTGACGTGGCCTTCACCGGAAAAGCAGCGGCAGCTAAAATCTATATAAAAATGCCCGCACCCATCGCCGTCGGAGAAATCAGATAGCGGTGCTCTAATCTCGATGAGGGGGTCAGTGTCGTACCACTGGCCCCTAATTTCTTTGCGTTAGAGCATATCCACGAACTGCCCTAAATCGGTAATCACGCCTGACAAAGTTCCCGGCAGGCGGTCGTCGGGCACGGCCGAACGTTTCAATCGCACCGCCTGAAATCCAAATTGCGCTGCGCAATGCGCATCCCAGCCATTGCCAGAAACAAAGCAAATGGACGGCGCATCGTGAATGGAAAACTTTTGCATGGCCAAACGATAAACCCGGCGGCTGGGCTTATAAATCCCCACCTCTTCCACCGACAAAATGTGTTCAAACACTTTTTCTAGGCCAGCGTGGCGCACCAAACAATCCAACATTGAGGGGCTGCCGTTTGACAAAATCGCCAAACGCTTGCCCTTGGCTTTCAAAGCCTGCAACGCGCCAGCAACATCGCCATACAAATCTAACTTCAGAACATCCGTCATCAGTTCATCAGACAAGCCTGGCTCACTAATCGACAGGGCCTCTAAGGTAAAATCCAACGCATCGCGCGTGACTTTCCAAAAATCAGCATGAGCGCCCACAAGGCTGCGCACCCAAGTATATTCCAACTGTTTGGCCCGCCACAGCTTGGCCACATCAGCGGCCTTGTCGCCCAGCGTTGAGTGTTGTCGCGCCACCGGTGAGGCCATGTCAAACAAGGTGCCATAGGCGTCAAAAACGCAAACTGAAATACCTTCAAGTTTTTTGAACAGCTCAACCATCATGCATTGATAGCGATTATAACTCAGTCACAAAAGCCGCAAAACTCAGTTATCAACCAATCGAAGACAGCACAGGGAACTGCTCAATCAACCAATAAGCTACAACTTGCATCCAGCCAGTGAGGAACATCACACCCGCAATGACCAGCAAACCGCCCATTACTTTTTCAACCTTCCCCAACTGAGACCTGAAGGTGGAGAAAAATTTCAAAAAGTGATTGATGGCCGCAGCGGAAATGAGGAACGGAACGCCCAACCCTAGAGAATAAACCGCCAACAAAGCCGCACCCTTGCTAACACTTTCCGTGCTGGCCGCAATCGAAAGAATGGCGGCAAGCACGGGGCCGATGCATGGCGTCCAACCAAAGGCAAAGGCCAAGCCGATGGCATAAGCGCCCAATAATCCAACGGGTTTGCTTTCCTGTTGATAGCGCTTTTCCTGTGACAGAAATCCAAGTTTGAATACGCCCAGAAAATTCAGCCCCATGACGATGATAAACACACCAGCGATCTGCGCCAAAAGGTGTTGCTGGCTTTTAAGCAACAAACCGACATAAGAAGCTGTGGCCCCCAGCGTTACAAACACCGTGGTAAAACCCAAAACGAAAGCCAGCGATGAAAGCAAAACGCTGCGCTGGCCTTGCACATCGCGTTTCAAATCATCCAACGAAACACCACTGATGAACACCAGATAAGGTGGCACCAGTGGCAAAACACAAGGGCTGAGGAAAGACAGCAGACCAGCAAACGCGGCCGCACCCCAAGATACGTCTAGTGCCATGCTTTATTCAGCCGCCTGCCGCTTTGGCAGAACCCAGTTGGGGCGCGCGAAGTGGCATGTATAGCCGTTTGGATATTTTTCCAAATAATCCTGATGTTCAGTTTCAGCCAGCCAGAAATCTCCGGCAGGTGCCAGTTCCGTCACCACTTTTCCAGGCCAAATGCCAGAAGCGTTGACATCCGCGATGGTGTCTAAAGCCACGGCTTTCTGCTGTTCAGTTTCATAATAAATCGCCGAACGATAAGCCCCGCCCACGTCATTGCCTTGGCGGTTCTTTGTCGTTGGATCATGAATCTGAAAAAAGAATTCCAGGATTTGGCGATAACTGACGACGGCGAGATCAAACGTAATCTCAATGCCTTCAGCATGGGTGCCGTGATTGCGGTATGTGGCATTCTTCACATCGCCACCCGTATAGCCCACGCGGGTTTTCAAAATACCCGGGCGCTTGCGGATCAAATCCTGCATGCCCCAGAAGCAGCCACCGGCCAGAATTGCTTTTTCGGTTGTCATCTTTTGCTCCTTTGATGTCTCCAAGATAGGCGCAGGAGTGGCGAAATACCAATGAGCCTTATATCACGGATGATCACGTTTTCAGGCAAAAGACTTGAGCAGCTTTGCCACGCCCCCGGCCTCTTCAGCAACAAAGCCATGGGCCACGACGTCACCCGCAAAGCCTGCTGCCTTGAGCGTTTTAAGATAATGGCTAAAATCAATAACGCCTTTGCCCGGCGCACAAGGCACGCCCTTAGCGTTACGGTCTTTGGCATGAGCCAAGGCAATGTGGCCAGAAAGCCGATCAACACCCTGCTCTATCAGCTTGCGTACATCGGGCGCTTGGGCCTGTTCGAATAGATTGGCCGCATCAAAAACGATGCGCAGGCGATCAGATTGCATCTCCTTGATCAGCGCTGCGGCCTTGGCAGGTGTGGAAACCACATTGCCAAATTCAGGCTCTATGCCGAGGTAAATATCTTCCTGCTCTGCAATCGTAATCAACTGTCCAAGCTCTTGCACCATATCGCCCCAAGCATCAGAGGTGACATTTTGCGGATGATGCCGCCACTGATCATTGGGATCACGGCTGCCCGTACATAAGGACAAAAGATTCGAACCCATTGCATGGGCTTTGGCCGCAATCACCGCAAAACTCCGCCGCCCAGATTTGCGCACAGCACCTGAAGGGTGGGCCATATTGTAAGTGGCAGAAATGGCGCTGACTGTAACGCCTGCCTGCTTCGAAGCGGCGGCCACCGCTTGCGCCACTTCATCGCTGATTTCTTCGGGTAATGAAGATAGGCCCGAACAGGCCATGTTATATTGCACGGAAGCAAAACCTGCTTCAGCCGCTGCCGTCAGCACTTTTGCAGGTGTTGCGCCTGCAAACGTTTTAGCAAAAATTCCAATACCCATTGAGGCCTTTACCTTTATTGGCTTGCAAGCTTGTCGCAACGACGCGCCTTGCTATCCCACGCCGCCTGAAAATTCCAGCGCCATTGCGACATAACACTATGATGAACCAATGCGCTTCCTTGCCGCCAGCGTGCGCAAGCGCAGCGCGTTGAGGCGAATAAAGCCCGCAGCATCTTTCTGATCATAGGCGCCGCGGTCGTCTTCGAAGGTCACAAGCTCATTATTGTAGAGCGACTTCGGTGATTTTCGGCCCACCACAATCACATTGCCCTTGTAAAGCTTGAGGCGAACAACGCCTTCCACATGCTCTTGGCTTTTGTCGATCATCGCCTGTAGCATTTCGCGCTCTGGCGCATACCAGAAGCCATAATAAATCAGCTCGGCATATTTTGGCATGAACGAGTCTTTGAGGTGCGCGGCCTCGCGGTCTAGCGTCAGGCTTTCCATCGCACGGTGCGCCACGCTCAAAATGGTACCGCCCGGTGTTTCATAAACGCCGCGCGACTTCATGCCTACAAAACGGTTTTCTACCAGATCAAGCCTACCAATGCCATTGTCATGGCCGAGGCGATTGAGTTCCGTCAACAAGGTGGCCGGAGACATGGCCTTGCCGTCAACGTGGGTGGGGTCGCCCTTCATAAATTCAATCTCGATGTAAGTGGCTTTGTCCGGCGCTTCCTCAGGCGAGATCGTGCGCTGATAAACAATCGCGGGCGGCTCAACAAACGGGTCTTCCAGCACTTTGCCTTCAGACGACGAATGCAAAAGGTTTGCATCTACCGAAAAAGGCGCATCGCCGCGCTTATCCATCGCCACGGGAATTTGGTGCTGTTCGGCAAAGTTGATTAAATCCGTGCGGCTTTTGAATTCCCATTCCCGCCAAGGCGCAATCACCTTGATGTCTGGGTTCAGCGCATAAGCCGTGAGTTCAAAACGCACTTGGTCATTGCCCTTGCCAGTGGCGCCATGCGCAATGGCATCAGCACCAGTTTCAGCGGCGATCTCGATGAGGCGCTTGGCGATCAAAGGCCGCGCGATGGACGTGCCCAAAAGGTAAACACCCTCATACAAGGCATTGGCGCGAAACATCGGAAACACAAAATCACGCACAAATTCTTCGCGCACATCTTCAATGTAAATCTGCTTGATGCCCATCATCTCGGCCTTTTTCCGTGCCGGCTCAATCTCGCCACCTTGGCCGAGGTCAGCGGTAAAGGTGATAACCTCGCAGCCATATTCAGTTTGCAGCCACTTGAGGATGATCGAAGTATCAAGCCCGCCCGAATAGGCGAGGACGACTTTTTTGGGTTTGAATTTTGTAGTCATGTTTAACTCTTCAAATTACAGTTTCGTTACGTCAACGAAGATTGGCATATGGATTCAGGAGAGAAAAAACTATTTCTGCATCTGAATCAGTCTATCGATTTTAGTTTCTAAATCGCCTTCCGCTTCATCATGTATAACTTGATAAACTTGAATCGCTTTAGCGAACGCGCCTGACTGTCTATTGAAGCCTGGATTGGTAATTGAAATTGCAATCGCTTCAAGTTGTTGCAACGAATTTAAATTGGGCGATTCACCGTCTGACTTCTCGCGGCCGAACCATGAAAAGGTATCCCATCGCTTTGAAAGTGGTCCCTTTCTATGCTCCTTCAATCTATCAAAAAGTGATCTTTTTTTACCTAATCCTGCTTCACCAATATAAATGAGATTCCCCTCACCGTATAAACAGTAAAGTCCAACGAATCCGCGATAATCCTTATATTTTTTCTTATCGGCTGTAGTTGGCGCACCTTTTCCATCTTGAGGTGTTTTTTCTCGTCTCTGCAACTCTCCCTTATTTTTTTGTCTACCCCAAAAAACATCTCTTTCTTTCCAAAACAAACCATAATGAGTTATCATTTTTTAGCGCCCTCTCTCGTAGTCGCCCGCACTTTCTGACTCTCGCTTTTCAGCTGCCCACACGCCGCCATAATATCACGCCCGCGAGGCGTTCTCACCGGGCTTGCATAGCCAGCATTGTTCAAAATCTTGGCAAAGGCCTCGATCACATCCCATTCTGAACATTCATAAACCGTGCTCGGCCAGGGGTTGAACGGAATCAAATTCACCTTGGCCGGAATGCCCTTCAGCAATTGCACCAAGCGCTTGGCGTCTTCCTTAGTGTCGTTCACGCCCTTCAGCATCACGTATTCAAAAGTGATGCGCCGCGCGTTGGAAGCGCCGGGATAATTGCGACAGGCATCCATCAGCTGCGCGATGTTATATTTTTTGTTCAGAGGCACCAACTTGTTGCGAATTTCATCGGTGGTGCCGTGCAAGCTGATCGCCAAAGATGAACCAATCTCTGCCCCCGCCCGCACAATCTCTGGCACAACGCCTGATGTTGAAAGCGTAATGCGGCGTTTAGATAGCGAAAGCCCTTCGCCGTCAGAGGCAATATCGATGGCATCTTTCACATTATCAAAATTATAAAGCGGCTCACCCATGCCCATCAGCACAACGTTAGTGACATAGCGCCCTGAGGACGGCGGCTGCTTGTTCACTTCTAAATCGGCGGGCCAATCTTTGATCTTATCTCGCGCCAGCATAATTTGCCCGGCGATTTCACCTGCCGTTAAATTGCGTACCAGTTTTTGCGTGCCCGTGTGGCAGAAGGTGCAGGTGAGTGTGCAACCCACTTGTGAAGAAATGCACAGCGTGCCGCGATCTTCTTCTGGAATGTAAACTGTTTCAATTTCATGGCGGCTCCCACGCTCATCTGGTGCCAAGCGCAACAACCATTTGCGTGTGCCATCAGACGAGATTTGTTCCATCACCACTTCAGGCCGCGCAATCACAAAGGCCTCATCCAGCTTACGCTGCATGTCTTTGGAAATATCTGTCATCACAGAAAAATCAGTGACGCCGCGATGATACATCCAGTGCCAAAGCTGGCGCATGCGCATCGGCCGCTGTTTTTCCACCACGCCAACGTCAGCTAGAATATCACTCAACGCGCCGCGTGACAGCCCCACAATGTTGCGGCGCGTGTCATTCGAAATATAGGATGCCGCAACGGGTGCGGTTTGAAGCAAGGTCACCATGCCTCGGCCCTTTATGCTATTTTACCTGGGCCGTCACGCCCACAATCGGCCCCAGCCGGGCCAGAAAATCGCTGCGTCCCAACTCGGGTGCAAATAGGCTGGAAACACTGCCATCCAGAAACAGCGCATTTTTGCAACCCAGCGTGTCGCGGAAAAAATTGGCAAAGTCATAAAACGTAACCGGGCCATCGGAGATGACGAACACCACCTTCGTGCCATCATTCACACACACGCCATTGCGCAATTTGGCCGACGTGCCCGCAGGCAAAATTTTCGGATGAATGGCCCCACCCACCACCAACATCGGCCCAGACTGCGTGGCGAATTCGGGTTTGATGCCACTGCGCGCAAAAGCGTCCGTCTCCATCACGTCGGCTTTGCCTGCTGCAATATAAAATACACCATTGGGTTTCAGATGAAAATTGCCCGGCCCATCGGCATGGTTTAATTTATGCAAGCGTTTTCCAGCTTCAACATAAAGCCCAATGGGCTTTAAATCCTCACCATACATTCCGCCGTTCATGGCAAAAGTAAGCTGCTGGCCTTGCGCAGCTAATGCACCTTGCAGTGATTCAAAGCCACCATAAGGTTGGCCAGCAGCATCAAGGTTGAACAGAGTAATCTTGTCATTAGTTGTATCAAATTCACATACTGAATAGCCTGCTTGCACGTGGCAAGCAGCGCGGGCCGAAGCACCCACCCACACCAGAACCGCAAATGCCAGTACCAACCGCCACAAACTCACTTGCATGTGGCATCAATTTTTTCGAGCGCTTTGACAAAGCCCGTCAACGAATAAATATCAGTCGTTTGCGTGCCCTTCCAACTTGTGCCGACAATCGAAATGTTTTTCGCTGTCTTCATTGCTTTCACAATAGCTGCTTCATCTTCAACAGCCGAAGCCCAAGCAGTGTCACCATTGGTGTAAAGATCAAACGGCTTCTCATCCACTTTCAGGGCCACCAACGAAGACTCTTTGAAGGGATAGCCGATGATCGTTGACACTTGCCCTTTGATCTTGCGCGCTTGGAAATTTGTCACCAAAAAATGAACCGGATCACGCTTAGAAATTTTCTTGTCGGCCTCCGTTTTTTTCGGTGCCGAAAATACATAACACACTAAGCCGCCTTCAGCGTGATAGGTGAAGGCCTCCCAATCATCAAAAGTACCAATGGAAACTGGCTCGTCGGCCCACGCCACTCCGGCACTTGCCAAAAGCGCTATACCAAATATCGTCGCCGTGAATTTCATGTTACAAAATCAACCCGCTTAAGATGAACAACTTGCCAAATCGCGTTTGGCCTGTACAGACATTAAACACGGCTGATTTACGGCGAGACCATATATGGAAAAATCAATTCTCATCACAGGCTGCTCCTCAGGCATAGGTTATGCTTGCGCCAAAGGCCTGAAACAGCGCGGTTGGCGCGTGTTTGCAACCCTACGCAATGCGGACGATCAAAAGCGGTTGCAAGCCGAAGGTTTGGAAACGCTGATCATCGACTACCGCGACAGCATGTCTCTGAAAGCCTGCGTAGCAGAGGTTGCAAGACGCACCGACGGTAAACTGGGTGCGTTGTTCAACAACGGGGGCTATGGCCAACCGGGTGCTGTGGAAGATATCTCACGCCAAGTTTTAGAACAACAATTCGCCACCTTGGTTTTCGGTTGGCATGAACTCACCACGTTGTGCTTGCCCCTCATCCGCGCCAATGGCACGGGCCGCATTATCAATTGCTCATCTGTTCTCGGCATCACAGCAATGAAATGGCGCGGGGCTTATAATGCCTCGAAATTCGCGATCGAAGGCCTGACCGATACGTTGCGATTAGAACTGCGCGGCTCTGGCATTTTTGTCTCAACCATAAACCCAGGCCCCATCGCCACACGCTTTGTGGAACATGCATTAAAAGCATTCGACGCCAATGTGGATCAAGATAATTCACACTACAAAGCGGCCTATGAACGCCAGAAAGAAAGATTAGGCAAAGGCGGCTCCAACCGTTTCAAACTGCCGCCTGAGGCAGTGCTGAAAAAATTAATTCATGCGCTGGAAAGCCCACGTCCGCGCCCACATTATTATGTCACCATCCCAACCCATGTGATGGGCTTGGCGCGGCGCTTTATGCCGCAGCGCATATTAGACTGGTTTGTGGATAGAATGTCAGACCAATGAACAATACCATCATCGCCATCGCCCTTGCCGCCGTCTTCATCGTATTGCTGATGGGCCTGTTCAACATGATGCGCGGCGGTTCGCCCAACCGCAGCCAAAATTTAATGCGCTGGCGCGTTGGCCTGCAATTTGCAGCGATTGTTATCGTGCTTTTGCTGGTGTGGCTGAAGCGCGGTTAACCACCAACACGGCGCAGGCACACATCGCCATGCCAACAAGTTGAATGGGCGAAAGTCTTTCATCAAACAACACATAAGTCATCAAAGCCGAAACCCCTGGCACCAAAAACATCAAGCTGGAAAGCCTGGACACCGCTCCGCGATTGATCAACCACACCATCAGCAAGACCGTGACGATGGAAAGCACGAGAACCGCCCACGCTAAAGCGCCCCAAGCTTGCGCACTTCCATCAAAGCCATAATCCCCAATCACCCATGAGATCAGTAACACTGTAATGCTTGCCCCCACATATTGCCAAACACCGCCCGTACTGAGTGCTATGCCTGACGCAAATTTCTTCTGATACACCGTGCCCAACGAAATTGAAGTTGTGCCGAAAATAGCAAGTGCAGTGGTCAACGGTGTGATGCCGCCCATCAAGGCGAAGTTCAGTTTCGGCAAAAGTACCAGCGCCACACCGCAAAGGCCGACGATCAGCCCCAACCAATGACGCGGAGCCACCTTCTCACCCAACAGTGGCACGGCCATAAAAGCTGTGATGAGGGGCTGCAACCCCGTGATCAGGGCAATCACCCCCGCAGGCATGCCATTGGCAACTGCCCAATAAAATGGGGCAAGATAGAGCCCATGCATAAAAACACCCGTGATGGCAGCATGAAAAGCCAATTGCGGTTTCGGCCAACGCGCTCTTTGCCATAAAGCCAGCGCCACCATAAAACCCAAGGCCGCCGGAAAGCGAAGTGCAAGAAACCACACCGGAGCCACATGGCCCGCCGAAAGCTTGGCCACCACAAAGCCTGTTGCCCATAGAACAACGAACATGGCAGGAGCCAATGTTTCAAGTGAGGGCTTGGCAGGCGCTGTTGTCATGGGCAAAAGGGTTGCATGGTGAATGATCGACCTTCGCTCTTGGCACTGTTCGGCAAGGCCCTCAAGCGCCTCTTTGCCGATGAGGCCATTCCGCTGGCCGGCAACATCGCGTTTCGAGCTATTTTTTCGCTCTTTCCGTTTCTCATTTTCCTGACCAGCGTAGCTGGATTTTTCGGCAGTGAAGTCTTAGCCAGCAAAGTGGTTAACTTCCTGCTGGACGTAGCACCCGCTGCTTTGGTGAAGCCTTTCGCCTCTGAAATCATGTCCATTTTAACCATCCCGCGTGCGGGCCTCTTAAGCATAGCCGCCCTCCTCACCATCTGGAGCGCGATGGGTGGCGTGGATAGCGTGCGCGTGGGCCTAAACCGTGCTTATGATGTAAAAGAAATTCGGCCGCTTTGGTATCTCTACATCCAAAATGTAATATTCGTGATTGGTGCAGCCGCCCTATTGCTTTCGGTGGCACTGCTGCTTGTTATTGTGCCTGCCGTAACGCAGTTCCTCGAATCCTATGCGCCAAACACTTTGGTCAGTTTTACTCCTTGGGATCTTTTTCGCTATCCTTTGGCCATTTTGCTTTTGATCATCGGTCTGCTGATCGCCCACCGTTTCCTGCCCAGTCAAAAAATGCGCCGCCGCGATGTTATTCCTGGCATTCTGCTAACGGTGGCCGTTTGGATTGCGCTCACAGCAAGTTTCGCTTGGTATCTGCGTAACTTCAATTCTTTCGCCTCAACTTATGCGTCGCTCTCAGGCCTTTTCGCCGCCATGTTCTTTATTTACCTGGCAGCTGTTGTTTTGATTTTCGGCGGCGAAGTAAACCGCATCCTGATGTTCGTTCGCAACCAAGCCAAAATCCCAGAAAAACCGCCCCTCTCTTGACATTTCACACCCACTCCCCCTAGAGGAGATCGACTTTGATTGGCACTATGCTTTTCAGAGTTTAATGCGCTGTCCGAGGGCAACCCAAACGGTTTACGCCGATTGAAAAAGTCCTTTTCCTTCAAGGGTTTGGAAAAGGCTCCACAGGGCGCGGGAAAATGGATGTTACATGTACGCAGTCATCAAGACAGGCGGCAAACAATATAAAGTTGCCGAGAACGACAAAATTTTGATCGAAAAGCTCGAAGGCGAAGCTGGCGATCAAGTGATCTTCACTGATGTATTTATGGTTGCCAATGGCGGCACCATCGACATCGGCGCTCCCATCGTGGCTGGTGCCACGGTTGTTGGCGAAATTGAAAAGCAGGCCCGTGGGCCACGGCTGATCATTTTCAAGAAGCGCCGTCGTAAGCACTATCGCCGCCGCAATGGCCACCGCCAAGATTTGACTTCGGTAACGATCACCGAGATTCTCACCGCTGGCGCAAAGCCAACCGGCAAGAAAGCCGAAGTGAAAGTGAAAGCCGCCCCAGTAGCCGTTGCCGCTGGCGCTGACGACATTTCGCTGATTGCCGGCATTGGCCCCAAGATCCAAAAGGCGTTGACGGAAGCTGGCATCACCAGCTTCGCCCAGATCGCGAGCTGGACACCGGAAGACGTTGAAAAGATCGAAGCCGAAATTAAGCAGAAGGGCCGCGTGGCCCGTGAGGAATGGATTGAACAGGCCAAAGAACTGATGGCCGGCAAACCGCCTCGTGCAAAAACCGACAAAGCGCGTACTTAAGGAATAGGAGTCTCATATGGCACATAAAAAAGCAGGCGGCTCAACCCGCAACGGCCGCGACTCCGCCGGCCGCCGTCTTGGCGTGAAAGCCTTCGGCGGCGAGGCCGTGATTGCCGGCAACATCATCATCCGCCAACGCGGCACAAAAGTGCATGCCGGTGCGGGCGTTGGCATGGGCCGCGACCACACACTTTTTGCCAAGGTGAATGGCACCGTTGTTTTTCGCGCCACCAAAGGCGACAAACAGTTGGTTTCGGTAATCCCACCAAAGGCAGCAGAATAACGGCAGCGAAATAACTGCCACCCCGTCTCGGGTTCGGCAGTTCCCCCCACTTCCAAATAAAATCTAAAAAGTGGAATCGAAATGCAGCGGAGAGATGGGCCACCACCTCTCCGTTTTGTTTTGGAATTTCGATCATGGAAATAGAGACATCAAGATTACTGTTAAGGCCGCTGCGTGATGATGATGCCATTGCTATGGCGCAGGCTTTGAACAACATTAATGTGAGCCGTTTTCTGCTCCGTGTGCCACATCCTTATTCTATCGACGATGCAAGCGCATTCATCAATGAACAGCGCAGTTTCCACCCACGAGATAAGATCTGCGCCATCACATTCCAGGCAGCCCCCGATGAATTAATCGGTGTGGTGTCCTACGAATTAGAGTCCGATGGAACAACAGTTTTGGGTTATTGGCTGCGTGAATGCTGCTGGCGGATGGGCATTATGACAGAGGCAGCAACCGCAATGCTGAACCACGCCTTTGTGGTGGATCAGCTTGCGTTCCTGAATTCTGGTTACTGGAATCCGATCTCTGGCCACTTGTTGAAAAAACTTGGCTTTGAAGAAATCGGTTTTGCGAAATTATTTTCGCAGTCACTCCAGAAAGAAGTTGAAAGCTCGAGACTTCATCTCACCCGCGAGGCCTGGGCCGACAAACAAAAAAGCCGCGCAACATGACTGCGCGGCTTAATCTAAAATGGCTAATGGGTTTAGAAAATCATCGCCACATAGCTGCGCACCAAGCTTTTGCGGCCCAAGCCACCGTTATGTTTGGAAGCGGCCAAGCGCAGATTGCCGCGCGAAGACTTCACGGCCATCGACAAATAGCGCAAGCCGTAATGAATGTTGGTGGAAGCGTTATAAAGCCCGGAACAAGCGCCGTGATAGCCAATGCCACGTGCCGTTTGGCACTTCAGTTGGAACACGCCAATTTCGCCAGCAGCGCCCGTGACCATCGGGTTATAATTCGATTCCACACGCGCAATCTTCAAGGCAAACCACTTCGGCACACCGTAACTGTCGGCTTGGGCGGCGATCATGTTTTTCACATGGTCACGCGTGGCTTCGCTGACTTTTGGCGAATGCGACACGCCGTGATGACGTGCTCTATTGTGGTGATGACGTTGGTGGTGGGTTGCAGCTTTAGCGCTGTTAACCATAACGCCACAGCTAACCGCAACAAGGGCGAGCGAAATCGCGAGTTTTTTACTCATGTTTAAATTCCTCTATTTGATTTAGACAAATCGTGGACAAGGCTCTGACAAAGTCAAAAACCACAAAACCTCTAGACCGCCGAAGTCTAAGGAAGAGGGCCGATAAATCGACTAATTATGGCCATAATAAGATCACCAAATTCCAAGTTTTAAACTAATGTTAACTAATCGAAAATTCTAAACCACAATTTTATCATTCCTATAAATAGGTTTTTTTATCTAGCTATTCCCCTTCCCTTCCCAACAATGGAATCTCATCTCTGCAAATTTTGCAAAGCCAGAATTCAATTCAACCAAAGACCAAAACCCACTAAGAGCCTCCCATGAAGTTTCTTGATGAATGTAAGATCTATGTGCGCAGTGGTGATGGCGGGGCAGGCTCAGTGTCGTTCCGCCGTGAGAAGTTTATTGAGTTCGGCGGCCCCGATGGCGGAGACGGAGGCAAAGGCGGCGACGTGTGGGTGGAGGCAGCAGCTGACCTTAATACCCTGATCGACTATCGCTATCAGCAACATTACAAAGTGAGCACCGCTGGCCACGGCATGGGCAGGCTTCGCGCCGGGGCCAAAACCGACGACATCGTACTCAAGGTTCCCATGGGCACAGAAGTGCTGGAAGAAGACGGCGAAACCCTCATCGCTGATCTGGCCAAGCTTGGCGACCGTGTGCGTATTGCGCGCGGCGGCAACGGCGGCTTTGGCAACCACTATTTCAAATCTGCCACCAATCGATCACCATACCACGCCAACCCTGGCATTGTGGGCGAAGAGCGCTGGGTGTGGTTGCGCATGAAATTGATCGCAGACGCAGGCATAGTCGGCCTGCCTAATGCTGGAAAAAGCACTTTTCTATCGGTGGTTTCAGCAGCCAAGCCCAAAATTGCCGACTATCCTTTCACCACGCTCCATCCGCAATTAGGCGTGGTGAAGGCTGGCAACAATTCATTCGTGCTGGCCGATATTCCCGGCCTCATCGAAGGTGCCTCTGAAGGTGCGGGCCTTGGCACGCGTTTTCTAGGCCATGTGGAGCGTTGTGCTGTGCTGCTGCATTTGATCGACGTAACCAGTGAAGACCCTGCCGCCTCCTACAAAACCATTCGCGCCGAATTGAAAGCCTATTCCACCATTCTGGCCAAAAAGCCCGAGATCATCGCTTTCAACAAAATCGACGCGGTGGATGCCAAGACCTTGGAAAAAGCCGTTGCAAAATTCCAGACTAAGACCAAGAAAACGCCTTTGCTCATATCCGCTGCAACGCAGAAGAATATCGAGCAAGCGGTTTACAGCCTCTATGATGTGGTGCAGCCCACACGCCGCAAAGAGCGCATGCCCGACCCTAAGGGGGTAACCACTGAAGGCTGGCGGCCATGAATTACTCTTCAGCCCTTTCAAATTGTTCAAACGCCATATCCACTCTTTCTGCCGTCATCCCTGCGAAGGCAGGGATCCAGCTTTGGGCTGCTAAACTTGTAGTTCAGCGGGGCCCCTGCCTTCGCAGGGGTGACGGAGCTTGGGGTTACGATTTGCATCAATCCACAAAGGCTTCGCCATGATTAACCGCCTGTCAAACGCGAAACGCGTAGTGGTGAAGATTGGTTCTGCACTTCTGGTTGATCAGAAGAGCGGGGCCATCAAATCTGCATGGTTATCTTCTTTGGTCGATGACATTGTAACCCTCAAGGCCAAAGGCGCAGATGTGATCCTGGTATCGTCGGGTGCCATTGCCTTGGGCCGCCACACTTTGGGCCTTCCCTCAGGCAAATTAAAATTAGAGCAAAGCCAAGCCGCCGCCGCCGTAGGCCAAATTGCATTAGCGCAAGCTTGGGCCGAAGCCTTGCGCACCCGCAAAATTGTGGCAGCCCAAATTCTTGTTACCCTAACAGACACCGAAGAACGTCGCCGCTACCTCAATGCCAGAGCCACACTTTCCACTCTGCTGGCGCAAGGTGCCGTGCCCGTGATCAACGAGAACGACACGGTGGCCACTTCCGAAATCCGCTATGGCGACAATGACCGCCTGGCCGCCCGCGTGGCTTCGATGATGTCTGCCGACGTGTTGGTTCTGCTCTCAGATGTCGATGGCCTCTATTCAGCGCCGCCTCATCAAAAGGGCGCTACATTTATCCCCGAACTCAGTGAGATCACACCCGAAGTTGAAGCTATGGCGGGCAAACCCATTTCGGGTGTTGGTTCGGGCGGCATGATTACCAAAGTGGAAGCTGGCAAAATTGCGCTGTCAGCGGGTTGCCATATGGTGATTGCTTCCGGCCATGAATTGCACGCCTTAAAACGCATCAGCGATGGCGAACGTTGCACGTGGTTTGTGGCGCTAGCCTCGGCCTTGCAATCGCGTAAACGCTGGATTGCTGGAACATTGCAACCGTTTGGTAAGCTCATCGTCGATGACGGCGCGAAAGCCGCTCTCGGCAAAGGCAAAAGCCTATTGCCCGCTGGCGTAAAATCAGTTGAAGGTGAATTTGCCAGAGGTGATACCGTCAGCATCGTTGCCGGTGGAACGGAATTCGCCCGCGGCTTGGTATCTTATGATGCCGCAGAAGCCCGTGCCATCATGGGCCTCAAATCGGCTGAGGTACAAAAACTGATGGGTGAAGACCGCGACGACGAGTTGATCCACCGCGATGATTTGGTGATGTTATGAAAACAGAAATGCTTGATTTAGGAAAACGCGCCCGCGCCGCCGCAAAATCCTTGGCCATCGCACCTACGGCTGCCAAGGATGCCGCCCTGCTTGCTATGGCAAAACATATTCGTGCAACCGCAAAAGAAATCCTTGCCGCCAATGCCCAAGACTTGCAAGCCGCCAAAACCAAGGATTTAAAAGCCTCTTTCGTTGATCGCCTCACCCTCACCCCTGCCCGCGTTGAAGCCATGGCCAAGGGTCTTGAAGATATAGCGGCACTGAAAGACCCGGTGGGCCGCGTCACTGAAAAGTGGACGCGCCCCAATGGCTTGGAAATCTCACGCATTTCAGTTCCCATCGGCGTGGTCGGTATTATCTTTGAAAGTCGGCCCAACGTTACGGCAGATGCTGGCGGACTTTGTTTGAAATCCGGCAACGCCACAATTTTACGCGGCGGCTCCGATGGTTTTCACACCTCGCAAGCTATCGCTGCCTGCTTGCAAGCCGGGTTAAAAGATGCCGGACTAAACCCTGACGCAATTCAAATGGTGCAAACCACCGACCGCTCGGCGGTGGGTGAAATGCTCACAGGCCTTGGCGGCACCATTGACCTTATCGTGCCACGCGGGGGCAAAAGCCTTGTGGCCCGCGTGCAATCAGAAGCCCGCGTTCCCGTCTTCAGCCACCTCGAAGGCATCTGCCATGTCTATGTCGACAAAGCCGCTGATTTGGAAATGGCCAAATCCATTGTGCTCAATTCTAAAATGCGCCGCACTGGCGTGTGTGGCTCAGCTGAAACAATTTTGATTGACCGTGCCAAAATCTCATACCTTGCACCCATCATCAGCACACTGATCAATGCCGGATGTGAGGTGCGTGGCGACGTTCAAACCATGGCTGCAAACCCAGAAGTGAAACCTGCAACACAAGAAGACTGGTCAACCGAATATCTCGACAGTATCGTTTCAATGCGTGTGGTGGATGGAGTTGACGGTGCAATCGATCACATTAGCAAATATGGCTCGCAACACACGGACTCGATCGTCACTAATGATCAAGTCGCTGCCGATCATTTCCTTAACGATCTCGACAGTGCCATCGTTTTACACAATGCCTCTACACAGTTTGCCGACGGCGGCGAATTTGGCTTTGGCGCAGAGATCGGCATCGCCACGGGCAAGCTGCACGCCAGAGGGCCAGTGGGCGTGGAACAACTTACCACCTTTAAGTATCAGGTCCGTGGGTCAGGGCAGATCAGACCCTTATGATCAAACTGCCGCCCCATGGTGCGCATCAGCGCATTGGTCTTTTCGGCGGCTCTTTCAACCCGGCCCACCAAGGCCATGTGCAAGTAGCACTTTATGCCATGAAGCGGTTACAGTTGGATTGGGTGTGGTGGCTGGTCTCACCACAAAACCCGCTCAAAAATCCACATGAGACGGGTGATTACGCCAAGCGCTTGGCCTTTACCCGACAACTCGCCAAGCACCCGCGCTTCGTCGTTACGAACTTGGAAAAGCAAATCCGCACAAAATATACGGCGCAAACCATTGCAGCCCTCAGACGTTTCTCGCACGCACGTTTCGTTTGGATCATGGGCGCAGACAGTCTTGCTAACTTCCATCACTGGCGGGAGTGGCGGGGCATTGCGCAAAACGTCAATCTGGCGGTGTTGGCAAGGCCCGGCTATTCAATCCAAGCGCTGGATTCAAAGGCAGCGCTACGTTACCGCGACAAACGTGTTGCCACTGACAGACCACAAATTTTAGCGGGCAAGCGCCCGCCACATTGGGCCTTCATTTCAATGCCCTTGCGCAAAGAGAGTTCCAGCGCCATTAGAGCTCATCGCAAAATAGTTTAATATCGTGCCGAAATTTGATAGACCAGCCGAAACCAAAAGGATCAGTCCCCTGAGCAAGAAACCAGTAAAGGCCAAAAAAGCCGCAAAGAAGCCCGCAAAGAAATCTGCCAAGAAGGCAGTAAAGATAGTTGTGAAGAAACGTCCGGCTAAGGCAGCCAAAAAGGCGGCGCCAAAGAAAGCCGCAAAGAAGGTCACCAAAAAGACGATCAAAAAAGTGATCGTGAAGAAAAAAGCGGTGAAGAGGCTAGCAAAAAAATCCCCAGTAAAAAAATCAACTGCCAAGAAAGCTGTCGCGAAAAAAGTTCCGGCCAAGAAGCTCGTCGCAAAGAAGATTGCCCCGAAAAAGGTGATCGCCAAGAAAGCGGTTCCGAAGAAAGCTGCGCCAAAGAAAATTGCGCCGAAAAAGCTGGCGGCATTAAATGTGCTTCCCCAAGAGGCCGCACGCTATGTTGGCCCAGCTTGGCCCATGATGGATTTGATCCTAAACGTGTTAGATGATGCCAAGGCCGAAAACACTGTGGCTATTCATCTGCAAGGTCGCTCGTCCATGGCTGATGGCATGGTGGTAACAACGGGTCGTGTGAACCGTCACGTGGCTGCCATTGCCGATCAATTGCTTACCAAACTCAAAACCTACGGCACGAAAAACATCCGTGTTGAAGGCTTGGAACAAGGCGATTGGTGCTTGGTGGATGCTGGTGACATTATCATCCACATCTTCCGCCCCGAAGTGCGCTTGTTCTACAACCTTGAAAAACTTTGGTCGCCAGACGCGCCAAAAGATCAAGTTGAGTGAAATTTCGTATCGCTGCGATTGGCAAATTAAAGTCCGGGCCTGAAAAACTTTTGGCTGAAGACTACGCCGTTCGCATTGCTGCGATGGGCAAAAAGGCTGCAGTCACTGAAATCAAAATCAGTGATTGGGCCGAAAGCCAAAAGCCTGATGCCGCCCAGCGCATAACCGAAGAAACAGCCCAGCTATGGTCTGCCGTTCCCCAAGGCGCTTACGTGATTGCATTGGATGAACTGGGCAAAGCCCACACTTCAGAAGCATTTGCCGAGCATATAGAGAAACTGCGGGATCGTAGTATTTCCGACATTGTTTTCCTGCTCGGCGGGCCCGATGGGCATTCTCCGGCAACGCGCGCAAAAGCCGATGAATTATTGGCCTTGGGGCCGATGACCTGGCCGCACAGATTGGTGCGTATCATGCTGCTGGAACAAATTTACCGTTCAGTCACCATTTTGCTTAATCATCCTTATCACCGGGCATAATTTCGACACCGTGCCTTCCTAACTCAGAGAGATGCGCGTGGTATTGAAAAGGCTGATAATTATGCTGTGTATGGGCCTTGGCCCTGCCACAGCCTTGGCCGCAACGCCGGAAGAAACCCAAAGCGAACTATCAGCGGTTGAACAAAACCTGCAGCAATCCACCGCTCACGTTCAAGAACTGAAAACGTCGATTGCTGAAGCCCTCAAGGCCCAAGATGAAATCTCCAGCAAACTGGTGATTCTCGGCGCAAATCTGCGCGAACAAGAAGCAGCAGTGGCCGCGGCTGATGAGCGCATCAGCAAATTGGAAATACAGTCCATCACCCTTTCAAGCGATCTGGCCGCCAAACAAGATGAGCTTTCCGTTCTTCTTTCTGGCCTCTTGCGTCTGCAACAAAACCCACCGCCTGCTTTGGCGGTTGAACCTGAAGACGTGTTGAAGGCTTTGCGTGGCGCCATGATGTTTGGTGCCGTAGTTCCGGAGTTTCAACAAAAGGCGAAAGATCTCAAAGCTAAGTTAGACGAACTCACCGCCATCCGTGATGCCAGAGAAGCAGAAAAAGCCAATCAAAAAGCAGCTTTAGCTGCCCTATCAGAGTCAAATACTGAGCTTACCGCTTTGCAGCAACAGAAAAAGAATGTCCTTACCTTAGCTAAGCAAAGCCTTGTTGCTGAAAAGCAAAATGCTGCTGCATTGGCTGATAAGTCACAGAACTTGCAGCAACTTTTAAGTGAACTTCAGAAAGCGCGTGAGGATGAGGAACGCCATAAGACCGCTGAAGCCAAGGCTGCGGCAGTGGCTGCCGCCAAGGCTGAAGCGGAACGCATTGAAACATTGCGTGGTCCGCTGAAACTGCTTTCCAGTCTTAGCGGCAAACTGCCATACCCCGTGCAAGGCAATATCATTCGCCACTTCGGTGATGTGACTGAACTTGGCACAAATTTGGAAGGCGTAGCCTTTGAAACCCAGCCTCACGCCAATGTGATATCACCCATTGATGGCAAAGTTGAATTTGCCGGCCCTTTTCGTTCATATGGACAGCTCTTGATCTTGAACGCTGGTGAAGGCTATTTAGTGTTGCTTGCAGGCATGAAACAGATTTCGGCAGAAATGGGCCAGACAGTGCGCATAGGTGAACCAATAGGTGTTATGGGCGTAGAACCCACAGCGCCCGCACTGTTGGGAAAAGTGGCAGACCACAGCCATCCTGTTTTTTATGTTGAGTTTCGCAAAAAAGATCAGCCCGTCGATCCCACCCCCTGGTGGGATGAGGGCAAAAGAGAGGCTATGAGATGAAATTGAACTCCGGTTTGAAGAACTTCGGGCTAGTGGCATTAGGTGCCGTTTCAGCCATAGCACTGGCGCAGGTGGGAAACTTGGCAACCGCTGCAACCAACGCGGATACTTACAAACTGCTCAATCTTTTTGGCGAAGTCTATGAGCGCGTTCGCTCTGACTATGTGGAAAAGCCTGATGAGCAAAAAATGACGGAAGCCGCCATTAACGGCATGCTCACCTCGCTTGATCCGCACTCAAGCTTTATGAACTCCAAAGAATTCGCAGAAATGAACGTTAAAACCAGAGGCTCCTTCGGCGGCCTTGGAATTGAAGTGACAATGGAGAATGGCGTGATCAAGGTGGTCTCGCCCTATGATGACACGCCTGCCAAAAAAGCCGGCATCATGACCAATGATTTGATTGTCAAAATTGACGGTAAAGACGTGCAGGGCACCACCCTGAATGAAGCGGTTGATAAAATGCGAGGTGCAGTGGGTGCTCCCATCACCCTCACCATTGTGCGCGACAAAAAAGAACCCTTTGATGTGAAAATGGTGCGTGACACCATCAAGATCGAAGCGGTCAAGTTTGAAAAAGCCGCCGATGATGTAGGATATGTGCGTATCTCAACGTTTAACGAACAAGCCGAAAGCGGATTGCAAAAAGCTATTGCTGATCTTGATAAGCAAATGGACGGCAAGGAAAAAGGCTTTATCCTTGATCTGCGCAACGATCCGGGCGGCCTGCTGCAACAAGCCATCGGCGTGTCAGACGTGTTCATGGAAAAGGGTGAAATTGTTTCCACTCGTGGCCGCAGTCCTGATCAAGTGGAACGCTATACCGCAACCAAGGGTGATCTCACCAATGGCAAGCCACTGGTTGTCTTAATCAACGGCGGCTCGGCCTCGGCCTCGGAAATTGTTGCCGGTGCCTTGCAAGATATGAAGCGCGCCACATTGATCGGCACGCGCTCTTTCGGCAAAGGTTCAGTGCAGACGATTATTCCACTGGGCAATGAAGGCGCGATCCGCCTCACCACCCAGCGTTATTTTACACCGTCAGGCCGCTCTATTCAGGCCAAGGGTATTGATCCCGATATCCTGATCGAAGAACCATTGCCACCAGAGCTGCAAGGCAAAAACGTTTCCACTGAAGGTGAAGGCGGCCTCAATGGCCACTTGGCTAATCCGAATGGCGGCGTAGAAACCGGCGGGGGCTCTGCCGCCTATGTGCCAGAAGACAAGACCAAGGATGAGCAACTTAAAGCCGCCATCGCCGTTTTACATGGCGAAAAAGTGGTAACCAACGTGAAGCCCCCTGACATCACGAAAGACGAGAAAAAGGCGAATTAAGCCTTCGCGACTAAAAGCTTCATGCTGAGGCACAAGATGTTACAAATAAAAAACGGCGGGGATATTCCCGCCGTTTTTTTAATTCGAAGCTTGTTGCTTTTTATTGGTCAGCGCGACCAGATCGAGTTTCTCACTCACCAGAATTTTGCCGGGCGGGCCAAGCACGCCCTTTTCATTGCCGTCGATGCTATAAGCCAGACGGCCACCGTCACGAGACAACGCAATTAACCCATCGCGGTTAGGCACAAGATATGTATCGCCTGTGTTTAACATCTGCGTAATCACAGCAATGCCTTGGGCGTCTTCAATGCGCAGCCAAACGGGGGCTGTGGCTTTCAGCACCACATGCGCATCCTTGTTCTCCGCGCCGTAAACCCGGCCATCCGCAAGCTGTGGAATTGCTGCAGCAGCCGTGGCCGTTTTCAACTGATCTTCAATCTTAATCCGGTCTTGAATTTTTGCCGAAGCGGCTTTGACGCTCTTGCCTTTAATCACCGCAGGCTTCACCGGCGCTGGCTCATCTTTCAGAAAAGCACCAATCGCATCGGCATCATCTGCCACCGTCGTGTTGGCAGCAATTTGTGGCACTTTACCTAAGGGCTGATCGGCAATTTTGATGTCCGCAGGTTGGCTGGTGGTGGAAGCCGTGGCCATTGTATCGGCAGCAGGCTGAGCAGGTGCCACAACAGCAATTTGCGCCGATGGGGCATCAACGGATGGGCTGTGACCAGACAAAGCCCAGCTTGCGCCCATAAATATGGTAAGCGCGGCTGCCACAGTTGCAATCACGCCACCTGAACCACTAGGATAACTGGCGAGGCGAATTTTCAAATTTGGAATCTTCGGCAACTTGCCAAAGCTCAAGACCTTAGCGCTGGACAAAATGGGTGGGTTGGCAGGGTGAAAGCTTGACTTAGCCACTGGCGGTGCTGGTAAAAATGAAAAGAGATGTTCAATCAATGGCTCAGCTTCGAAGCCCAGATATTGCGCATAAACTGCAATCATCTCCATGGCTTCCATGCGCGGCGGCATATGGGTGAGATTGCCAGTTTCGATGGCATCAATGTGATAAGGATGAATGCCCGTGGCTTCGCTGACGGCATCAGTAGTTAGCCCACGATTTTCACGTTCGCGTTGCAGGAAGAAGCCAACTTCGGCAGCGGGTTCTTTTTGTCCATCGGGCTTGCGCCGTGGCATGGAAAAAATTTGGGGTTCGTGGCGCGGGGCCTGCAGTTCCAAAGTGTCAATGCTCATCATAACTCTCTACGCAACAGTTAACGCAAATTTACAATTCAGCGCGGCTGAAGCCCGCTGCTCACAATAAACATGATGAACAAAATTGGTGAATGTCTGATTAAAGCGGGCGCATCTAATTATTAAACTTCAACGCCGTTGCTCTCGGCAAAACCCGCCAGCTCTGAACGGATTGAATGTAAACCACTATTCAACAGTGGTTCCATAAAGGCCCATAGTTTTGCTTGGTCCACCGTGCGGATCATCGCTTTAACGGGCCCGATGCCAGATGGCACCATGCTCATGGCGGTGAGGCCAACACCAACCAGCCCCATGGCCTCCAACGGCCTGCCTCCAAGTTCACCACAGAGTGTAATAGACTTGCCGTGCTGTTGCCCCTTGACCACAATCTGCCGCATCGCACCCAGAACTGCAGGTGAAAGCGCATCATAGCGGCCCGCAAGTTTCGGGTTACCACGATCTGCAGCAAACAGAAACTGCACGAGATCATTCGAACCAACCGAAGCAAAATCAACCAGCGGCAAAAGATAATCCAGCTGCCAGAGCAGTGATGGAATTTCAATCATCGCACCCATCTTCAAACTTTTAGGCAGTGCATGCCCACGTTTGCGCAATATCTCTTGTTCATTCAGCACCACATCACGGGCCTGAACATATTCAGCCACATCAGCAATCATCGGGAACATGATTTTGAGATCAGCACCAGCACCCGCCGTCAACATGGCGCGCGCCTGAAGCTTTAAAAGTGCGGGCCTATCTAAAGCCATACGAATGCTGCGCCAACCAAGTGCTGGATTTTCTTCACGTGGCTGACGCAGATAGGGCAAGGTTTTATCCGCCCCTATATCAAGAGTGCGAAACACCACAGGCTTGCCGGCAGCTTGATCGAGAATGTTTTTATAATGCTTGATCTGCGTTGAAAGCCGCGGAAACCGACTGGCCATCATAAAATGCAATTCCGTACGGTAAAGCCCCACACCCGCCGCCCCAGACTCGTGCAAATGCGGCATATCCACCGCCAGCCCCGCGTTGATATTCAGCGTTATCTCATGTCCATCTTTCGTGATGGCTGGAACGTCACGCAATTCGCGGTATCCGGCTTGGCGTGTTGCATTAAAACGCACCTTCTCGGCGTAAGCTTTTTCAAGTTCTATGGAGGGGCGAACGTAAGCTTCACCAGAACTGCCATCAATGATGATAGCCGTTCCATCATCCACAAGATTGCTCAGCCCTAGAGCTTGGCCGATGGCTGGAATGCCAAGCGCGCGCGCCACAATGGCCACATGGCTGGTTTTGCCGCCCTCTTCCAAAATAACACCGCGCACTTTGCTGCGATCGTAATCCAAAAGTTCAGCAGGCCCCATATTGCGCGAAACAACAATCGCATTGTCGGGCAAATCCGTGCGTGATGCAGTGGCCACGGCACCAGTCAGATGGCGCAGCATGCGATTTGAAAGATCATCCAGATCATGCATGCGCTCGCGCAGGTATGGATCAGGTGTGCGCATCATACGTGCGCGGTTATCGTTCTGCACACGCTCAACGGCTGCTTCCGCCGTTAAACCAGTTTGCACGGCTTCCTTCAGCCGCCCCAGCCAACCCTTATCATGTGCGAACATGCGAATGGTTTCGAGTACGTCCATTGACTCGTTCGCACTCATCGCGTCGCTACCATCAACAAGTTCATCAACCTGCTGGCGTAAGTTAGCAATGGCATCATCCACCCGCGTCAACTCATGCGGAATGCTTTCTGCAATCATATTTTGAATGTGCACGCGTGGCTCGTGCAACACCACATAACCAAGGGCAACGCCTTCAGCCAAGCTTTCGCCCTTCACCACTTGGGTGCGAAGCTCCGTTGTGTCGGAGATAATTTGTTGCGCGGATTCAAGAAAACCTGAAGAGGCCAAAACTTCCGCTAACACCATGGCGGTGGTTTGCAATGCTTCTTCTTCTTCATCTGCATAAAGCCGCAGCGTGCGGTTTTGCACAACCAGCACACCGATCACAGCGCCACCGCGCATAATCGGCACACCTAAAAACGAGTGGTAAATCTCTTCGCCCGTTTCCGGTAGATATTTGAAGGAGGGGTGATCAAACGCCTCAGTAAGATTGAGGCCTATGGCCTGCTGCGCGATAAGCCCCACAAGGCCCTCACCCGACTTCAGTTGCGATTTATGAACGGCTTCGCGCTTCAACCCTTCAGAGGCATAGAGTTCCAACACATCACCGGGGCGCATAACATAAATCGAGCAAACCTCCGCCACCATGTTGGAGGCGATCATGGTTACGATTTTGTCCAGCCGCTTTTGCGCCGCCTCTGGCTCTGCCATCACCTCGCGGAGCTTGCGCAGGAGAACGCGTGGGCCGAGTGCGGGGCTAGCCATAAATTCTCCTCAGGCGATTAAGCCCTTTTGCCATTTGTTTTTAACAATATTGTGAAACGCCATAGCCTCAAGCCTTGTCCAAACCATAAGCCGTGTGCAACGCGCGCACGGCAAGTTCAGTATAGGCTTCATCAATCAACACACTGATTTTAATTTCAGACGTGGTGATAGCTTGAATGTTAATGCCTTTGTCAGCCAAAGACTTAAACATCTTGGCCGCAACCCCAGCGTGGCTGCGCATACCGATACCAACAACCGAAACCTTGGCCACATCTGCTGAATGTGCCACATCATCAAAACCAATTTGGGTTTTCATCTTGTTCAAAAGATCAATGGCTTTGCGCAAATCCTTACGGGGCAGCGTAAAGGTGATATCTGCCACGGCGCCATCCGCCGAAACATTCTGCACAATCATATCAACGCTGATATCAGCCTCTGCCAGCGGCCCGAAAATGCTAGCCGAAACACCTGGCTTATCTTTCACTTTGCGCAGCGAAACTTTCGCTTCATCGCGTGAATAGGCAATGCCACTCACAACATGCTGTTCCATGGATTTTTCCTCTTGGCATACAATCGTTCCGGGGCCCGTGCCGTCCGGCTTATTTTGGTTGGGTGAATCAGGTGCTTCAAAAGATGAGCGCACTTGCAAAGGCACTTTATAAACCATGGCCAACTCAACCGAGCGGGTTTGTAAAACCTTGGCCCCCAGCGATGCTTGCTCTAGCATTTCTTCATAAGAAATGCGGTCAAGCTTATGCGCCGCTGTGACGATACGCGGGTCTGCGGTATAAACCCCGTCCACATCAGTATAAATATCGCATGATGCGTTAAGCGCTGCAGCCACCGCCACAGCAGATGTATCAGAGCCACCACGGCCCAGCGTGGTGACGCGTTTATCAGGGCCAATGCCTTGAAAGCCGGTGATCACCGCCACTTGGCCTTGCTCCATGCGTTTGAGAATTTCACCACCATTGATATTGGTCATACGCGCCGAGCCGTGCACGCCGTCTGTCTCAATAGGGATTTGCCAACCCGCCCAAGACCGCGCCGGAATGCCAAACTCTTGCAACACAATTGCCAGAAGGCCAGCCGTAATCTGCTCGCCTGTGCCCACCACGGCATCATATTCGCGCGCATCATGCATCGGGGCCGCCTGCTTGCACCATTCCACCAACTGATTGGTGGTGCCAGACATGGCCGAAACCACCACAGCCACATGGTTGCCAGCCTTCACTTCACGTTCCACATGGCGCGCCACATTGCGGATGCGCTCGATATTCGCAACCGACGTGCCGCCAAATTTCATAACCAAACGGCCCATCGGCCAAATCCCTTATATTTCAGCTGCTTGGAAGTGATTCATCTCAGCCCCCTGCGTCATGATGGTTCTTAGGCGAGAGGCCCAAACTATGCAATAAGAAGCCAGAAAATTTGGCTGAATGTAGAACATGACCTCTCTCCCACCACCGCCTCACCTATCAAGCTTAGACCCTGCCGAAGTGGAGAAATTCTCCAAATTGGCCGCCGAATGGTGGAACCCAAAAGGCAAAATGGGCGTGTTGCATAAGTTTAACCCGGTTCGTTTGGCCTGGATCAAAGAACAAGTTTGCGCCCGCTTTGGCTTAGATCCAATGCTGCGCGAACCTTTCAAGGGCTTGCGGTTTTTAGACATCGGCTGCGGCGGCGGCTTGCTGTGTGAACCCATGGCACGGTTGGGGGCTTCTGTTGTGGGCGTTGACCCGTCCGAAAAAAACATCCGCACCGCGCAAGTTCACGCCACTGAGATGGAACTTGCGATTGATTACCGCGTGGGCCAAGCCGAAGATTTGGCTGAGGCCGGTGAAAAATTCGATGTGATCTTAAATATGGAGGTTATCGAACATGTGGGCATGCCGCAGTTCTTCGTGAAATCCTGTTGCACCATGCTGAAGCCCGAAGGCCTGATGTTTGTGGCTACATTGAACCGCACCCTGAAATCTTTCGGCCTTGCCATTATCGGCGCAGAATATATCCTAGGCTGGTTGCCCAAAGGCACCCATGAGTGGGAAAAATTCATCAAGCCAGAAGAACTGCGCGGCTGGCTGGCTGGCAACGGCGTGACGGTGAAAGCCGCAAGCGGCGTGGTCTATCACCCTCTAGCAAACGAATGGCGCAAGGCGAAGGACATGGGTGTGAATTATATGCTGGTGGGGCAGAAGAACTGAGCATTGCTGTAGTCGCCGAATTCAATTGAACTCCAAATTCGACAAATCCATTCCACCGTAAACCACGCGTAACACTTCAACGTCCTTTGAGGTTTTACGATAAAATATAAGGTATTTACCTTCAATCAAAACACGGGCATTTTTTGCAACTTCAGTTCGATCAGTGCCCCGCTCAGGAAATTCCACAAGTGAGTCGATGCGCGAATCCAGCTTTTGCAAAAACCTGTCTGCGCTCAGCGCACTTTGCTCGGCAATGGAATGCCAAATTCCAATCAAGTCCTGTTTCGCCTTAACGCTGATTAGAACGCGGAATCTCTTAGTCATGCAACTTTCTGCTTGGAAACAAATGAGCGCCGCGCTTCGGCAATGATTTCATCCATCGAAGTGGCATCACTCATTCCGCTATCGATACCTTCCTGAATCAGCTTGCGGTATTTCGCAATTACCAGGTGTCGATCAATCTGCTTCTCCTCCCAAGCGCGAAGGGCCTCGCGCACCACTTCGCTGGCGGATGCATAAGAACCCGAAGCCACTGCGTTCTGCACGAGTTCATTAAGTTCAGCTGTCAGGGCTATGGAAACTTTGGAAACTTTGCTCATCTGCCTATGGTAGCATAGTTTACTACCAAATTCAATTCCCCTCTTCCGGCAAAATCGGCAGCGGATGAACCTCAATACCTTCTTCCATCAATCCAATCGCCTCATCGCGTGTGGCTTGGCCCCGAATACCGCGCTCTTCGGTTTCTTTGTAATGAATCTTGCGGGCCTCTTCAGCAAAGCGCGGGCCAACATCCTCTGAATGCGCATCCACATGTTTGCGGAAATCCCGCATCACCTGCATCATCTGCGCCATACGCGGATCAGCTGGGCCACCATGCATCGGCACAACATCAGCTTTGCGATTGGCTTTGGACGGAATGCCCGGCGCCATAAGTTGCTTTTCAATCTTCGTTGAACCGCAATGCGTGCATTCCACCGCGCCGTGCAAAGCTTGCTTGTCATAAGCGTCGCTCGAAGCAAACCAACCATCAAACTCATGGCCTTTGTCACACACTAAATCATAGTGGATCATAGGGCGTTGACTTCTTTCAATGTAAACTCGCGCGCGTGTTTTAAATTTGGAATCTTGGCGCGGGCGATGGCAGATTGTTCAGGATCAATCTCAAACACTTTAAATTCAGGTTCTGTGCCCGCCTCACAGATCACCTCGCCCCAAGGATTGATCACTTTGCTATGGCCAAAGGTCTCACGACCGGAGTCATGCTTGCCGCCTTGGGCCGCAGCAATAACAAAGCTGCCCGTCTCAATCGCCCGCGCGCGCAACAAAACATGCCAATGGGCCTTGCCAGTGGGAACGGTGAAGGCTGCTGGCACCAATAAGACATTGGCCCCGGCAATCGCCAAAGCGCGGTGCAATGCAGGAAAGCGCACATCATAACAAATCGTCAAACCAAATTTTGCTAAAGGCGTATCCACCACCACGGCTTCGTGGCCGCCGGTATAGGAATCAGACTCACGGTAAACTTCGCCATTTGCCAAATCCACGTCAAACAAATGAATTTTGTCATAGCGCGTGATGATTTTGCCGTCACGGCCAAACAAAATTGTACGGTTCACCAGTTTGCCGTCTTCGCCTTTCAGCGCCATTGAGCCAATGTGAAGCCAAATACCTAAGCGGGCCGCCAGATCAGAAAATCCGGCCACGCAAAGGTCTTCCGCTTCCGACCGTGCGATGGCTTTCAAACGCTCACGGTCTGGTTCAAACATATTGGTCACTTCTGGGGTTGAGACAAACACCGCACCTTGCGAAACGCAATCACGGATGAGCGAAGTGGTCTCCTTCAAATTTCGCGCACTATCAGTCGAGGATCGCAGTTGAACCAAGCCAGCCTTAAATTTCATTTCGTCTCCAACAGCAGGTCAAGCCCGCCTAATTCATTCAGTGCATAAAGATCATCACAACCGCCCACATGCTTTGCCCCAATAAAGATTTGCGGAACTGTGCGCCTGCCACCTGCGCGCTGGATCATGCGGGCGCGCTCAGATGCGTCAAAGGTCACGTCAATTTCAGTGAAGGCCACGCCCTTTTCAACCAGCAGCGTCTTGGCACGACGGCAAAAGCCGCAGAGTTCAGTCGTATAAATTGTAATGTCAGCCATCTTATGCCTTAATATGGGGCCGGAACGGTGCGCGCACAAGAGCGAAGGTCAATACATCCACGTGAGCGGCTCCGGCTAAATTCAATGTTTCAACGCAAGCACTGATCGTGGCCCCCGTGGTGCGCACGTCATCAACCAATAGAACCCGCTGACCCTTAATTTTTGATTGAGCCGAAACCTCAAATGCCTTGCGCATATTCTTGCGCCGTGCCTCTGCATCAAGCCCAACTTGTGGCGGCGTTGCGCGAATACGTTTGAGTAAAAGCGGCGCAAAAGACTTGTGCGATGTTTTGGCAATGTTTTGTGCCAAGAATGCCGCTTGATTGAAGCGCCGTTTCCACAACCGTGTCCAATGCAACGGCACTGGAATGATAACGTCAGCCTCTGAAATCAGGTGTCGCCCGGCCCGCGCCATCATCCGCGCCATGAATAGCCCAGCCTCGGTGCGGTCGCTATATTTCAAGCGGTGCACTATTTGTTTAGAGGCATCATCAAACAGCACAGCAGCCCGCGCTTTGCGCCACGGCGGCGCCAGCGCGACGGCCTCAGCGCTCACCGCCCCATCGCCTTGATCATAAGCAAAAGGCGTTCCCATCACATCACAAACGGGCTCTTCCACGATGCGAATTTTCTGCCAGCACAAGACACATATGGAGGCAGCCTCTTGCACCGCTGCCGCGCACACCAAACAATGCGCTGGCGTTAGCCCTTGCAACAGCCCGCGCCAAACCAACTTACCTGCGCCGCGCATAAAACCGCGCTGGAAAATCTTTTCCCCTTCGGTTATCTCTTCACTCATGACAAAGGCTAGTCCCGATATTTTCAATAGAGCAACTTATCTCGCACGCCAGTCAAAGACCAGAGCATCGCAAACAACATTGGCGATGTTAGACGACGTGGCTGAAGGCGTAAGCTTTCGTTTGAGTGTGATAAACCACCAGTTTGCCGAGACAGGCTTAATCGCCTCTGTTCCATCCCCCATATCTACTGCGTTGGCGGCGTCAGGCAAATGCGCCAAGATCACAGCAATTGCCCCCCCCGCAGGCGATGATTTAGGCCTAACGCCAAATTCCTATGATGCGCTTTTCAGCATTCTGGATTTGCACTGCGTCAACGACGTGCCCGGCTATATTGCCCAATGTGCCAGAGCTTTGCGGCCCGATGGGCTGTTTATGTGCTGTTTTTTTGCCGGTGACACATTGGTTGAATTACGTGGAGCCTGGCTGGCCGCCGAAGCCGATTATGGTGGTGTCTCGCCACGCGTAGCCCCTATGGTGGGGTTGCGTGAACTGGGTGGGCTTTTGCAACGCGCAGGATTGGCTTTGCCGGTAGCAGATTCTGACCGCCTAACCTTTCGCTATGCCAACGTGGTCACTTTGCTTCGTGACATACAAGCGATTGGATACGCCAACCCCCTGGCGGAGCGCAGCAAAAAATTGTCATCGCCGCGCTTGCTTAAAGGCCTGACGCTGCATTATCCCATTGACCCTGATGGCCGCATCAGTGCCACATTGGAAATGATCTGGGGTTTGGCCTGGAAACCCCATGAGAGCCAACCCCAGGCAAAAAAACCCGGCAGCGCCACAGCAAGATTGGCCGATGTGCTAAAACAGTTAGATGAGAACTCTTAAACTGCAGCTTACGCAGTATCTTTCGTCTTTTTCACTTTCGATACACCTTGTGGTGCATAACCTGGCAAAGCTGAAGCATCCGCAGAAGCCGCCAAGAGCTTAGCTTGCTGCAATGCTTTCGCGAAATCCTTCTTCACCACTTTCAGCGCAATCCGCGTGCGGTAAAAATCCGCCCATACAAATTCGGCATAAGGTGTGAGAGTCTTTTGAAAGCCTCCGCCTTCACGCACAAAGCCCGCCAAGCTTCGGTAAGGATCATCTTCCAAATCTTTCACCTTGCATGGAATGTTGCGAAGCGCCTTCTGACGTCCCTTACCATCAAACGGATGCACCCAGCCCTTGGCTTCCATCTGTTTCCAAAATTCTGCTGTTGTCAGAGTGGAAAAATCATCCATCACAACGACAGGCGCGGTCTCAAACCCTTCATCCAGCAATGCATGAGCTAAATGATGATGATCCACCACGTAAAGATATTTGGCAGGCCCTGCCACAATGCGGATGGGGTTCTCTAAAATAAACTGCACCAGTTCATGCGGTTGGCGTTCGCGCGCACGCAAACCTTTGCGCTTGGCCTTTACCAACTTCATGCCCACAGCAATCTGCGTGGGGCGCAATGTTTTCACAGCAACGCTTTGAACCGTCATTTCAAATTCCTTTTCAACACACTCGTTTTGCTGTCATCATCATCTTCGTCGAGCTGCCTGACGTTATGCTCAAGCAGATGAAACAGACTATTTGCGACAATGATGATAGCCGTTGCCTCGGCCGCCAGAAGCATACGCCCAAGCCCAACAAAACAACCTAGAGCCGCCACACACCACACGGTGCCTGCTGTATTGAGGCCACGCACATGCAGGCCATCACGCAAAATCACGCCGCCCGCAAGAAAGCCAATGCCCGCCGCCACTTGCGCCAATACGCGCTGGCCAGCATCACCGCCTAACTCCAATCCAGCAATAACAAAAAGAGCTGCACCCGCAGCAACTAAAGCATTCGTATGGGGCCCCGCTTCATGCCCACGCCAACGCCTTTCAAGGCCAATGGCACCGCCTAAAATCAGCGCCAATAGCATACGCAGCAGAATGTCTTGATCGACCATAATTCAATAATAGCGTAAAATTCACCCACAAAGCGAATCTCATCACTGAAGATTAACTGACTTTCATGATGGGACATGAAACAGAATAGACCAGCCGCTCCCCGAGGAAAAACCGCTGGCCTTCAGGCGTGAATTATTGCGCCTTGGTCTGTGGTTGCGCTCCAGCAGCAGCCTTGGCCGCATCAATCAGGGGCTGTGCGCTGGCGATACAATCTTTCATTTCAGACTGGCCGCAATTCACATGCACTTCAATGCCATTGCCCAGCTGCAAGTGAAATCCTTGATGGTTCATCATGCCGGGTCCACCCATGCCACCTTGCATGTGCTGCCCACCACCATGCCGGTGGCCCCTGCGGCCCCACCAGCCCTGCCCATCACCGGGAGATGGCGGAGGGCCACCTGCATTATCTGCTGTTTGAGCATCGGCTGGCGGTGGCTGATTGGCACCACGATTTTCCGCGTAAGCCACACCGCCAACGATCATCAGTGCGGTAGCGCCATAAAGAAACTGTTTCATCATTCTAAACTCCGACACATGAAATAGCCTCGCATGAGCGAAGGCTTACTCATAAGACCGGATAGATAGGCTGATCCGTCGATGGATTACCGAAGATTAAATCGAGATGCCGCCATCCACCACCAAGGTTTGGCCTGTCATGAAAATGCTTTCATCGCTCGCCAGAAACACTACAGCAGCGGCAATTTCATCAGCCTGCGCCAAGCGGCCCATGGGCTGACGGGCGATGAAAGCCGCGCGCGCTTTTTCATAATCACCTTGCGCCTTCATGCGTTCATGCAGTGAAGGCGTATCCACCGTGCCTGGGCAAATGGCATTGCAGCGAATACCTTTGGTCACATAATCAGCCGCAATAGATTTGGTAAGGCCGATAACGGCAGCCTTGGTTGCCCCATAAGCGAAGCGGTTAGGCAAGCCCTTGATCGAGGAACACACCGAAGCCATGTTGATAATCGAACCTTTGCCTTTGGCCAACATGCCCGGCAGGAAGGCTTTGATCATGCGGAAATGGGCCTTCACATTCAGATCAAAAGAAAAATCCAAATCCTTATCTTCGGCCTCAAGAATGGTGCCGTTGTGCACATAGCCTGAGCAGTTAAACAATACGTCAACCACACCCACCTTGCCCGCTGCTGCTACAATGGCCTCAGGTTGCAATACATCCAATACCATCGTGGAAATATCAGCATTTTCCTTGGCCAGCGCTTCCAAAAGATCGCCTCTAATATCTGTGGCCCAAACCTTTGCCCCTTCGCTGGCCATAGCTAAGGCCGAAGCCTTGCCAATGCCTTGGGCGGCTGAAGTCACCAAAATTGTTTTGCCCTTAAGTCTCTCGCTCATCATGATCTCCGTTTAAGGTCACTAAAGCCGAAAAACGCCACTGCCGCAAACACCTCCGCGATGGTTAACACGGCGTTAACGCTTTGGCCTCCAAATGAGCCAAGATTCGACAGTGGATAAGATGCGTCGCGACGAACTTAAACAGCCGCTGCATAAGCGAAGCCTGACCCAGCGACTATGGCAGCAACGGCCATCAGCGTTGGTGACTGCCTATGCCCTATTGCTTGTTACCTATGCAGGCTCTGGTGCGTGGCTCGTCCATCAAAAATCTCCTTACGCCGGTGAACCCATTGTCCATGCTCAAATTCCATCTCTTGAAACTGTACAAACCGCAAAGCCGCAAGCGATATCGCAATCCACAAATTCCAAAGATGACCCTGAAGTTGAAACAGCATCAACCGATCAAGTTGATGTGCCTATGCCGGAAGTTTCAAAGCAAAAAATTACCAAACTCGATAGCCACGTCACGATCATCACCAATTCTAGGCCGAGCTTAGTCAAAGCCCCAGTCGAGGCGGTGAGCGAGAAGACCGAACAAGGCTTGCTGCCGCGCATTGCCGCTAGCGGCAAAAAGCCATCTGAAGTCTATGCCAAGACCGTAAGCTTTAATGTCATCCATTCTGATTCACCAAAAATTGTCCTGATCCTCGGCGGCATGGGGTTGAACGAAAAGCTCACGCGCAAAGCCATTTCAGATTTGCCAGCAACCGTCACATTTGCCTTCGCACCTTATGGCAACAATTTGCAAGCCCAAGTGGATAAAGCCCGCGATGAAGGCCACGAAGTTTTCTTGCAACTGCCCTTAGAACCAGTCGGTTTCCCAGCCACTAACCCCGGCCCTAAAACACTGTTGGCCGATGCCGATGGGGCCACCAATCTTGATGCTCTTTATTGGCACCTCAGCCGCTTTTCTGGCTATGCGGGTGTGATCAATTATATGGGTGGACGTTTTCTCTCAGCGCCCAATGCGGTAAAGTCTCTGCTCGTAGAGATCAAGCGGCGCGGTCTCACTTTTATTGAAGACGGCTCTCTGCCCATGTCAGCTACTGATCAAGTGGCAACCACATTGAACATGCCGGTGCGCCACGGCACAGTGCAGATTGATCAAAACCCCGATGCAGCCTCAATCACCGCCGCTTTGGAAGATCTTGAAAAGCAAGCCAGTGGCGGCGGCATTGCGATTGGCACAGGCTCTGGTTTAGAAATCACTGTTCAAGCTGTGCGTGATTGGGCCAGAGATGCAGCAAGTCGCGGCATTGAAATTATTCCCGCCACCGCCGCATTTAAAGGAAGAACGGGCTGATGATACGACCTGAAATCACTGCCTATCGCCCCTGTGTGGGCATCATGTTGCTCAACGCCAAAAACCAAGCTTGGATTGGCCGCCGTTTTGAAAAACAGAATGATGATGGCATCGGCAAATGGTGGCAAATGCCGCAAGGCGGCATAGACGATGGTGAAGATCTAAAGGCCGCCGCACTGCGCGAACTCTATGAAGAAACCGGCGTCATTCATGCCAGTGTCATCGAAGAGTCGCCGCGTTGGTATACTTATGATCTGCCGGATCATCTTATCGGTAAAAGTTGGGGCGGCAAATATCGCGGCCAAAAACAAAAATGGTTTGCCCTGCGCTTTGAGGGCCCAGACAGCGAAATCCAACTGAGAGTGCCGGGCCACAAACAAGAATTCGACGAATGGCGTTGGGCCCAGATGAGCCTGGTGTTAGACTTGATCATCCCCTTCAAACGCAGCGTCTATGTGGAACTTCTCAAAGACTTTGCCCATCTGGAAAATTAGTAACTCAGGGCGATTTTGTTGTTTCTATGAAACATTAAAACGCTTCAACGCCTGCGTCTCTCATAATTGGGCGGAAGTGAAGGCGCTTCATCACCAGCCAGAGCGCGTTGAACCCGCCGCAAGATCACACCCTTGGCTTTCGGATCAGCAGCTTGATGCAAAGCGTCCTGCAAACCCCGCACCACATCTTGATAGTCGTTATCCCAATCAGGTTTCGCCACGTGTGAATGATCCAACCGCGGCGGCAACGCGCCTGATCCCACTTCCACCAGCTTCGCCATTGGGCCAGTCAAATCATATGCCTCATCAAGGGCTGGCCGAACAATTCGATCTTCTGGAACTAACTTGCCCTTGATCGCATCGGCCAAAGCCACCTGCCGATCCTCTTCGCCGTGAGTTAAAAATAATGTGCGAGCAATAGGCAACCGCTTTTCAATCCACGTCACAAGTTCCGGGCCATCGGCATGGCCAGAATAATCTTCAATGCTGCGAATAGTGGCTTCAACGGCAACATCCTCACCCATTATGCGCACCTGTTTGACACCACTTTCAAGCTGTTGGCCCAGCGTGCCACCACCTTGATAGCCGACCAGCAAAACCGTGGTCGACTTTTTCCACAAATTATTTTTCAGATGATGGCGAATGCGTCCTGCTTCACACATGCCTGAGGCAGAAATCACGATGAAGAAGCCTTTGAAAAGGTTCAGCGCCTTAGAGTCTTCGACCGTTTCAGTGGCCTTCACCAATGGTGAGGCAAAGGCGCGGGCCAATTCATCACCATTGTTCAACTCCGCCGCATGTTTACGAAAAACTTCCGTGGCCTTGCTGGCCAATGGTGAATCGATAAACACCGTGGCCTTGGGTGCTTGCCCAGCTTCCATAATGGAGATGATATCGGTCACCACTTCTTGCGTGCGTTCAACAGCAAAAGACGGAATGAGCAATGCACCGCCGCGAGCAGCCGCATCTTTAAGTTCCTGCGCCAGCAATTCACGGCGCTTTTCTGGGACGCGCTCAAAGCGATCTTTGCCACCATAAGTGGATTCACAAATCACATAATCCCAATTCACCGGGCCTTCGGGATCATGTTCCAGCAATTTGTGATCCGGCCCGATATCGCCAGAGAACAAAACGCGCAGAGGCTTGCCGCCAAGCTGGTCAATCTCAACTTCAATGGAGGCAGAACCCAACAAATGGCCGGCGTTCCAATAACGCATGCGAAGGCCAGTGGCGGGCGCAAACCACTCTTGATAGGCCTGCGGCACAAATTGGTTAAGAGCCGCTGCGGCATCCAGCAAAGTATAAATCGGTTCAACGGCAGCAATGCCTTTGCGCGCATTGCGCTTATTCAATTCCAACACATCCATTTCTTGAATGTGCCCAGAATCCGGTAACATAATTGCGCAAAGATCGACTGTGCCTGAAGTTGCGTGAATCTTTTTCTTGAACCCCTGTTTCGTCAATTTTGCCACAACACCTGTGTGGTCAATATGCGCATGGGTTAAAACTAATGCATCAATCGCAGAAGGTTGAAACGGAAAGGCGCGGTAGTTTAAGGCATCCATACTTTTGGATCCTTGAAACATACCACAATCGATAAGCACTTTTACGCTGTCTGTCTCAATCAAATAACAAGAGCCAGTCACCGTGCGTGCGGCACCGTGAAAATGTAATTTAATGGTCATACCACAACAAGCCCCCGTTTTAACAATGCGTCCCAAGCGCCTTCCGGCGTGTCGGCAAACGTAAACAGCTCAAGATCTTTGGGATTGATCAATTTGCACTCTACCAGATGTTTGAAATTCACCACGCTGTTCCAAAATTTGGAATCATACAAAACCACCGGCAAGTTCTTCGTCATTTTACCAGTTTGTCGCAGCGTCAGCAATTCAAACAATTCATCAAAAGTACCAAAACCACCGGGAAACACCACAAGGGCTGCGGCTCGCATAGCAAAATGCATTTTACGCATCGCAAAATAATGGAAGCGAAAGGTTAAATCTGGCGTGGAATAAGAGTTGGGCTCTTGTTCAAAAGTCAGTGTGATATTGTAGCCAATAGAAGGCGCCTCCACGTCATGAGCACCACGATTGGCAGCTTCCATAATGCCGGGGCCTCCACCCGTGGCGATCACATTTTGGCGCAGCTGTGCTGTCCCATGTTTGGCTCCACCCTTAACGGAACAAATGCGCCCAAACTCGCGCGCCGCTTCATACCAACCGGAAGCATCACCTTCACGCACGCGTGCCGAGCCAAACACCACCACGGTGGATTCAATGTTCTGCGCCCGCAAGCACTCCTCGGCCTTCATATATTCCAGCTGAAAGCGAATACCACGGGTGGAATCTCCTAACAAAAAGTCAGTATCTAATGTGGGAAGGCGGTAGGCAGAATCATGCGTCTGCTCAAAATTTGATGGATGTTCCATCATAGCTTTTTTGTTTTTCATAAAACCAAGCCTACAGGCTTAACGCACACCACGCAACGCAAAGCCCAGATATTCGAATAAGCCGGGGTGATACCAAACCTTGGATGCACCAGAGATAGGCGTTGTTTTAAGCGTTCCGGCGTGAAAATCACGCACCGCCCGAACGATTAGGTCTAGTGCCTTGGCTGTTTGTAAAAATGGATAAGTTACAAAGCTGTCATTTGCCTCTGGCGCGATAACACTCTGCGCTATGATATTGTCGGTGTCGATGCCTTCGTCCACCAAATGCACGGTTACACCGCAATGCGCAGGGTCATTCTGCGTCAAAGCCCAATAGGCCCCATGTGCGCCGCGATAGCTTGGTGTGATGCCTTGATGTGTATTGATAACGGTGGCATTCAACTTCGCCAATGTTTTGCGATTCAAAATGCGCGTACCATTTACAACGACAATATCGGGCTTCAGCTTTTCAATCAAAGCATGACAGGCCGCCGCGTTCACATTCTTGACATGGTAGATGGCATCAGAAACGGATGGCGTCGTTTCAAGCCCGTGCAAGCGACTAAGATAGCGGATACGCCGCGCACCCTGCCAACGCAGAACGGGCCGCACCAGTAAGGCAAAGAGGATCTGACTTACAACACGCCGCATCCCAATTTTTTTAAATAGATTTAGCAACAATACGCGCCGCGACAACGATTGCTCAATGATCGCGGGAAACTGGCCAAATTGGCCCACCAGCTCATTGTAAACAATCCAAGTGGTAGGATTGTTGCTGCCAAGAAGTAGAACTTTGCATTCCATGGCCAAATTCTAGCGCGGAATTAACAAAAATGGATGCAACAGTTAGAAATCCGAAATCTACCCTCAATTATTTCTTAACACAGTCTTGACCCAACAGTGCCTTCAGAGTTCCCCTAAGACACATTTTTTAGCCAGCGCCTTATATTGCTTTTCGGTGAAGGCAATCGGATTGCCTCCTGCCGATGGGTCTTTGATTGCCATCTTCGCAATTTCATCCAGGCGTTTCACATCAATGCCAATATCCGAAAGCCTATGAGGGATGCCAACTTCTTTGCGCAAAGCCAAAAGCCATTTCAGATACCCATCAAACCCGCCTTTAATGCCCAAATAGGCAGCGGCGCGCTCAATATCTTTCTCGATCTTTTTGCGATTGGCTTTAAGAACATAAGGCAAAATAATGCCATTCAACATCCCGTGGTGGGCATCATAAAGGCCGCCGAACGGGTGCGATAAAGCGTGGACCGCACCCAAACCACGTTGGAATGCTGTGGCACCCATGCTGGAAGCCATCAGCATATTGCCTCTCGCATCAATATCGCTGGGCTTCTTAACCGCCGTGGCCAGATTATCCTTCACCAATAACATGCCTTCAAGGGCAATGCCCTTCGCCATAGGGTGATAAAAGGGCGCACTATAAGCCTCAATGCAATGGGCCAAAGCATCCATGCCAGTGGCAGCTGTAAGTTTGGTGGGCAAACCCACGGTTAGTTCCGGATCAAGCACCACAATCTTCGGCATGATCGCCGGATGGAAGATAATTTTCTTCTCATGGCTCACAGGATGCGTCACCACACCAGCGCGGCCCACCTCAGAACCCGTGCCGGAGGTGGTTGGAACTGCAATGATTGGCGAAATTTTAGCAGCGTCAGCGCGCGTCCACCAATCATCCACATCTTCCAAATCAAAAACCGAAATAGATTGCCCATGCATCAATGCAATCATTTTACCAATATCAAGACCAGACCCACCACCAAAAGCAATGATGCCATCATGCATACCTGCTTTATAAGCCTTCACACCCGCAATAATATTGGCCTCAACTGGGTTAGGCCGCACTTCTGAAAACACCTGCACTGGCAAATCGGCCGCTTTTAAATCTTTTAATATAGCGGCCACCATAGCTGTTGATGCGAGGCCGGGATCAGTCACCAGCAAAGGCCTGCGAATTCCCAGCGCCTTGCAATGGCCCGCCAATTCTCTAATCCGCCCCGCACCGAATTTAATCGCGGTGGGATAGCTAAAGTTACGATGTGGAATGGTCATTCAAATATCCCCGGTCAATATCTTTCAAAGCCGCGCTTCAATTCTAAATCCGTAATGCGCCGATCAAACTCGAACTGTTCCCATTTTGCCGTGTGCACATAGTGATCAACAACGTCATCCCCCATTGCGCCACGCAAGAATTTAGATTGATCAAGCAACACCGTAGCATCGCGCAAAGTTTTAGGGATGTCGCGCAGCTTGCGAGACGCGTCATAAACATCACCAGAGGAAACCTCCTCAAGCGCCATCTTCTTTTCAATGCCGTCTAAGCCTGCCGCAATCAGGGCCGCAAAAGCCAGATAGGGATTAAGATCAGCCCCACCCACGCGGCATTCCACTCTGATCGCTTTGGAATCTGCCCCACAAATGCGAAAACCAGCCGTGCGATTATCAAAACTCCACACCGCTCTGGTGGGCGCAAATGTGCCCACCATGAAGCGCTTGTAGGAGTTGATATAAGGCGCAAGAAAATACGTGATCTCACCAGCGTGCGTCAGTTGTCCTGCAAGATAATACTTCATCATCGCGCTCATGCCATGATCGGCAGCCTTATCATTGAAATGTGAAGTCTTACCGTCGGCAGACCACAAGGATTGGTGAATGTGAGACGAACTACCTGCTAATCCATAATCCCACTTGGCCATAAAGGTCACGGCCTTGCCCAGTGAATGGGCAATTTCTTTAGCCCCATTTTTGATGATCACATGCGCATCGGCCATGCGTAGCGCTTCATCATATTTCACGTTGATTTCTTCTTGCCCCGGCCCCCACTCACCCTTGGAGTTTTCAACAATGATTCCAGCGCCCGCAAGCCCGTTCCGCAAAGCCCGCATATAGGGTTCATCACGTGTGGTATGCATGATGGAATAATCTTCAATATCATAGTTAGACGTTCTTAAGCCGCGCCGTCCTTTGGCATGAATCTGTTCATAGCTTTCGTCAAACAAAAAAAACTCAAGTTCAGAAGCCATATAGGCCTTCATCTTCATCGCTTCGAGGCGTGCCAATTGCTTCTTCAAAATTGCGCGTGGTGAATGCGGCACATATTCATGGCTGTGATGATCAAGCAAATCGCACAGCACCAAAGCCGTGCCCGGCACCCACGGTGTAACGCGCAGGGTGCTCATGTCGGGCTTTAAAACGAAGTCGCCATAGCCCTTTTCCCAAGAGATCGCCTTATAGCCGGGAACAGGTTCCATCTCGATATCAACACCCAGCAGATAGTTGCAGGCGTGAGTTTCTTCATAGGCTCCATCCACAAAATACTGCGCATGAAAGCGCTTGCCCATCAGGCGACCTTGCAAATCTGCGAATGCCACAACAACGGTGTCAATCGTCCTGGCCTTTACTTCGGCTTTCAGCTGTTCAAGGCTCAACATTCCAGTGTTCATTTCTTCTCTCCCAGCTTGGCAGCGGCTTGTATCAGTGGAACTGATAGGCGCTGCGCCCATTGTTGTTGCTTGCGCTCAGTTTCGACGAGGTCGTTGCAGATTTCAATCATCAGGTGTTGCAAACCGCGCGGAGCTCCATGCAAATTCATAAGATGCAATACGCCATCTTTTGGTCCGTAAGGTTCGTTCAATTGTGTGTTCACGTCTGGAAAAACTTTCACCAAAGCATGGGCCAGTGTGGCCTCGCGGTCAAACAGCAAACCCAAATCCACTGCGCGACGTTTGCCATTGTAAAGTCGTGTGAAGGAATGAATTGAAACCAACGCCGTCACTTTTGCAGCAGCAGCGCGACCATCAAGATGGCGCTCCAAAGCATGATGAAACGGCCGATACACTTGCAAAGTGCGCGCGAACTTTTCGTCAGCCGAGACATTTACGTTGCCGGGGATTTGAAACACTTCACTTAACCTAGGAATAGCGCCAGCCGATTCAGGCGAACGATTGCAATCATAAATCAGGCGGGAAAACCGCTGCAAAATCAGTGGCGCATCAAGTAACAACGACAACAGCCGCGCCACTCCAGCAGCCCCCAGATCATAAGCAATATGGCGTTGAAGATCTGCCTCGCTCAAACCCAACCGATTAAGGTGTGGCGGTATATGGTTTGAAGCATGTTCACAAACCAAAACGAATGGCGAAGTCCCCGCTTCGTTCACCCATTCAAACGCTAACTCACCCTTCGGCACTATTTCCATTCGTATTCCCTTTCACCCATCATCCCAAACTGAACGCGGCTTGCCAAGCGCTTCGATTTGCTGCCGTTCACGCCACACCAAATGTCGTATTTCATTCTCGACACCAGAGCCAGTTCAGCGAAAACCGCAACCATGACCAAAACTTATGATTTCATCATCGTCGGCTCCGGCTCGGCAGGCTCTGTGCTGGCTGACAGGCTTTCGGCTGATGCCAAACATAGCGTGCTGGTTTTGGAATATGGTGGCACAGATCGTGGACCATTGATCCAAATGCCTTCGGCCCTTTCCTATCCAATGAATATGGGCCTCTATAATTGGGGCTTTGAGACGGAGCCAGAGCCACATCTGGGCAACCGCCGTCTCGTCACCCCACGTGGCAAAGTAATGGGCGGATCGTCATCCATCAATGGCATGGTCTATGTGCGCGGCCATGCTAAAGACTTTGACGCTTGGGCCGAAATGGGCGCCACTGGTTGGTCTTTCGCCGACGTGCTGCCCTATTTCAAACGCCAAGAACATGTGGAAGGTGGAGAGCCCGATTGGCGCGGCCACCACGGGCCGCTTTATGTCAAGAAGGGCGCGCGCAAAAATCCACTCTATCAAGCCTTCATCGAAGCGGGCAGGCAAGCGGGCTATCCCGTCAGCCAAGATTATAACGGCCATCAGCAAGAAGGCTTCGCCGCCATGGAAATGACCGTGCATAACGGCTTACGCTGGTCTGCCGCCAATGCTTATCTTTGGCCCACACTTCGCAAGGGCCGAATCGATATGGAAACGCGCTGCATGGCCAATCGCATCTTGCTTCAAGGCAAGAAGGCCATCGGTGTTGAATATATCCAAGGCGGCGAAGTAAAGCAGGCCTTCGCAAGGCGTGATGTGATCATCTCGGCCTCCACCATCAACTCGCCTGCTATCTTGCAGCGCTCCGGCATCGGCGCGCCGGAAACTTTGAAGGCGGCAGGCGTTGACGTGGTGCAAGCCCTGCCCGGCGTAGGAGAAAATCTGCAAGACCATTTGGAAATTTATTTTCAGTTGCGCTGCCTGCAACCCATCACCCTTAATTCGCAGCTTGGCTTATTCAGCAAAGCCAAAATTGGACTGCAATGGATGCTTTTTGGCACAGGCCTTGGCGCCACCAACCACTTTGAATCTTGCGGTTTCATCCGCAGTCGCGCTGGCATTGAATATCCTGATATCGAATATCACTTCCTACCCGCCGCCATGCGTTATGACGGCAAGGTGGCTTTTGCCGGGGATGGCTTTCAAGTTCACGTGGGCCCCATGCGCTCAAAATCCCGTGGCCATGTGCGCATCAAATCCGCTGATGCCAATGAACATCCAAAGATTTTGTTCAACTACATGTCACACCCAGATGATTGGGAAGAATTCCGTGCCTGCATCCGCCTCACGCGTGAACTTTTCACCCAAGCCGCCATGAAGCCTTATGCCGGGGCGGAAATCCAGCCTGGCTCAGCCGTGCAAACGGATGCCCAGATCGACGGCTTCATCGCAGAACACAGCGAAAGCGCCTATCATCCCTGTGGCACTTGTAAAATGGGTTCCGTGAAAGACAAGATGGCCGTGGTTGATCCTGAGTGCCGCGTTATCGGAATTCAGAACCTGCGCGTGGTGGATTCGTCCATCATGCCGCAAGTCACCAACGGCAACTTGAACGCCCCAACGATTATGATCGGTGAAAAAGCAGCTGATCATATTTTAGGCAAACAGCCTCTGGCGCCGTCGAATTTGGAACCGTGGATAAACCCCGATTGGAAAACCAACCAACGGTGAAATCTGACACATAGCAGCTCTAAATCGGCTTCCGGATCTTATAAATCCCCACATCCACAATCCCCTCGGCAAAGCCTGCCTCGCAGTAACATAGATACAATGTCCATAATTTCTTGAAACGCTCATCAAAGCCAAGGGGCTGAATCTTGGGCCATGCAGCTTCGAACCTTATTCGCCATTGCCGCAAGGTCTCAGCATAACTCAACCCGAAGCACTCCACTTTTTCCAATAATAACCCGGCCTTCTGCACTTGCTCATACATGATCTCTTTGGTCAGCAACATGCCGCCAGGGAAAACATAGCGCTGGATGAAATCCACACCCGATTGATAGGCCGGAAAATTCTCTTCCAAAATCGTAATGCCCTGAATGGCCGCGGCCCCACCCGGTTTCAGCCGATTGAACAAGGTTTTGAAATAGGCTGGCCAATGTGGCTCACCCACCGCCTCAATCATTTCGATGGAAGCGATGGCGTCAAACACACCTTCCGTGTCGCGGTAATCTTCAATCACCAATTCCGCCTTGCCCTCAAACTTCTCACGCTGCAAGCGCTGCTGCGCAAAGGCCAGTTGTTCCTTGGATAATGTAATCCCGCGCAATGTGGCCCCGGCCTTCGCTGCCGCCTCAGCCAAGCCACCCCAGCCGCAGCCTATCTCTAAAACTTTTGAATCGGCCTTAATTTCAGCGGCCTCCATGACCTTTTGGTATTTCAGCTTTTGTGCGGCCTCAAGGCTCTTGCTCTTGCCATCAAAAATCGCCGATGAATAACTCATCGTATCATCCAACCACAGCTTATAAAACGCATTGCCCAAATCATAATGCGCAGCGATATTAAAGGCCGATCCGCTGCGGCTATTATCGCGCATCTTGTGCCAAAACTTATCGATCAGGGAAGCTCTAAACATCGCGGCAGCGCCGTCCAAACCCGGCCTGTTCTGCAAATAAAATCGGAAAAAAGCAGTGGGGTTCTGGCTCTCAATATCACCGACCAAATAACGCTCAAAAAAGCCCAGTTGAGCGCGCCGAAAGCCTGCCCACAAAACCTTAAAATTACGCAGTGTCAAATCGGCCTTTTCACCTGGTAGTAGCCCGCCCAGCGTCACCACCCGCCCCGAAGGCAGGGTAAGATCCAACTGCCCCTTGAACGTCTTGGGCAACAACCGCGCGGCAACTGCTGCAACCACTTTTTCGATCAGGCCCACGCTCATGTTCATACCATTTGAATACTTTACCTTTGTGTAGATTGAGGCACAAAACCAAATCGCGCAAGTCCCTATGGGCAAAGGTAATTCACCACCGATTTGATTTGACCAACTCTAAAACCCATGCAACCATATGCTTACGAATTCGGCAGCAAGCCGGATCACGAAAACCGGGACGGACGTTAGATCAGCAAGCGGCACAGGGTTCGCCGCAAAATGGTTTATTTCCACCATTGTTGAAAAAAACAAACTGAGGAGAAACACATGACTGAATTTGAACATAAGCTTGCATCGGCGCAACGCGCCGTCGGCTTGGGAAAACTCTCCCGGCGCGATTTCATGCAATTCACCATGGCTGCTGGCGTTACACTTGCCGCATCTCAAGCCATGTTTGCCAGCGCCGCACGCGCTGCACCAAAAAAGGGCGGCGCTTTTAAGTTTGGTTGCGGTCACGGCCAAACAACGGATTCGCTTGATCCTGCAACGTGGTCAAACGGCTTTACGTTTCATTTCGGTAAATCGCTTTTTGCAGCACCACTCACACAAGTGGATTCCAAGAACACAGCCGTGCCTCACGTAGCGGAAAGCTTCGAGCCTTCAAACGGTGCGCAAAAGTGGGTCTTCAAAATCCGCAAGGGCATCACCTTCCACGATGGCCGCACCCTCACCGCTGATGATGTGGTCAACACCATCAACTATCACATTGGCGCAGATTCAAAGTCTCCCGCCAAGTCGGTTCTGTCTTCTGTCACCAGCGTCAAAGCCGATGGGCCAAATCAAGTGGTGTTTGAACTGAAGGGCGGCAACGCCGATTTCCCCTTCCTGCTGACCGATTATCACTTGGGCATTTACCCATCCAAAGATGGCAAGATTGATTGGGCCAAAGGCATTGGTGCCGGACCTTATGCTATCACAAACTTTGAACCTGGTGTTAAAATCCAAGCCGAGCGTAACCCCAACTATTTCAAAGACACTTACTTTGACTCAGTTGAAATGCTTTCAATCGTAGACGTTGCGGCCCGCACCAACGCTTATCTCTCAGGCGAAGTGCATTATATCAACCGCGCCGATCTCAAAACCATCGATATGTTGAAGAACGCTCCAGACACAGAACTTTATAATGTGTCAGGCTTTGCGCATTACACGGCACCGATGCAGGTTGATCAAAAGCCTTTCGACAAACTCGAAGTGCGCCAAGCTTTGAAATATGCGATCAATCGCCAAGAACTGGTGGACAAGATTCTTTATGGTTATGGCACGCCGGGCAACGATAACCCCATTTCGGCAGCCATGAAATATGCGGTGAACCCTGCTCCGGTCTATACTTATGATCCAGACAAGGCCAAGAGCATACTCAAGAAAGCTGGTCTTGACGGCCTCAAGGTTGATCTCTCGGCTTCAGACGCAGCCTTCGCTGGCGGCGTTGATGCCGCCCTCCTCATGGCCGAACAAGCCAAGAAGGCTGGCATTGAGATTAACGTGATCCGTGAACCAAATGATAGCTATTGGGATAACGTCTGGCTCAAGAAGCCTTGGTGTCTGTGCTATTGGGGTGGCAGGCCTGTGGCCGATATGTTCCTCTCCGTCTCGCTTGCTGCTGATGCCGCTTGGAATGACACACATTGGAAGAACCCACGCTTCAACGAGCTTCTGCTCGCAGCGCGTGCTGAAACCGATGAAAAAAAGCGTGCCGCGCAATATGCTGAAGCTCAGCAGTTGGTCCATGATGATGGCGGCCAAATTGTTCTTATGTATAACAACTTCGTTGGCGCCATGTCTCACAAGATAGGCCACAATGCCTTCAACTCAGACTTTGATGATGATGGCGGTTATTGCTGGGAACGTTGGTGGATGGCCTAAGCGCAATGCATCTTTCGCATTCGCGTTAAGCTTCTTCGTTTTTGCAATGCACAAACCTCGGTGGCAACACCGGGGTTTTTTATTTGGCATCTGCAAAGTTCATGGGCTTCATCTGGCAATCACCGCAATTAATTGATACACTGCAAGAATGTATCGCAGCGTTACCAGAAACATCGAGATCACCGCCCAACCGCACTTCCTCGAGGGGCAATCGCTGCCCCATGAAAATAAATTTGTTTGGGCTTATACAATCACCATCGCCAATCAAGGCACTGAACCTGTGAAACTGCTCACGCGCCACTGGATCATCACCGACGCCTTCGGCCACCGTCAAGAGGTGCAAGGCCCCGGTGTGGTTGGCGAACAACCGCGACTTGGGCCCAGTGACAGCTTCTCTTATTCATCGGGCTGTCCTCTGCCCACACCATCTGGCCTGATGGTTGGCACTTACGGCATGGTAACAGATTCCGGAGAACATTTCGATGTGGCCATTCCCGCCTTCTCGCTCGATAGCCACTTTGATAAACACAGCGTAAATTAATGCACAACGTCGCCACCATTGAGATGCTAGCGCGTCTCATCGCGTTCGACACAACAACGCGCAATTCAAATTTTCCGCTGATCGTTGAAGTTGAAGACTATCTTGACCAGCACGGCATTCCCCATATTCGCATTGACTATGCTGAAGGCAAAACCAATCTTTACGCCACCATCGGCCCCGATGTGGCAGGCGGCATTGTGCTTTCCGGCCACACTGACGTGGTGCCCGTTGATGGACAAAATTGGTCAAGTGATCCGTTCAATTTAAATGAGCGCGATGGAAAATTTTATGGTCGAGGCTCTGCCGATATGAAAGGCTTCATCGCTGTCGCCTTGGCCCTTGTGCCCCATTTCAACGCAATGAAATTGAAAACGCCAATCCATCTTGCACTTTCTTGTGATGAGGAAGTGGGCTGCAAAGGTGTGCGCCCTCTTGTGGCCCATATGCGTGAACATCTTAAAAAGCCACGCGCCATTTTTGTAGGCGAGCCTACCATGATGAAAGTGGTGAACGGCCATAAAAGTGCGGTCACCTTCAACACTGAAGTGATGGGCCACGAAGCCCATTCCAGCCTTACGCATCAGGGTGTGAATGCGATTATGGTGGCGGCGGAAGTGCTTGGCGAAATTAATTCACTCCGCCAAGAACTCATCGCTGCAGGCGATCCATCGGGCCGTTTTGATCCGCCCTATTCCACAATCCATGTGGGCACAATCAGTGGCGGCACCGCCAAAAACATCATTCCGCGCAACTGCAATTTTCTGTGGGAAACGCGCTTACTGCCAGGTGCCGATCCAACCTTTGTGCCAAGCCGCATCGAAGCCTTGCGCTTGCAACGTGAGCCGGAAATGAAAATTATCTCGCAAGAAGCGGGAATCTCAACAACAGCAACCAACGAAGTGCCCGGTTTAGCGCCTGAAATGAACTCAATTGCCGAACAGCTGGCTCTACAGGCAACAGGTGGCAACGCCACGCACGCTGTATCCTATTGCACAGAGGCCGGCCTGTTTCAGCAAATCGGTCTATCCGCCGTTATCTGCGGGCCCGGAGATATCGCCCAAGCCCACAAGCCGGATGAATTTGTTTCACGCGAACAACTGTCGCTTTGCGAAAATTATTTAATGCGATTAGCTGAAAGCTGCATTTAGTCTAGCAGCGCCAACCGCGCCGCCTTGCGCCGCCGCCAAATTTCATAGCCAATTGCACCCACTATGGTAACACCAATGAGAATGGTGGCCAAAGCGTTGATCGAAGGCGATGCCCCCGAACGCGCCTTTGAACCAATATAGACAGTCAACGTATTGGATGCACCGCGCGTAAATTTCGTGATGTTGAAATTCTCAACGGATTGAAAGAAAGCCAGCAACGCACCAGCGCCAATGGCCGGATAAAGATGCGGCAACAATACCCGCCGTAAAGTCTGCCAATGCGTCGCCCCCAGATCAAGCGCTGCCTCTTCTAATCCCTCATCAAAGCTTTGCAACCGCGCCAACACCATCAGCATCACATAAGCCGCGATAAAACTTGTTTGCCCCAAAATGGAAAGGTGCAGGCCAGCAGGCACACCGAACTTCGACCAAAAAATCAACGTTGAGATACCAATCACAGCACCGGGCGTAAGAATAGGTGAAATCATCGCTGCATAAAGTAGGCTGCGGCTTCGCCCCTTCAAGCTGTTCACCAATATCGCCCCTGCCGTGCCAATAGGCACAGCCAAAACCACAACAATAAGTGCCACCCACACTGTATTTTGCGAATACTGCCAAATATAAACATCGTGATAAAGCTCATCAAACCAACGCCACGTAAAACCTTTCCACGGCATCACTGAGGGAAACTTGTCATTGTTGAAAGCCGCGCCAGCCATCACGGCGAGGGGGGCCAGCAAATAGACAATGAAGCCAACGGCATAAACCCAAAGAAAAATATGGCTGGTCTTCTTTGTCATAACGCAGCCCTCACTTCGCAATATCAGCAAGGCCGACGCGGAAATAACGCATCATGCCGGTGACGAAGAAGATGCAAACCAACAACAGCAGAAAGGCATAAGCCGCACCCCCATTCCAATCATTCTGATCAAACATCCGATTGTAAATAACTTCAGTGAACCAGCTTGATGATGGTGAATTGAGCAGCGTGGGCACCAGAATTGAACCCACGGCTAACATGAACACCGTCACACTTCCTGAGGCAATGCCCGGCTTTGAATGCGGAATAACCACCCGCAAATGCGTCTGCCACCATTTCGCGCCCAGATCTTCAGCCGCCTCAAGCTGGTTGGTATCAAGTGATGTCATGGCATTATAGAGTGGGAACAGCATGAAAAGAATATAGGCATAGGTCAGGCCAATCAGCACGCCACTTTAACCCCACAGCCCCCAAGTCCAACGGATAGGCTCAGAGATCACACCCAAATTTTGCAACGTTAACGAAAGCGGCCCCTTGAAGGCCAAAACAATAAACCAAGCAAAAGTCCGCAATAATTCGCTCACCCATAGCGGCACCACAAGCAGCAGCATATAAGTGGCAAGGCCCTTGGGCGAGATCACCTTGGCCATGAAATAAGCCAGCGGGTAACACATCAGCAAAGAAACGATGGTGGTCAGGCAGCTAAACAAAATGGTCAAAATGAAAACCCAAAGATGGATTGTCATTGGGAAAGTGAAGCCAAAAAAATTCCAATCAGCATTTTCAATAATAGTAAGATAGTTGGCCAAAGAATAAACATCCTTCGGCCCGCCCACGTCTAGGGCAGGCAGATACGGCCGGAAAGAACTCTCAAACATATCAAAATAGGGAAGGATCACTAGCACTAACAACCAAAAGGCAGTTAACACCACTGCCAACCCGGTGAGTGCCTTGCCATAGCGCCTGAGAAGTTCACTCACGGCTCACTCCTTCTCGGCATAAGCAATGGCCTCAGAGTCCAAAAGAACCAAGGCCTTGTCTGGCACGAAAGTGATATTGGTTGTCGTTCCCGCCTGTGGCGGCGGCCGCGTCGGATCATTGCGAACTTCAGCGGCAAGCCTGCGACCCGCTTTGTCACGCATATGAACCACGGCAAAGTTACCTTCGAAGGAAACATCTTCAACAGTCACGCCAACAGAATTTGCACCAGCCTTGGGCTTGGCCGAAAAATCAACATGCTCAGGGCGCACATAAAGCCTGCACTTAGAATCACGCGCAACACCCTCACCCAGTGTCACGTTAAATTCCCCCACATCCGTCTTAAATTTACCAACACCTTTTGACGCCGTAGAAAGTGTTCCGGAAAATTTATTATTCTCGCCCACAAAGCTGGCAACAAAACCATTAGTAGGTGAATTATAAATTTTTTGCGGCACACCCACTTGCTGAATCTGCCCGCGGCTCATCACCGCAACACGGTCTGACATCGCCAATGCCTCGCCTTGGTCATGGGTAATATAAATAAAAGTCACATTTGTGCGCTTCTGAATGGCGCGAAGTTCTGCCCGCATATGTTGGCGCAGTTTCAAATCCAGTGCCGATAAAGGTTCGTCCAAAAGCATCAGCTTTGGTTCAACCGCAAGGGCGCGCGCAATGGCCACGCGTTGCCGCTGTCCACCAGAAAGTTGTGCAGGTAATCGTTCCGCAACGCCCTCCAGTTCCACAAGATCAAGCAGCTGTTCGGCCTTGGCACGCCGTGTGGCTTTATCAGCACCGCGCACTTCAAGGCCAAAAGCGATATTCTCCCACACGGTCATCAGCGGAAACAGCGCCAAGTTCTGAAAGATCATCGCCGTCGGCCGCTTATTCGGGCCAATGCCCCGCATATCTTGGCGACCAATTAAAACTTGGCCCTGTGTGGGTTCAATAAAGCCCGAAACCATCCGCAAGATCGTGGTCTTTCCGCAACCTGAAGGCCCAAGGAACGAGAAAAATTCACCCGGTTCAATTTTAACAGACACATTGTCTACGGCTCGATACTTATCGAAATCCATCGACACGCCGCGTAATTCTACACTTGCGGTCATCGCTCCTCGCCCCGTCATTCGATTCTTCTTATTATTATTATGAAAGTAAAAATCCGGGAGGCCGTAAAGGCCCCCCGAAGATCTAAAAATCTAGTCTATTATGCAGCTTTCCACTTGTCAGCATATTCGCCGCGCAGCTTGAGGAACCAAGCTGGCTGAACAGGCCACCAATAAAGCTTTGCCAGCGCATCGCCGGGGAACGCAGCGCCATAGAATCCAGGCACGTCGGGATCCATGTGATCCGCTCCGCCCTTCGCAACCGGATTTGCCGAGAATGCAGAAGCCCACGCCCCAGAACCCTCTGGTGTAGAAACCCACTTTGCGAAAGCATGCGCCTGTTCAACGTTCTTGGCACCCTTGAGCAGCAAAAATCCTTGATCCCAAGCGAAAGCACCTTCCTTTGGTGCAATGTAACCGTAGCCATCCTTACGAAGGTTATAGCCAGTCGAATCCCAGGTGAGGCCGATTTCTGCACCATTGGTCTTGAATGCGGCTTGAGCTTCATTTTCACCGCTCCAGAACTGGGCAACGTTCTTCTTGTGCTTTGAAGCTTCTGCAAGGGCAATGTCCCACAGCAGTTTCATGGTCGCTTCGTCTTTGTAACTCTCAATCCAAGGCTTAGGCAATTTACCAGCGGCATCAAGCACGCGGCCCATAGCGGCCAGCGATGAATGCGGTCGCAATGTAACCTTCCCGACATACTTGTCATCAAACAAGTCTGAAAGTCCAATTTTGCCATAATCGCCGTTCACCGACTTCTTATTGAAGGTAATGCCTTCTGTGCCCCAAACGGAGGAAACAAAATAACGTTTTCCGTCAAGTTCACCAGCATCACCAGATTTGCCACCAGCAATGCCATCAAGATAGTTGCCAACTGCGAGTTTTGACGCATCCCATGGCTGAACCAAGCCATCAGAGACCCAAGCGGAAACCCGTTCAACCGTTGGCTCCATCACGTCTACAGCGCCCGAAGCAATCGCCGTTTTAGCGTCAGCACGCATCGCATCTTGGCTGTCAACTTCTTTGAAGTTCACTTTAATGCCAGTGGCTTTTTCAAAAGCTGGCATAACCTTGGCCTTCAAATCATCATAGCCCGACCAGCCTTCAAAGTTCAATTCGCCCGAAGATGAAAAGGCGTTTGTCACTGTCAGCGGTGCAGCAAAACCCACCGCGCCAAAGGCAACGGCAGATTTCAGCAAGCGGCGGCGCGACACCATAGCGGCGCGAACCAACCCTTGCGTATCATTCATTTTCGTCATGTTTTTGCTCTCCTTGCAAATACCGTCATTCAACTCCGACTAATATCGGATATAGCGATATTAAGAGAGACTATGACTCTAGTGTGACACTGTTGCAATCCCCCTAAATATGGGGCCAGCTCTGTTGTAAAACTGGAGTCATGTGGAGGCCCAAAAAGCCCATTGTAAAGCCATAACATTGATGAAATCATTTGCAATCTGCACAGCGAAAGAGCGCCCCATGGACCAAGAAACACTGAGGTCACTGCAAGCCCCTCTGAAGGCCAAATACAAAGACGCGCCGGAGGCGGCGATGATTACATTACATGCCGAAGGTAACTTGGGCGAGAATGTCTCCTGCTCGGTTAACACAGCCCGTGCCATTGCCAAAGCTGGTCTGCACCCCGCAACTGGCGGCAGCGGCGCTGACCTCTGTTCTGGTGATATGCTTCTAGAAGCTTTGGTGGCCTGCGCCGGCGTTACTTTGGGAGCTGTGTCCACTGCGCTGGGCATCGAGATGGGCGCGGCACAATTGCGCGCCGACGGAGATTTGGATTTCCGTGGCACTTTAGGTGTGGACAAAACGATTGCTGTGGGTTTCCAAAACATCCGCTTGTCAATCCACGGCGCTGGCCATTTAAGCGAAGAACAGTGCGCCACTTTGCTCAAGCTTACTGAACGCTATTGCGTCGTCTATCAAACACTGAAAAACCCGCCAAAACTTTCGGCAGGCTTTGCTTAGGCCAGAGCCTGAATTTCCGCCAAGATGGCCTCGCCCATCTGCGTGGTTGAGGCATTGGCAGGCTTGTCACCCGCAATGTCCTTGGTGCGTAAGCCTTTGGCCAACACAGCAGAAATCGCCTGATCCAACTTGTCAGCCCATTCACCCATGCCAAAGCTATAGCGCAGTGCCATGCCGAAAGATGCAATCATAGCAATCGGGTTTGCAGCCCCAGTGCCCGCAATATCAGGTGCGGAACCATGCACCGGCTCGTAAAGCGCTTTACGCCGCTTCGTCTTCACATCTGGCGCGCCCAATGATGCTGAAGGCAACATCCCAAGCGAACCTGTTAGCATTGCAGCAACATCTGACAAAACATCGCCGAACAGGTTATCTGTCACAATCACATCATATTGCTTCGGCCAACGCACAAGTTGCATCGCACAATTGTCAGCCAGCACGTGCTCAAGCGATGCTTCGGGATATTCTTGGCTGTGAATGCGCGTGACAATCTCATGCCAAAGTACACCCGTCTTCATCACGTTTCTTTTTTCGGCAGAGGAAACTTTGTTTTTGCGGGTCTTCGCCAATTCAAAGGCTACACGCGTGATGCGTTCTATTTCAAACGTATCATAGACTTGTGTGTCAATGCCGCGCTTTTGGCCATTACCCAGATCAGTGATAGTTTTGGGTTCGCCAAAATAAACCCCACCTGTCAACTCTCGCACAATCAGAATGTCCAGGCCTTCGACCACGTCCCGCTTCAACGAAGAGGCATCTGCCAACGCAGGGTAACAAATGGCGGGGCGCAAATTGGCGAACAGGCCCAAATCCTTGCGCAGACGCAGAAGACCAGCTTCAGGCCGAACATCATAGGGCACCTTGTCCCACTTCGGCCCACCCACAGCGCCAAACAGAACAGCATCGCAGGCCATGGCTTTGGCCATATCACCCTCTGAAATAGCTTTGCCGTGGGCATCAAAAGCGCAGCCACCCACCAGCCCGCGATCCGTTTCAAATTTGGCGATGCCTTGCTTGCTGAACCACGTGAGAATCTTCTCAACTTCCGCCATCACTTCTGGGCCAATACCATCACCAGGCAACAATAACACGTTATAGGCGGCCATTATAAATCCCTCTTTTGAGGGCTTGCCTCTAGCACAAACCAACAAAAAGCAAAGCCCGCTGTCGCGTTGCGGCAGCGGGCTGAAATGAATGAATTGGCACCCTAAGAACGAAAGCCAATCCCCTATTTTCGGATAGCTAAGATTACATCTTCGGCAAGAGAACCTTGTCGATCACATGGATAACGCCGTTTGATTGCTCAACATCAGCAATCGTAACATTGGCAACGCCGCCAGCTTCGTCAGTCACGGTGACCTTGCTGCCGTCAACCTTCAAAGTCAGTTCACAACCGCCAACGGTCTTCACTTTATGCATGCCGCCGTCATCTTTCACCATCTTCATCACATCAGCAGCCATGGCCTTTGCGCCAACCACGTGACATGTGAGGATCTTTACCAACTTGTCCTTGTTTTCAGGCTTTAACAACATGTCCACAGTGCCCGCAGGCAAAGCCGCAAATGCGTCATTGGTAGGCGCGAAAACTGTAAATGGGCCAGCGCCTTGCAGCGTTTCGGCCAAGCCAGCAGCTTTCACAGCGGCAACCAGCGTGGTGTGATCTTTAGAGTTTAAAGCATTTTCTACAATGTTCTTGGTCTTCAACATGGCAGAACCGCCGACCATCGGATTATCAGCAAAAGCCGTTCCGATTGAAACTGCAAGAAATGCAGAAGCTGCCGTGGCAAGAAAAGTTTTACGGGTGATATTCATAAGAGTTCTCCGATTGTTTCCCGCCCTTCATGAGACGGTCAATGAAAGATACGCAACGGCCCTATAAAAGGTTTCACCAATCGTTCATTATATTTTCGAATTTTTTAATCTGGCCAGAATGCGTCTGTTGGGGTTAGTTACAATTTAACAGGATTATTGGAACCTGCTCGGTTGCGAGGTATTTTTCAAGTGCAGATTCAGACGTTAAGTGCCAAACCGCTAAAAACTTCTTACGATATTGTCATCATCGGCGGCGCAATCATGGGTTCCTCCACCGCATGGTTTTTGACCGATAATCCTGATTTCAAAGGTTCCATTCTGGTCATCGAAAAAGACCCTTCTTACGAAAAAGCCGCAACCACACTCACTAATTCGTGCATTCGCCAACAGTTTTCAACCGAACTTAACGTGCGCATTTCACAATTTAGCGCAGAATTCTATAAGAACCTGCGCAAAAATATGGGCGGCGATGAGCGTGTGCCCCAGCTTTCAATCCGAAATTTCGGCTATTTGTATTTGGCAGATACGCAAAGCTTTGCAGACATTCTGCGTGAAAATCAAAAAATTCAATGCGCCACCGGTGCCGCCACCCAGTTGATGACACCGCAAGAAATACAGCGCAACTATCCCTTTTACAACACCGCTGATCTTGTGTTGGGCAGCATCAACCGGGTTGATGAAGGATATTTTGATGGCTCCACCATGTTTGATTGGTGGAAGCGATCAGCCAAAGAACGCGGTGCCGAATATGTTCACAACGAAGTTTTGGCCATGACCAAAAATAAAAATGGCACGAGCATTGAAAGCGTCACCCTAAAATCTGGCGAAGTTATTTCTTGCGGCCAAGTTGTCAACGCCACGGGCACACGTGCGGCACTCACCGCAAAAATGGCGGGAATTGCGTTGCCGATTGAACCGCGCAAACGTTATACATGGATTTTTAAAGCCGAAAAACCGCTGGATGTGGATTTGCCACTCACCATTGATCCATCCGGCGTTCATGTGCGTGAAAATGGTGGTGGCACCTATATGGGTGGCGGCCATGCGGAAATTGATCCGGCCGTTGATCTTGACGACTTTGCGATGGATCATTCCCTCTGGGAAAACCATATCTGGCCAACCATTGCCACGCGTATCCCACAGTTTGATGCCGTGAAAGTCATTAGTGAGTGGGCCGGCCACTATGATTTAAATGTTCTCGATCACAACGCCGTCACTGGCCCACATCCCCAGATCAAGAATTTTATTTTCCTCAACGGATTTTCCGGCCATGGATTACAGCAATCGCCCGCCATGGGCCGCGCCACTTCTGAATGGCTGACCTATGGCGAATACAAAACACTCGATCTCACGCCCTTTCACTTTGACCGCATTGCAAACAACGCACCGATTATTGAAAAGGCTATTATATGAAAAAACTCGTCCTCACGGGTGCGGCGGGCCGCCTTGGATCATATTTGCGCGAACCGCTTTCCAAACTCTGTGATGAACTGGTATCGTCCGACATCGTTGACGCAATTGGCAAGCTTTATTCTGGCGAAACTTATCAGCGCGCCGATCTTGCCAAATTTGATGAAATCCATGCCCTGCTCGAAGGTGCCGACATGGTCGTCCACTTCGGCGCAATCTGTGATGAAGCCCCGTTCCAAACACTTCTTGGCCCCAATTTTATTGGTGCATATAATGTGTGGGAAGCAGCCTATCAGCAAAAGCTGCGCCGCGTGGTTTATGCATCATCGATTCATGCTGTGGGCATGTATAAACGCCAAGAGTTTATTGGAACGGATGTGCCGCATAGGCCCGATTCTTTTTACGGCCTTGCCAAATGTTTTGCCGAAGATCTGGCCAGTCTCTATTGGGACAAGCGGCAGTTAGAGTCTGTTTGTCTGCGCATCATTTCGGCAGCGCAAGTCACCAGCCCCCGGGCTTTAGGAACTTGGCTCAGCTATGATGATCTTATTCATTTGGTCACGCGTGCTATCGATACGCCCACCACGGGCTTCTCGGTGATCTATGGCGTGTCAAATAACGATCGGTCACCCGTCGATAACAGCAAGGCCACGTTCATGGGCTATCGTCCAAAAGACAACGCCGAACAATTCGCCGAAAAAATTCTGGCTGAAGCGCCAGTGCCCAATACCTCAGACCCCGCCCAAATGCACCACGGCGGAGCCTTTGCCTCCGTCCCCCTCGGCAACAGCGGCGTGGCACAGATGAACATTGTGGATGACAAAAAGAAGGCCTGATGCTGCTGGCGCTTTTTGCCTGTCAGCCATTGGTAGCAAAGCCGGGATATAACGTCATGCCGCCATCAATAAATAAAGTTACGCCCGTGATATAATCAGCGTGATCAGAAGCAAGCCACACCGCAGAATGGGCAATGTCTTCCGGCTCACCAATGCGACCATAAGGCACCAACGTCATCAATTTGTCGTAGGCTTCCTGCGTGTTCCAAGCAGCTGTGTTGATTGGCGTGCGCGTGGCCCCTGGGCCAATGCTGTTGACGCGAATTTTAGAAGGCGCCAATTCCTGCGCCAAACTTTGCATGAACATACGCATCCCGCCCTTGGACGAGGCATAGTTCACATGGCCACCCCACGGGATAATTTCATGAACTGAACTCATACAGATAATTTTGCCCGCGGCACGCGATACCGAGGGCACGATGCCGCGACGCTTAAATTCGCGCACAGCCTCACGCGCGCAAAGAAATTGGCCCGTAAGGTTGACGCCCATAACCGTGTTCCACTGCGCCAAAGTCATTTCCGTAAAAGCGGCATCACGCTGCAAACCGGCATTAGCCACTAAAATATCAATGGTTCCAAACTCAACCACCATGCGCTTGAACATCGCTGTAACTTGATCTTCGTTGGAAACATCGGCTTGATAGGCGGCGGCCTTAACACCAAAGCTTTTAATTGTTTCAACAACCGCATTGGCTGCATCATCACCAGCCACATAGTTGACCACCACATCTGCACCCGCCTGCCCCATAGCTATAGCCACGGCTTGGCCAATGCCAGAGTTTGCCCCCGTGACCATCACTTTTTGGCCCACCAACAATTTCGGCAAAGGCGGCAGCGGCATAGATGAAAGATAGTTTGGCGTGGCGTCTGTCATAAGAGTCTCCGTGTCTATTTATTTGGTTGCAGCAGCAATGCGATCAAGCCAGTCCAACCTGTCTGGTGAGAAGCACCCAGACCGCGGCCGCTGTCGCCATGAAAGTATTCGTGGAACAGCAGTAAATCGCGAAAGTTCGTGTTATCAGGCTGCGCAAAAAAAGGGCGATTTCCGTCTGGCGATTTCAAGAAAAGCTTTTGCAAGCGTTGCGATAATTCATCGGCGATTTGTGAAAGGTTCAACATTTTGCCCGAACCCTTTGGGCATTCAATTTGGAATTCATCGCCGTGGTAGAGATAGAACTTACGCAAAGCGTCGATGATCATAAAATTTGCTGGCATCCAAATAGGGCCGCGCCAATTTGAGTTTCCACCATAAATGCGCGTCTCACCTTCGCCAGGCTCATAGTGCAACTCGAAAGTTTGGCCCGCATGAGTAAAATCATAAGGGTGCTGCTGGTGATATTTGGAAAGTGACCTTATGCCGAAAGCCGACAAAAATTCAGTCTCGTCCAACATGCGCGTCAAAACAACATTTAGACGGTGTTTGCGCATCAGCGACATCAATCTGAAGCCCTGCTTATTGGGCATGCGCCAATCAGAAACAAGTGAGGCCAAATCAGGGCGGTGCGAGATAAACCAATCAAGGCGCTGCGCAAATTCCGGGAAAGCTTTGATATAGTCCTCATCCAAGACTTCCACCGCCAAAAGTGGAATCAACCCAACCAATGAGTGAATGCGCAAAACATGCGACGCTTCGCCGGGCACGTGCAGAATATCATAGTAGAACTCATCCGTTTCATCCCACAGTCCCGTAGGCATAGGCCCAGCCGTGCTGTGAATGGCTTCCGAAATATAGAGGAAGTGTTCCAGAAACTTCGTCGCAAGATCAACATAGACTTTGTTGTTTTGAGATAAGGCCAACGCCATGCGCATCATGTTTAAAGAAAAGGTAGCAGCCCAAGCGGTGCCGTCAACTTGATCAAGATAGCCACCGCCCGGCAATGGTTGGCGCAGATCAAACAGGCCGATATTATCAAGACCTAGAAAACCACCTTGAAAAATGTTGCGGCCCATATTGTCTTCGCGGTTCACCCACCAAGTGAAATTGAGCATGAGTTTATGAAAAATTCGCTCCAAAAATACCGTGTCAGCAACGCCGGTGGCTTTGCGGTCCGCATCAAAAATCTGCAACGCAGCCCAAGCTTGTACAGGCGGATTAACATCACTAAAATTCCACTCGTAAGCAGGAATTTGGCCATTGGGATGAAGCGACCGCGCCTGGGTGAGCAGTATAAGCTGTGCCTTTGCAAAACTCGGATCAATAAGGGCCAAAGTCACGCAATTGAACGCTAAATCCCACGCCGCAAACCACGGATATTCCCAAGAATCCGGCATGGAAATAACGTTGCCAATGTCAGCTAGGCTGGAATCTCCCAGTACAAAGTGGCCCCACCCAGCGTTGCGGATTTTTGCACGATCAGGCGAAGGTGTGGGTTGCAGCGGATCGCCCTCCAGCCATCGGCGCACATCATAGCCATAATACTGCTTGCACCACAGCATGCCCGCAAGCGCTTGACGTTGGACAAGGCGCTTATCTTGATCAATTTGCCTCGCCTGAAGTGCCGAATAGAATTCATCAGCATCCTTACGGCGCCGAAGCATAATCGTATCAAAATCAACGAAGCGATCCATCATTGAAACTTGTGAAAGCCGAACCCGGATCGTTTTGCTGCCGCCAGCAGGGATCATCTCCATGCAATGCACGGCCGCTTTGGTTCCGTGGGTCATAGCATTCGTTGACGCCACACCACGCACCACAGCATCGTTAATTCCGTCTTTGAAAGTGGCATTTATTTTTGTGCCGTAAAGTCGATTTGTGTTCGTCTCATTTTCACAGAAAAGAACCTCGGCATCTTGGTCGCAGCACCACTGCATTTCAGGCAACAACGGATGCTTTACATCAACGCCCGTTTGAGAACCAAGCATAAGTGATGGCTTCGTGCTGCCACTCACCCAAGACCACTGATTGCGAAACCAAATTTGCGGCAATATATGCAGCGGTGCAGCATCTGGACCACGATTATGCGCCGTGATTTGCAAAAGAATATCATCCGGCGCGGCCTTGGCATATTCAATTTCAACATCGAAGTAACGGTTGTCGCTAAAGATACCGGTATCGATCAATTCATATTCAGGCTCGCTCAACGCACGCACAGCATTTACCTTGACCAACTGTTCATAAGGAAATGCGGCCTGCGGATATTTATAAAGCATCTTCATATAGGCGTGGCTGGGCAGACCATCGAGATAGTAATAAAGCTCTTTTACATCTTCGCCGTGGTTTCCTTGTTCATTGGTGAGGCCAAATAATCGTTCTTTCAAAATTGGATCGTGGCCATTCCATAAAGCCACACTCATACAGATGATCAGCTTATCATCACCAAATCCGCCTAAGCCATCTTCCCCCCACCGATAAGCGCGGCTGCGTGCGTGATCGTGTGGGAAATACTCCCAAGCCGAACCATCGGCAGAATAGTCTTCGCGAACCGTTCCCCACTGCCGTTCGCTGAGATAAGGGCCCCATTGCCTCCACTGCGTTGCTTTTGCGTCATTTGGACTGAGACGAAGCCCTTCAGCGGTTGTTGCAAGTTCCGACTTGATAACGCCATCAGTCATTTTTTTCATATTGCACTTTTAGAGACGAATGCGTGCTTATGGCAATGGTGCGCAGTACAGGGATCGAACCTGTGACCCCTACCATGTCAAGGTAGTGCTCTACCGCTGAGCTAACTGCGCACGGGTGCTGATGGCGGAGCCTATAGGCAGGCGAAGCTCGGAACGCAAGCAGCAAATCAGGCGGCAAGCAGCCGGTTCACCTCGTCCACCAAGTCTCGCAAGTGGAAGGGTTTAGACAAAATCTTGGCGTCTTTCGGCGCTTTGGAATCGGGGTTAAGCGCCACCGCCGCAAAACCCGTGATGAACATTATTTTTAATGCCGGATCAAGTTCTGCCGCACGCCGGGCCAGCTCAATGCCATCCATCTCCGGCATCACAATATCGGTCAGCAATAAGTCAAACGGGTTATGCTTGATTTCTTCATAGGCCGAAGCACCTTCGCCAAAATGCGTGACCGTGTGGCCGGCTTTTTCTAAAGCTTTTACCAGAAAACGCCGTAGGTCTTCATCATCTTCAGCAAGGAGAATCTTCACCATGGGCTATTTTCAACTTTCATGTGGCTTCGCCAAATCGCAAAACCCGTAATTTCAGCATACTATGCACATCAAATAATGCACGGGAGGTAAACGGGATGTGAACATCGGGTAGACTTTTGCAATTCTCTGACACATACTTAATCTTGAGGAGCAATGCGGCTTGAAGCAAAGTCCGGATCATCTATTTGAAATTTTAGCACCTGCCATTTGGCATGCGCCGATTGTTTTCAATTCTCCCCACTCCGGCAAATTTATACCTCAAACTCTCGTTGAACAATCGCGGTTGGGCGAAACTGATTTGCGTCAATCTGAAGATCGCGACGTAGACCAGCTCTTCAACGGCTGCCTGGAAGCAGGAGCGCCGATGCTGCGCGCACTTGCATCGCGCGCCTATGTCGATCTGAACCGTGAGCCCTATGAGCTTGATGCAAAAATGTTCTTAGAGCCCCTACCCGGTTATATGAACCCGGGCTCGCCGCGTGTGGCAGCAGGCTTTGGCACGGTGCCGCGCCAAGTGGGCGAAGGGCTAGACATCTATCGCGGCAAAATTAGCTTGAAAGATGCATTGCAGCGCATTGAAACCTACTACAAACCATATCACCGCGCCTTGGGAGAGCTGTTGCAAGCAGCCCAAAATGCTGAAGGCCTTTCCATGCTGGTGGATTGCCATTCCATGCCCAACAGTGCCGCCAAACCCAATGGCACACATTCAAAATCGGCTGATATCGTCTTGGGCGACAAATTTGGCCTTTCCTGCGCGGCGGAAATTTCAGCTTGGACAGATCAGTTCTTTGCCACGCGTGGCCTGCACACAGTGCGTAACAAGCCCTATGCTGGCGGTTTTATCACCGAGACCTATGGTGCGCCGCAGCATGGTCGCCATGTGATACAAGTGGAAATCAACCGAAGCCTCTACATGAATGAGGTAACGTCCCACTTATCAGGCAGCTTCAAAGGCTTGCGCGGGGTGTTGAATGTGTTTGCCCAAGACCTGACCAAATTCATAAAAGAATTCAAATCAATCAATAACTTCAAACAAGCCGCTGAATAAAAAAAGGGGCCGATCAATTTTCATGATCGGCCCAAGTCTAGGGAGGAAACGCCCAAGAAGGGCTACGAGAGAGGCCAGAAGCCATCATCTCGCAAGGATGAATTTGGCGCTGCAATATGAGTTTTTCAAGTAGAATTTTCGCGATCGGTGCTAAACTTAACCAGCTGATCTAAAAAAACATACTATTTTTTGATTTAATATATATAATTCATATACTTAACATAGACATGCAAATCTCGCAATACATGCTAGCATTGTTGCATTGCACAAAAACTTTAGAAAATATGACAAAAGAAACTCACCAAACCGCTGAAACGGCCGAATTAACCGCCTTCGCCATCAACTTGGCGCAGATTTCGGGCGAGGCCATCATCCCATATTTTAGGCAAACACTTTCAGTGGATAATAAACTGGCAGAGGGTTGGGATCCGGTTACGGAAGCAGACCGCGCGGCTGAGCGGGTGATCCGCGAACTGATTGAAAAAAAATATCCCACCCACGGCATCATCGGCGAGGAGTTTGGTACCAAACAAAGCTCTTCGGCCTATACTTGGGTGCTAGACCCGATTGATGGCACCAGAGCTTTTGTCATCGGCCTACCGGTATGGACAACACTCATCGGTCTATACAGAGACGGCAAACCCTTCCTTGGGCTTATGAATCAACCCTATGTTGGCGAACTTTTTTATGGCACACCCGAAGGCGCTTTCTGGCGGCGCGGTGGCGAGCAGCAGCAAATCCATGTGGCTGCGCCCAAGCCTTTGGCCCAAGCTTTGGCGGGCACCACTTCACCGCATCTTTTTCAGCCCGAAGAAAAGCTCCACGCCCTGCGCAACAAAGTGCGACTCATGCGCTATGGAGGTGATGCCTATTTTTTCTCGCTTATGGCAGCCGGCCATATGGATATCGCACTCGATGCCGGCCTCCAAATTTATGATATTGCAGCCTTGATCCCCATCATCCGTGGCGCTGGTGGCATAGTCGGTACGTGGGATGGCAAGGACGAAACCCAAGGCGGCAACATCCTCGCAGCCTCCTGCCAAAATCTGTTTAACGAAGCCAAAAAGCTGTTGAGGTGAATTAAATGCCAAGTACGATTGAATGCACTGGCACCGTAATTTCCAAAGTTCAGACCGATGCCGGCCCCGTTGACGTGCGCAAGGGCGTGCTGGGGCTTTCGGATGACAGAAGCGTTCTGGCGCTTGATCTCTCCACCATCATGTGGGGGCAGGATGAGGCGCTGAAGAACCCAGCGCCAAATATCACCCAGCCAGCCGCGGTGACACCGATTCAGGGCGATGCGTTCAAGGCGGTTTATTATAAGCAGGGCAATTTCATCGGCGCGGCCGGCAAGCTTCTGCGCAAGCAGGTTTTTGAAAGCTCACTCTTCGATAATTCCAACGAAACACTGCTGGCCCTAGTTGCAGCTAATGACAATTCTGCTTGGTTGAGGCTGGCGGCATGACAATGACCCGCCGCACCTTGCTTCAAGCTCTGGCCCTCGCCGCCACTTCGTTGTTGGCGGGGTGTGGCACTTATTCTTGGAATGAGAAAATCACAGTCACTGTTCAAACCCCTGATGGTGAGAAGTCAGGTTCGTCGGTAACAAGGTTTAGTGGCACATACGGATATTCGCTTGGCGCGGGAGAAGGGCTATCATCGCGTCTCCAAGGTGAAGCAACAGTAGTTGAGCTTGGTCATGGCAAATATTTTTTCGCGCTGATGGAAAGAACCGGCGGCAGTTTTGCGTGGGGCGCATTTAGCGATCAACTTCCGAAATTTGGATCAGAAGCCCAAATGGCCAAGTTGCAAAGCCTTGTTGGCCAAAAAATCGAGTTGCAACCGAAACTCTATCCCCTGCTGGTGACGTTCGATAATATCAACGATCCCAAGAGCGTGAAGGAAGTCAACGCCTCCAACCTCGAAGCCAGCTTTGGCGCGGGCACCAGCCTCAAATCCATCACGCTGGAGATTACAGATGAGCCGGTGACGGAGGGTGTGGTGGAGAAGGTGTTGGGGTGGATCGGCGATCCAGCAGTAATGGAAAATCCTGGATGGGCGCGCATTCCAGAAAACTCACGCCGACTACTAGGTGGTTTCCTCTCCGACTATCGCGCGGCGCAAACGAGATTTACTAAGGGTATTGCTAAATGACAAACGATCCGAAAAAAGACTTGTTGCTCTCTATTCTCGCAATGGATTCGTATAACCGCGAATATGGTGCAGGCCTAGTTGTTACGGGTACTCAAATTGGTACTGCCACGTTTAAAAATCACGTATCCTCAGCAATTTCTGAAGCTACTTATTCTGACTGGCAATCCACCGGCTTCTACGCCGCCGCCTATGACACGGCTTATGGCAAGGTTATTTCCTATCGCGGCACGGATAGTTTCTTTGGAAGCGGCAGCGATATTTACAATGGCTGGCTGGCCGCCACTGGCCTGCAAACCGGCCAAGTAGGCCTTGCCTTTCAGTTTTACAATTCGGTTCTCAGCAAACCGGGTGCACCCATCACTTACGATAATGGCGCACAAGCCGGTGTCACCCTCACGGGCCATTCGCTGGGCGGCGGTCTTGCTGGCATGGTGGCAGGCCTGAGCGGAACGCAAGCCTATATTTTTGACCAAATGCCTTTTGGCGATCCAGCCATTGTCAAATATATTTTTGATCATCCCGCTATCATTGTTCACCCAAGCGACTGGCCAAACATCCTCAAGCTCAACCAAATTAAAGCTGAGGCCACCAGTCACGAAATTCTGACTTTGGCGCGTGGCTTTTTTGACAGCCCAACACTTGGGGTCACGCCTGCTACGTTTGATGCTTATGCCAATCCTGTCTGGAGTTATGATCTTTATCATCAGGCAGAAAACTTGCACATGATGGATTTGCTGGTGAACCTCAAATTTGCCGATATGGAAAAATGGGTTGCTTGGCACAGCGCTGGGCCAGAACTGTGGAACGCTTATTTCAATGACGACATTGGTCATCTCCTCGGCTGGAAAGATAGCGGCACAGGCGCGGGCAGCGACGGTGCATCAAGCCCCCACGGGTTACGGTGACAGTGCATTCAATTAATCCGCCGTGGCCTGTTTCAAGAGGGCCATCTACTTGACAATCGATCCCTACATCCGTGGAACGCCCGCTTCAAGCGGGCGATGACGATTTGAAATAGATAAATCGATCGGACTTGCCAAAAACGATGCCCCAATTTTAACAATCACCACCTTCTACCACACGACCCAACCCGTCGTCTTCGTGAGCTTGCAAGACTTGGGAAAGAGCGGTTCGGCCTTCAGGCACATTGCTGGAGTGTGACGAGACATAGCCCATTCACCGTGCGCCGTCAAGAACTATTTTCATAAACTAGGAGTTTATTTATTTTCTGTGCAACAAACACGCGCCCGTGAAATAATGCCCTATGAGCAAACTTCCCTCTTGGCCGGATTGCGCCGCTGATCTCGTCGCCGTGGCCGCTGGCCGCAAAGCCGCTGAAACCGTCATCAGCAATGCCAAATGGGTGAATGTCCACTCCGGCGAAATTATCCACGCGACATCCATCGCCATCATCCATGGCCGCTTTGCTTATGTCGGCCCTGATGCCGCGCACACCATTGGCCCGAAAACCAAAGTGATCGACGCGGCGAACCGCTATGCTTGCCCGGGCTTCTGCGATGCCCATATGCATGTGGAAAGCGGCATGCTCACCGTCACGCAGTTTGCCAGAGCCGTCGTGCCACACGGCACAACGTCGATGTTCATCGACCCGCATGAAATCGCCAATGTGCTGGGCCTTGCCGGTGTGCGCCTGATGCATGATGAGGCGGCGGCCTTGCCCCTCAACATCATGGTGCAAATGCCAAGCTGTGTGCCTTCAGCGCCGGGCCTTGAAACGCCGGGTGCCACCATCACACCTGAAGATGTGACTGAAGCCATGACTTGGCCCAACATTATTGGCCTTGGTGAAATGATGAACTTCCCCGGCGTGGTGGCAGGTGACACAAAAATGCTGGCCGAAATTGCAGCCACAATGCGCGCCGGAAAAACCGTGGGCGGGCATTATGCCTCGCCCGATCTGGGCAAAGCCTTCCACGCTTATGTCGCTGGCGGTCCCGCCGATGATCATGAAGGAACGCGTGCCGAAGATGCCATCGCCCGTGTGCGCCAAGGTATGCGGGCGATGCTGCGCTTGGGCAGTGCTTGGTATGATGTGGCCACGCAAATCAAAGCGGTAACGGAACAAGGCATCGACTCGCGTAATTTCATTCTGTGCACGGATGATTGTCATTCAGGAACCTTGGTGAACGAAGGGCATATAAACCGCGTGCTACGCCACGCCATCGCCCAAGGGTTAAAACCTATCACCGCTATCCAGATGGTCACGCTTAATACGGCCAGTCATTTTGGATTAGAGCGCGAATTGGGATCCATCACGCCTGGCCGTCGCGCTGATCTGGTGCTCACCTCAGACCTGATCTCTCTGCCCATCGAACTCGTCATGGCTCACGGACAGGTCGTCGCCGAAAACGGCAAGCTCACCACCACTTTCCCACCATTCACTTATCCGCCCAAAGCCCGCAACACGGTGAACATGAAGCGTGATGTCACCGCTGCGGATTTTGACATTAAAGCCCCCGCAGGGGCCAATCATGTCACCGCGCGTGTAATCAAAATGATTGAAAACCAAGCCCCCACCAAGGCCACCACAGCGGAACTGCAAGTGCATTCCGGCTTGGTTTCAATCGACCAGAAAAATGACATTTGCCAAATTGCCGTGGTGGAACGCCACGCCGCCACGGGCACAGTGACCAACGCTTTCGTTTCCGGTTTTGGTTACAACAAGCCCTGCGCCATCGCCTCAACAGTGGCGCATGACAGCCATCACATCATCGTGGTCGGCACCAATAAATCCGACATGGCCAAGGCCGCCAATCGCTTGCGTCAAGTGGGCGGCGGCGTGGTAGTGATCAGCGAGGGCAAAGAACTAGCGTTGGTCGAACTTCCCATCGCCGGCCTGATGAGCGACGAACCCGCTGAAATCGTTGCGGCCAAAGCCGATAAAATGATGGCGGCGATGAAAGCCTGCGGTTGCACTCTCAACAATGCCTACATGCAACACTCGCTGCTAGCCCTCGTGGTCATCCCCGAACTGCGGATATCAGACAAAGGATTGATCGACGTGACGACGTTTAAGCCGGTTGATCTCTTTATATAGGCTACTCGTCGCGATAAACCCGCTCACGCTTTTCATGGCGTTCTTGGGCTTCAATGGAAAGTGTCGCAATCGGCCTTGCATCCAGCCGCTTCAGAGAAATCGGGTCACCGGTTTCTTCGCAATACCCGTAAGTGCCGTCATCAATGCGTTTCAACGCGGAATCAATTTTTGAAATCAGCTTGCGCTGCCGGTCGCGCGTACGCAGCTCTAATGAGCGATCCGTTTCAGAAGAGGCCCTGTCCGCCACATCTGGCAGAATATGGTTTTCATCTTGAAGGTGCGAAATCGTCTCTTTGCTTTCGCGCACAATATCATCTTTCCACCCTAACAACTTAGCGCGGAAATAAGCCAATTGGCGGTCATTCATAAAGGGTTCCTTCTCAGAAGGAACATAGTCTTTCTCAATAACACTCGACATTAAGAATTCTTTCTTCCCAAGATTGGTTTCAAAGTGGGGCGGCTTATAGCCATCCAATGGCACCACCACAATACTTGCAAATTGCAGGCCGAACTGGGCCCGAACCGCAACGCGATTCGGAATATGTTACTAAACTGTGAAGGTCCTGTGCCAATCCGAAACGTGCGCCATTAATGGCCTTAACCCAATCTTAGAACAATAAAGGCAATTTGAGAGAACTTGGGCGGTGTGGGATGGTTCAAATGCGCGTAATCTATGGCTTTTCATTATTAGTGGCAGCAACCAGCATGTCTGGATGCGTGAGCAATACACTGAATGGCTTATCGAACCTGACAACTTGCACCACAACATTGACTGCGGTGAACTGTCTCGCGCCGGTAACAACGGCGACAACTACCACTACCACCACGACAACGCCAACCAACACGAATACGGGTAACACGGCTGGCATTACCACGGGTGACACCACCTTGGCGATGGAAAGCAACAAGGTTATCTCTTCCCAGACAAACCCGGCCATTTCACAACTAGGGTCAGACCCGCTTGCTGGCAGTGCAGCGACCAATAGCTTCACCATCAATACCAACACTGCCACCAACGGCAATTGGCCCAAAACAAAAACCATGTCTTACTATCCAGCGGGCGGCACCACTTCCACCCTTGCTGATAATCCTAACTATGCAGAATATCGATATTTCCAAAAAGGCGTTTACGACGAAGAGCTGCAAGTTTGGTCGTGGGGCAATTCCTACACAACGCAATATCGCGACGTATCCAACAGCGGCACAGCACCCGTGCACCAAGCCTGGTCTTTCGGCGGAAATTACACGCCTGTCGCCAGTATGCCAACGGCCAATGCCAATGTGAATTATCACGGGTCGTGGACAGCGACGGCCCAAACGTCAAACTGGATCGACAGCACAAATCCAGCGCAGACGGTAACTTTCAACAACGATTGGCGTGTGAGCGGCACTTCAGCCATGGTTGCCAATTTTGGTACCGGCGACTTTTCCGGAACACTTCACTCAACAAATTGGATTGGCAAAAGCAAAGACGGAGCCTCTTGGATCAATGTAAATACATCAGTTGCCAGCCCTAATAGGCTCGATCCGGTCATGCTGGCGGATGTCAAACTTGGCGGCAAAATTACAACCAGCACGACAGCTGGCGCTCATCCCAACCAGATCAACGGCACAGCGAATATGGATAACTCCACCTACGGCTGGATAACCACGACAGGAAGCAACCCCATGTATGGCGGCTTCTTTGGCCCAGGCGCAACTGAGGTGGCGGGCGTATTCGCCCTTGATACGGCTATTCCTGCGCCGGTTGGAGGCAATTTTGCCGTCAATGATGACCGTCGCGGTTTCCTTTCGATGAGCGGCATGTTCCACGGCACAACACCTTAGGGCACATCGATTGGCGCGATTTAAAACCTTGCAAAATTCAAAACTGCGCCAAATTCTGGGCGCAGTTTTTGCGTTATCACTGAGCCTATTCTCAAGCGATGCTAAGGCTGCCGATTTCAAGCTCGACGCCCAACAAATTTCATATTACCAATCGGGTACAGAAACCGCCCGCGTTCGCCTGCTGATTGAATTGATCAAAAATAATCATGCGGACATGGCTGAATCTCTGATGAAGCGCTTCCCTTTGGAAGGGGCCTTAGCCCAAAACCGCATCCTCTTTCTCGAAGGCCTCATCCTCGAAAGCCGCGGCCAGCTCACTGCCTCAACCACCAAATTCCGTGGCGCACTGGCCAATGATCCAAAGCTCACACTTGTCCGCTCTGAATTGGCGCAAGTGCTCGCCCGTCTGGATGAAACCGATAGCGCCAAGCACCACTTAGAACTTTTAGCCGCCGACGCGCCAAACGCTGATCAGGCCGCTGGCATCCGCTCATTCATTCAGCAACTGGATGAACACCACCCGTTGACGTTCTCTGGCTTTGTGTCGGTAGCACCGTCCACCAACATAAATCTCGGCTCATCACATCAAAATGTGAATACCATCCTCACTGGGCCGAGCGACCCTTGGAATATCGATCCTGCCAACCAAAAACAAAGTGGCATTGGCATCACGGCAGGCGCAAATGTTGGATACGCACACCGATTAAGCGATCACTTGCAAGGCGTGCTGGCAGCAGGCGCTAATGGCACCTACTATCCAACTTTATCTTTTGCTTCGGTGGGCTTTAATCAATCGGCAGAACTGCGTTATCTTTTTTCCGATAGCTATTTTGGCTTGGGTGGCGTCTCATCGCAGTCAATAGACTCCGTCAACCGCAACTTGGCCTACACAAGCTATGGCCCACGTGCCTCAATTCAATTGATGTTAAGCCCGCGTGACCAACTGGAAGGCAGCGCAACTTATGAATGGCGCAACTATCAAAATGATCCGACTGCAAGTGGCCATGCGCTTTTGCTTTCGTCAATCCTAACCCACGCGATTGATTCGAGCGCCAACATTGCGTTGATTCTGGGCTATGAAAATGTGGCTCGGCAGATTGATTTTGGCTCATATTATGACGGCACGATAGGCCTTGGTTTTTACAAGGAATTGCCAAAAGGCATCACATTGGAAGGCCAAGGTTCCGTTAGACTTGCGGGCTGGGACGCAGTCAATCCACTCGCAGGCTATACCCGCTACGATCAAAATTACACGGGCTCAATCACCTTGACCAAACGTGACTGGAACCTCCTCGGCTTTGCACCTTCCCTGAATTATACTTACACGCGCAATGTGTCGAACATCGCCGTCTGGGACTATGATAGCCATTCAGTTGACCTTCGATTGACGAAAAAGTTCTAATCCTTGTGCCACCCTCCTCAACTGGATAAAGGGCTGTCATGCGCTTCAAATCTGGTCAAGACTTTTTAAAACTCCCGTCCAAATCCGTCACGGTTTTGGGCATGTCTGGCGTTGGCAAAACCACTTTGGCCGCGTTGCTGCAAAACTATAATTGGTTTCAGTATTCGGTGGATTACCGCATCGGCACAAAATATATGGACGAGCACATCGTCGATAATTTCAAACGCGAAGCCATGCACAACGTATTCCTGCGCGATTTGCTGCGCAGTGATTCAATTTATATCCGCTCTAATATCACCTTTGATAACTTGTCCCCACTCTCAACTTATCTGGGAAAGCCCGGCCGCGCTGATCAAGGTGGCATTTCATTCACCGAATACAAGCGTCGCCAAGCCCAACACCGCGAGGCAGAAATTCACGCTTTGCTTGACGTACCAGCTTTCATCGAACGTTCCGAGGAAATCTATCGCTATGCCAATTTCATTTGCGATAGCGGCGGCTCACTTTGCGAAGTGGTTGACGCCGACAACTCTAATGATCTCGTGTTAAAAGCCTTGAGTGAAAACACTCTTCTTCTTTATATTGAAGGCACTGAAGAACACACCAAAATGCTGGTGGAGCGCTTCCGCAAAAATCCTAAACCGATGTATTACCAGCCACAGTTCCTTGATCAAAAATGGGCAGAATATAAAGTTCTGAATAAAATCAAAAATGATGAAGACATTAATCCCGACGGCTTCGCCATTTGGGGCTTTGAACAGTTGCTGCATCACCGCTTGCCGCTCTATCGCAAAATCGCGCAGAACTTTGGCTATACAATTCCGATGAGTGCCGTGCCTGGCGTTGCAAACGACGCAGATTTCAACGCCCTCATCGCAAAAACCATTGACGCTGCCTGATGCCTATTCGTATTCCCAATCATCTGCCAGCCCGCGCCATTCTTGAAAGAGAAGGCGTGAATGTGATGAGCGAATCCACTGCTAATCGCCAAGACATTAGACCTCTGCGCATCGGCCTTCTCAATCTCATGCCCAATAAAGTGAAAACCGAAACACAAATGGCGCGGTTGATTGGCGCTTCGCCGCTGCAGGTTGACCTTACCCTTATCACCACCGGCAGCCACACGCCGAAGAATACCTCGCAAGAGCACATGCTGGCTTTCTATCAACCTTGGGCAGATGTAAACGATCAGTATTTTGATGGCCTTATCATCACCGGAGCGCCAGTTGAATTGTTGCCGTTTGAAGACGTGAATTATTGGCACGAACTCACGCAGATATTTGATTGGTCAAAAACTCACGTGCATTCCACCTATAATATCTGCTGGGCAGCACAGGCGGCATTGCATCACTTCCACCAAGTTCCAAAATACGAACTGCCGCAAAAAGCATTTGGCATTTATCACCATCGCAATCTCAATCCGGCCTCACCATTCCTGCGCGGTTTCTCTGATAATTTTTCCATGCCCGTGTCGCGTTGGACTGAAGTGCGCAAATCCGACTTACCAAAATCAGCTGGCCTTGAAATTCTGCTCGAAGGCGATCAAATGGGCCTGTGCTTGATTGAAGACAAAACCAATCGCCAGCTCTTGATGTTCAATCACATCGAATATGACACGGAAAGTCTGGGCGACGAATATCGCCGCGACGTTTCTGTTGGTAAAGCAATCAATAAGCCGGCCAACTATTTTCCAGACGAAAATCCTTCGAAGCAACCCGAAAACCGCTGGCGCGCCCATGCCCATTTGCTCTTCGGCAATTGGATCAATCAAGTCTATCAAACCACGCCCTTCAATCTGGAAGACATCGGGAAATAGTAACCCCTTGTTTTTGAAGCTTCTATGCCCAACTATGGGGCAATGGGAGCATTCTCTGATCTGATCGATGGAGGTCGCATTGCGGCTGGAGGAATTGCAGATTTTGCAAACAACCTCACCACACCCACAATGCGCCTTGGGGTCACAGGTTTGGCACGCGCTGGTAAGACGGTTTTCATCACCGCACTTATTCATGCTCTATTAAAGCAAGCGCGCCTGCCGGTTTTCGAGGCACAAAGTGAAGGCCGTATTCTGCGTGCCTATCTTGAGCCGCAACCGAATGATGATCTGCCGCGCTTTGCCTATGAAAGCCATTTGCAAAGCTTACAGGGAGAAACTCGCCATTGGCCCGAAAGCACACGCCAAATTAGCCAGCTCCGCCTCACCATAGAATACGCGCCAGAAAGTTTCATCGCCCGCAACTTCGGTTCAGGTCTCGTGCATATTGACATCGTTGATTATCCCGGTGAGTGGCTTTTGGATTTGCCCTTGATGCAACAGACGTATCAAGAATGGTCAGCCTCCGTCATCACCGCAAGCCGCCAACTGCATCATTTGGTTTTCGCCAATGCGTGGCATCAGCATCTCGCAACATTAGATGCGAATGCTCGGGCTGATGAAATGACTGCCCTCAAAGCAGCAGAAGTTTTTACCGCCTATCTGTCTTCAGCGCGGGTGAAAGGTGCAAGCCCCTTCAGCCAGCCGCCGGGCCGCTTCTTAATGCCCGGAGAGTTGCAAGGCTCACCCCTGCTCTCGTTTGCGCCTCTTGATGTCAAACCAGATCAATTTATTCAAGCAAGTAGCCTCGCCGCTTTGATGCAGCGGCGCTATAATTCATACGTCGCCCATGTGGTAAAGCCTTTCTATTTCGGCCACTTCGCAAGACTCAATCGGCAGATTGTTCTGGTTGATGTGCTCAGTGCACTCAACAGCGGCGCAGAAGCGGTGAATGATTTGCGTTCGGCTCTGGCTTCCGTATTAGGCTCTTTCCGGCTTGGCGCAAATTCCCTGGCTTCAAACCTCTTCGGCAGACGCATCGACAAAGTTCTTTTCGCCGCCACCAAGGCTGATCTCTTGCATCAACATGATCATGATCGGTTGGAAGCAGTCTTACGCCTGCTGACAGAAGAAGCTGCACGGCGCGCAGAATTTCAGGGGGCCAACTTTGATGTTTTGGCGCTGGCCTCCATCCGCGCCACGCGCGAGGCATCAGTGCATCAAAAAGGCCAAGATTTACCCTGCATCGCCGGTGTCCCCGAAATCGGCCAAACCATCGGGAAAGAAATTTTTGATGGCAAAGCCGAAGCCGCAATTTTCCCGGGTGATTTGCCAATAGACCCAAGCGCCAGCTTACAAGGCCTCGCTGCGGGCACATTGAACTTCATAAAATTCCGACCGCCACTTATCACCAGCGAGACGTTTCCCCAAATCAGGCTCGACCGCGCCGTAGAGTTTCTCATCGGAGACGCATTCCCATGAGGATTGAACAATGATTGAACCGCCACGCCAGCCTCAGGCCTTTCTCATCGAAGCACCTACTGCCAAACCCAAAAAGTCTGGGCTTAAAATTGAATTTTCAAATATAGTAGAACAGCCAGTCGCGGTCGCCGCACCTATGGCTGAAGCCAATGCCAAGCGCCCACATTTGCGTTGGGGCTATCTCCTCATCACATCGCTGCTAGCCCTTGCCAGCTTGTGGTTCGGCCTCTCGCTAAGCAAACTGATCCTCGATCTTTTCACTTGGTCATTAGCCTTAGGCTGGGTTTCAGTGGCGCTCGCAGGGCTGGCCGCATTAGCGCTTATTGTTCTTGCAATACGCGAAATCATCGGCCTGTTCCGTTTGCGCAAGGTCGAACGTCTGCAAATCAACACCGCCAAAGCCATCAACCAGATTGACCGCGTTGCCGCAGCAGCAGCCCATGCCGAACTGATCAGCCTTTACGCACCCCGCGCTGACCTCAGTTGGGCCTATGCTCAATGGCGTGCCCACGACAAAGATATCATTGATCCGCCTGCCGCCATGCGCCTGGCCGAACGTCTGCTATTAGAACCATTGGATGAAGTTGCACACCGCATCATCGTAAAGCGCGCCAGACGGGTCACCTTGCTCACCACCGTCACACCCACGGCCACCCTCGATATTCTTATCGTAGGCAGCCAAAACTTAATGATGATCCGCGAATTGGCGGAAGTTTATGGCGGCCGCCCTTCACTCTTCGCCACTCTGCGTCTTGCCCGAATGGCGGCCACGCATCTGGCTGTCACAGCCAGCCTAGCACTATCAGATAATCTTTTGCACCTCTTCGTTGGCAAAGGCCTGCTCGGCAGGTTATCAGCCCGCTTCGGCGAAGGGGCAATCAACGGCATTCTCACCTCACGCATCGGGCTTGCGGCCTGTGACGTGCTGCGCCCGATCGCCCAAACCGATTCAAAACGCGAAACCCTGGCCAGCCTGATAAAGGAATTGGCTAACTTCGGCGCAGCTTCTAAAAATTAAGATGAACTTAACCATAGTCTAATCCGCACCTTGGAAATTCATCTATTGGGATCGGTTTTTCACCTAATATTTATGTTCACAAATTATTCGAGACAACAGTGCCTAACACGACTGAACCACAAGGTGTCGAGGCCCAAGGCCCGCAAGCAGTCGCGGCACAGCCACGCACGGGCTTGCCCAGCAATAGCTATTTGACATTGATCACATCTTTCCGCCCCTTTGACCGCTTGCGCGAAGAATGGAGCAACCTTGAAACCCGCTGCGCCAAACCCCCCAGCGTGTTCCAATGTTATGATTGGTGCCGAAAATGGAGCGAGGTTTACGCTGCACCCGATAGTCAGAATGAGATCTTCATTCTGGCCGGATACCACAAAAACAAATTGGTGTTTGTGTGGCCCTTGGTCAAGCGATCCCGCAAAGGCTTGGTTATCCTTACTTGGATGACACAACCCATCGGCCAATACGGCGACCTTCTTTGCGACGTAAACATTGACTGCACACGCTGGCTCAGCGCTGCAACAAAATTTATTCGGAGTGTGAAGGCAGCAGATTGTATGCATCTGCGCCATGTGCGCGAAAATGCCAATTGCGCAACTCACGCGATAGATTTTTGGCATGACGGAAGGCTCCATGAACGAGCCCCGATGATGGACCTTACGCAATTTAAAACCGAGGCTGATTATGACGCGCGTTATGATTCACAACAGCGCCGCCGCCGTCGCAGAATTCAAAAAAAATTAGAGGAGATTGGCCCGCTCCAGTTTGAAACGTTAGAAGGCCAAGCAGCCGAAGCTGCAGTTGATTTGGCCCTTTCCGAAAAAATTAATTGGCTGCAAAATAAAGGTCGTCTCAACGATGTTTTAGGTTCTGTTCAGCACGCCGAACTATTGAAACATTTCATTCGTCAGCCGAACTCTCCAATAAAAGTTGTCGTTTCGCGGCTCACTGTAAATAGCAAACCTGCATCGTGGGAAATCGGGTTCTCCTATCGCGGCACACATTATGCTTATTTGTTGTCGCACCAAAGAGCCTTGATTGATCATTCCCCCGGCCGCCTGATGCTGGACTTTGCAGAACGCAGTGCCCTTGCCTCAGGCCATGCAACCTTTGACCTCATGGCACCCTATGATTCATACAAAGATAGTTTTGCGTCAGATGTAGTGCGTGTGAATGATTATTATCTGCCGCTTACTTTTAAGGGTGCAATCTACGGGCACTGCTATCTGCGTATTATAAGACCAATGATACGCCGTGCCTATCAGCGTATGCCAGTGCCAGTTCTGCGCGTCATCAAGCGCCTCTTGCTGCGTTAGGGCGCTAACACTAAACTCTTCGCAAGATTTAAGGACAGGAAGATGATTACAATCACCCCCTTCACGCCCTATGCTGGCCTCATCGGCGGCGCCCTCATTGGACTATCGGCGGTTTTGTTGATGGCCAGTGCTGGCCGCATCGCTGGTTGCTCTGGCATCTTCCGTCACATGTTCACGCGGCACTTCAATAACGAATTCATTTGGCGTGGCCTTTTTATCATCGGCCTCATTGCAGGTGGGCTTGTCGCAGGGCCTTATGCTGCCAATGCGCAAAGCCTTACGTTTCAACCGCTCATGCCAACGATCATTGGTGGTTTGCTGGTGGGGTTTGGAACAGCGCTTAGTCATGGCTGCACATCCGGCCACGGTGTGTGCGGTATTGCCCGCTTTTCAATACGCTCAGTTGTTGCAACCCTCACTTTTCTGGTGGTGGCTGTCATCACAGTCTACGTCACTCACCACATGATGGGTGCATAAGCCATGCTCACAATGCAACGTCTCACTGTCTTAGCCTCTGGCCTCATCTTTGGAATTGGTCTTACAATTTCGGGGATGGTCAACCCTGGCAAGATCATCAACTTCCTTGATCTGACAGGCTCATTCGATGCCACGCTGATCTTTGTTATGGGTGCTGCTGTCACCATCACAACCCTTGGCTATTATTTTGTGTTGAAGCAAACGCAGCCCCTCTTCGCTGATCACTTTCACCTGCCCACTGTGAAAGATATTGATTGGCGACTGATCGGCGGCTCTGCACTGTTCGGCATCGGCTGGGGCCTCTCTGGCTTTTGCCCCGGCCCGGCAATTTCATCACTCGCCTTCGGCCATAGCGAAAGCGTCATCATGCTCATCGCTATGGCGATGGGCGCATATATCGCGCGCTTTGTGAAAGAATAAAAAGCCCCGCGGTTGCCAGCGGGGTTTCACACTAAGTTCTATAAGAACTTACGTCTTGGAAATATCTACGTCTTTGGTTTCTTTCAAGAAGAAGAAACCAACCACGGCAGTGATGGCCGCAAACACCACGGGATACCACAGGCCAGCATAGATGTTGCCCGTGAAGGCCACATAAGCCGTGGCAAACAAAGGCAACATACCACCAAACCAACCGTTGCCTATGTGATAAGGCAGTGACATCGAAGTATAGCGCACCTTAGAGGGGAACATTTCAACCAAAAATGCAGCAATCGGCCCGTAAACCATAGTGGTGAAAACCATCATCACAAAAACAATCAAGATCGATTGCACATATTGACCAATGCTCAATGGCTTGGCGGTGGTGGTTTTAATTTCACCCACATGCACCACTGATGTTCCATCAGCAGCCACCACGGGAGCAGCAATGCTATTGGTTGCAGCTAGTGGCTTGGCGGCAGCGTCTGCGCCTTTGCGGGCCTCGTTGACCACTTTGGCAGCATCAGCAGGAACCTTGTCAGTCTGCGCCTTTACCAATGCATCAGACTGTTCCTTGGTCAGTGTCACATCAGACTCTGCCACCTTGAAGTGGGGATAGCCAGCGTCGGCCAAAGCTTTTTGCCAGCCAAAGGCAGATACGCCTTCAATCTTGGTATCCCCGACAGCGAAGGTTGCCTTTGAACCGGCAGCCCCGTCAGCCGACGTGAACGAAATGCCATTGGATGTCAAAATGGCTTTGCCCTTGTCGCAATCGCCTTCAGACGTCCAACCTTTAATCGGGAAAATAGTAAAGTGACATTGCGATGGATCAGCAGTGACAATCAGCTTGGCGGTGCTCGTGTCGTTAAAAGCTGCCAATTCAGGATTTACACTGCGCGCCAACAGGTGAAACAAAGACATGCCCGTGGTTGGCAAATAGCAGATCGCGGCCAAGGCACAGCCCGCCAAAATAATTTTCAACCGACCAATCCTGTCAGATAACTGGCCAAAGTAAACAAACAGCGGCGTTGCCAAAAGAACCGCAAAGCCAACGATGATATAGCCAACCCACCAATCAGCCTTCAGCGGGCCATTGATAAAGAACAGCGCATAGAACTGCGCCGTATACCACACAACACCTTGCCCCATCGTGGCGCCAAGCAACGCCAACAAAGCATATTTATTGTTTGGATATTTAAAGAAGGAATCACGAATCGGCGTTGTCGAGCCACGGCCCTCAGCCTTCATTTTCTGGAAAACCGGTGATTCATTCAGCTTCAAACGAATCCAAATCGAGAAGGTCAAAAGCACAATCGATGCTAAAAATGGAATGCGCCAGCCAGCAATAATGCCGCCTGTGCCATCCTTGAACCAAGCGGGATCAGAATACCAACGCAGACCGCCAATCACAATGAGTGAAAGAAAGAAACCAATCGTTGCCGTGGTTTGAATCCAACTGGTTGTATAACCACGCCGACCATTCTGTGAATGCTCCGCCACATAAGTTGCAGCACCACCATATTCACCGCCCAAGGCCAAGCCCTGCGTGAGGCGAATGATCAGCAACAAGAACGGAGCCAAAGCGCCAATGCTTGCGTAGGACGGCAAACAGCCAACCAGAAAGGTTGAAATACCCATCACCATAATAGTGATCAAAAACGTATATTTGCGGCCAACAAGATCGCCCAAGCGACCAAAGAATAAAGCGCCAAAGGGGCGTACCAAAAAGCCAGCGGCATAAGCGCCAAGCGCACCGAGCAATGCCCATGTGGGGTTATCTGGCGGAAAGAAGAATGACGCAAAAAACGGTGTCAGTGTTGCGTAAAGATAAAAATCATACCATTCAAAAACAGTGCCTGTTGACGAAGCTAGGATGACGAAACGTTCATCCTTCGTGAGGCCAGAACCTTTGGTTCCACCCATCGTTGCACTTGCCATATCAAATTTCTCCCTGGTGTCTCATATTGTCTTGTGCGCACTCTTGGCGGTGCTTTTACGAACGTCGCTAAAGTAGCGAGACAGGGCGTGTGCGTCCACAAGAGTTTTCAACATCGCAACCCATGCGTTGAAGCATCTCATTTGGATCTCCAACCGAATGTGAAAACTTTGCCATAATTTCATTTGTTTTGCGGGCTAGAGCTGGTTATCGTCTGATAAATTCTGATTTTTTCAAAATGGAACCCAACATGCGCCTCGCACTTTCTGTTCTTGCTATCAGTCTTTTCGCTTTGGCCGCACCCGCTTTCGCCATGGACGGTGTCAACACCGATACAGGCGACGCCGTAACAGCCGACGACGGCACGGTTTTCACGGTTGGCGATGTGATTTCACTTTATGACGCAGAAGGCAACGAAATGAGTGTCGAAATTAAAGCGGTGAATGATACGGCTGACTCACTTGATATTGACGTTACCGATCAAGACACGGGCGACTCAGCAACAATCGAATTCGCTAAGTAATTGCGTTTTAACTTGAAGGTCGTGCCAGTCGGGCAATCTCAGCTTGCAGGCCTTCCAGCCCAAATCCACGTTCAGCAGAAGTTAGATGAATGGTCTGCAAAGCAGCAGCTCTTCTGGAAATGTGTTTCAAGGTTTCGGTTTCAAGCTCCGCCAGCTCAAACTTATTAATCTTGTCGCATTTGGTGATGACCAGTTGATAGGGAACGGCTGCATCATCCAACATTTCAAACATTTCAATATCAGGTGTCATAACCCCGTGGCGTGAATCAATCAGAACGATAGCCCGCGTCAAGCCCACGCGCCCGCGCAAGTATGATTTCAAAACGCCCTGCCATTGCCGCACATCTTTTTTGGATGCCTTGGCAAAGCCATATCCAGGCATATCCACAATGGTCACATGTTTATCAATATCAAAAAAATTCAATTCTCGCGTGCGTCCCGGCGTGTTAGACGCCCGCGCCAAACCCGCCACACCGGTCAGAGCATTGATCAGCGAGGACTTGCCAACATTTGAACGCCCAGCAACTGCCACTTCAACACCAAAGATCGGCGGCAGCTGCTCAATGGCTGCAACCCCTAAACGAAAACGGGCCGTACCATTAAACAACTGGCGGCCCGCTAGCAGTTCAATATCCGTAAAAGTAGCGCTCACGTCGCCAATGACTTCTTCTTGAGAAACGGAAGCGAGTTGCGGATATTACCAAGAATGTTGATGTCTGTTCCATGCTTCTTCATGATGTAACTCTGTTGGATGATGGACAGGAAGTTACTCCACGCCCAATAGATGGTGAGGCCTGCCGGAAATGCCGACATCGAATAAGTGAAAATCACCGGCATCCAATTAAACATTTGCGCTTGCACCGGGTCTGGGGGTGCGGGGTTCAAACGCATCTGCACCCACATGGTTATGCCCATTAGCAATGGCCAGAAACCAATCATCAAAGCCAACGGCGGATGCCATGGGATAAGGCCAAAGAGATTGAATATGCTGGTTGGGTCTGACACTGAAAGATCATGGATCCACCCAAAGAACGGCGCTTGGCGCAATTCAATGGTGGTGTAGATCACTTTATAGAGCGAGAAGAAAATTGGAATTTGAATGAAAATGGGCAAACAGCCCGCCATGGGGTTGACCTTCTGGGTCTTGTACAGCGCCATTGTTTCCTGTTGCTGCTTGGTTTTGTCATCAGGATATTTCTCCTTTATGGCATCCATCTGCGGCTTAAGGTTTTTCATCTTGCTCATCGAGGCATAGGATCGATTGGCCAAGGGGAACAAGACAGCCTTAACTAGAACAGTCACAATTAAAATCGAAAGACCAAAATTGCCCACTACACCATTGATGGTGCTCAGCAGCCAATACATTGCCTGCGTTATGGGCCGGAACCAGCCCCAGTCAATCATCAAGTCAAACTTGTCGAGCTTCTGGCTAGCACCAATGGCGTTGATGGTGCCAACAACTTTGGCACCCGCATAAACATGGTCGGTGTAAGTGGCAGAGCCACCCGGCACCACGCTGATGGGTTCAACAACTTTATAATCAGCCTGATACCCGTCGCGGCCTGGAACGGGCACATATTGATATTCAGCCGTAACCTTTGTCTGCGTATCGGGGATCACAACTGCTGACCAGTATTTGTCAGTAAAACCTAACCAACCACCCGCAGAGTCAACCGTAAATGAGCTGCCTTCTTTGCCTTGGTTCTTTTCAAACGCAGACTTCAAATCCGCATATTTGTGTTCCTGCAAGCTGCTATTTTGCACACCCAGTGGGCCCTCATAGAAAGTCCACGTGCCCATTGTCTTGGGAGCATCAGCGCGTTGCACGCGTGCGAACGGTATGAGTGATACCGGGGCCGAACCCGTGTTGGTGAAAGTTTGCTTCACGGTGAAGAGATATGAATCATTCACCGAAATTTCGCGCTCAAATTTTAACCCAGCGCCATTGTCCCACGTTAAAGTAACGGGCTTGTCTGCCGTCAGTGCGGCACCTTCAGCAGCCGTCCATACAGTTTCAGAACCAGGAAGTTGCAAAGAGGCATCGAGCGGCTTCACAAAAGCCTGTTCCACGAAATATGAAGTGGCCGTGCCCGCTGGTGAAAGCAAAGTTGTCGCGGGGCTTTTGGGGTCAGTGGTTTCGCGGTATTTAGTCAGGCGCAAATCATCAATGCGCGCACCCTTCAAATTGATCGAGCCCGATAACAGCGGCGTTTCAATTTTCACCCGCTGAGTTGAGGCCAAAACTGTTGCCAAATCTTGCACCGTGGCCGCGGCATCCGTTGCCACTTGTGCGGTTTGCTTCTGTTGCACAGCAGCCTGTTGTTCTGCCTTCTTGGCAGCGGGAGCCGTGTAAAAATACTGCCAGCCAAACACAATCGCCATGGACATAGCCACGGCCAAAATCATATTCTTGGCATCAAATTGCGGTTTTTGCGGCTGGCTCATTTTAATTCCATGGGTTGTTCTGCCACTTGGTTAGACTTGGCATGAAGGCGTTGTAGGGCAGAGATAAGGTCTGATTGCAAAATGTCAAAGGCACGCGTCTCAGCAGCGCTGCGCCCGATGATGACATAGTCGCATGAAATTTGCGCGAAAGCGGGCAAAGCCAGGCGCGATGCCTCTCTCAAGCGGCGCTTAATGCGGTTGCGTGCCACAGCATTACCAAGTTTTTTGGTGCAAGTGAAACCCAAACGTGCTGGGCCATCATCACTGCGTTGGCGCAGTTGCATCATGAAAGCTGGCGTGCCCCAAGAAAAAGCTTTGGCGGCGGCAACAAAATCTTGCCTCCGCTTTAAGCGTTTCATGGTGCGAGGCGTAACTAAGCCGAGAGCCGCTTGCGGCCCTTGGCACGACGACGACGGATAACATTGCGGCCACCCACAGTTTCCATGCGCGAACGAAAGCCGTGGCGGCGCTTGCGCACAAGCCGTGAAGGTTGAAAGGTACGTTTTTGCGGCATAGTTTCGATTCCGAAAATCTGCATAAGCCACTGAAAATATTTAATTATTTTTCAGTAAAGCCAAGCAGAACCAAAAGGTTTTGCTGAAGTTGGGCCGCTTATGATCAAGATTGCTGCTAATGTCAACTTTACCCTGTCGCGCTGCACTTCATTCGTCGTTAACTTCACGCACAGCACACGCAGACTAAAGCCTTGTCACGAGGCTGTTACACCCCCCTGTTCAGAAGCCTTTCAATGCGCCATTTGTAAAGCATGAAGGCCACGCCCGCCATTCCAATATCGTCTGTATCACCCATAAAGCGCTGGCTTCCGCTTGCACTTCTCGTCGCGGCGGTGGTGACCTGCTATGCATTGGGCTTACAAAACTATCTGACGCTTCAAAACATTGCCGAGCATCAAACGCAACTTAATAATTTTGTAGCGGCCAATGCATTTGCGGCAGTCGCAATTTATTTTGTCGTTTATGTCATCGTCGTTGCACTTTCGCTGCCCGGTGCCGCACTCCTCAGCATCTTAGGGGGCTTTATCTTTGGCTGGGCGTTAAGTGCTCCACTCACCATTATTGCAGCGACGATTGGTGCGATTGCCGTTTTCAAAATTGTGCAAACCTCGTTGGGTACCTCAATTTCTGAAAGGGCCGGGCCATTTGTCAAAAAGCTTTCACATGGTTTTGAAAAGGATGCTTTTAATTATCTGCTCTTCCTGCGTTTGGTGCCGGCCTTTCCATTCTTTGCGGTGAATGCTGTCGCAGGCCTCACGCGGATCCCGCTTCGCACCTTCATCTGGGCCACGCTGATTGGAATAATCCCGGGCAGCTTTGCCTTTGCATGGTTGGGCCGCGGATTAGGCAGCGTTATCGACGCACAAACTGCGGCTCATGCCGCCTGTCTGGCCGAGCAAGGTGCGCAGGCCTGCCCTTATACATTTGCTGTTTCGTCTCTTATCACACCTCAAATCTTGGGGGCTTTAATTGCATTGGGTCTGGTGTCATTGCTACCCGTCTTTTTGAAGAGTTGGAAAACGAACACGTGATCTATGATATCGCGATTATCGGCGCAGGCTCGGCTGGCCTTTCTATTGCAGCGGCGGCTGCCCAATTTGGCGAAAAAGTTGTGCTGTTCGAAAAAGCCAAGATGGGCGGCGACTGCCTAAATGTAGGCTGCGTGCCATCCAAATCGTTGATCGCCGCGGCCAAATATGCCCATGCCCAAAGATCATCAGCACCCTTTGGCATAGCAGCTGTTGAACCCAAAGTAGACTATGCCAAGGTGATGAACTATGTGCAGAGTGTGATCAGCAAGATCGCACCAAACGACAGTGTTGATCGCTTCGAAGGCTTGGGCGTGAAAGTGGTGGCAGCGGCAGCAAAATTCATCAGCCCACAGATGATTGAGGCCAATGGAGAAACATTTAAAGCGAGGCGTTTTGTCATCGCCACAGGTTCACGCGCCGCGCTGCCCACCATCCCGGGATTGAAAAATGTGCCCTACCTGACCAATGAAACGCTATTTGATAATCGCGTTATGCCCTCACATCTCATCGTCATCGGTGGCGGCCCTATCGGCCTCGAAATGGCGCAAGCCCACCACAGGCTTGGCGCAAAGGTGACGGTGCTAGAGGCTTTCAAAGCATTGGCCAAAGACGATGCAGAACTTTCAGCTATAGCACTAAAAGCATTGCGCAACGAGGGCATCGACCTACGCGAAAGTGTGGGTATCAAAAGTGCAAGTAAAACCCCACGTGGCATCACCATTATTTTAGATACAGGCGAAGCAATCGTTGGCTCACACATCCTTGTCGCAGCGGGCCGCCTGCCCAACATTGAAGGCTTAAACTTAGAGGTGGCAGGCATTGACTATGACCAGCGTGGTATCAAAGTTGACCAAGGCCTTCGCACCACCAATCGGCGGGTCTACGCTGCGGGTGATTGTGCAGGCGGGCTGCAATTCACCCATGTGGCGGGCTATCATGCAGGCCTGATCATTAGAAACGCGCTCTTCCGCCTGCCCGTCAAGAACCGCACAGACATCATTCCATGGGTTACTTTCACTGATCCGGAACTTGCCAATGTTGGTCTGCGCGAAGTTGAGGCACGCAAGCAGTTTGGTGATAGCGTAAAAGTTCTCCGTTGGAACTTTGCTGAAAATGATCGGGCCCAAGCCGAAGGTAAAACTGAAGGCCTGATAAAAATTATTCTCGGCAAAGGGGGCGTTATTCTGGGCGCTGGCATTGCCGGGCCGCAAGCGGGCGAACTGATCGCACCATTTGTTCTGGCCGTCACAAAAAAAATTAAAATCTCGGCCATTGCAAATCTCGTTTTGCCCTACCCCACATTAAGCGAAGTGGGCAAGCGCGCCGCCATCACCAACTATGCTGGTTTAGCACAAAAACCACTGACGCGCCGTATACTAGGACTTCTCAAAATCTTCGGCTAAAGCTGGTGCATGAGCTTATTACAACAACCTAAAGTCATCGGCCGTTTGACTGGCCTTTCCGGCAAAGTGCTTATACTCACAATTATATTTGTGATGCTGGGCGAAGTGCTCATATTCCTACCGTCGATTGCAAATTTCAGATTGCAGTGGTTGAAAACCCGCATTGCACAGGGCGAAATCGCAGCACTCGCAACTGATGTATCACCAGATCAAGTGTTAGATGCCAGCCTGCGCCACACTTTATTAAAAGGTGCAGGTGTCGAAGCTGTCGCTGTGATGAGGGACGGCAAGCGCTCACTCATGTTGAGCAACGACAACGCCGGAAATGTCGAAGAGAGTTTTGATTTGCGTTTACCGAATTCATTCCAAACAGTCAGCAACGCCCTCGCAGTGATGTTCCAAACCAGAGACCGTCTGATTGATGTTACAGATAATCCCCCGGCAATGACCGGCAGTGCCATCGAAATTTCTGTCCACGAAGCACCGCTGCGCCAAGCCATGTTAAACTTTGCGCTGCGCATACTGGGGCTTTCAGTTGTTCTATCTTTAATCGTGGCCGGACTGGTCTTCGCGGCGCTTAACCGCGTGATGGTAAGGCCCATGCAACGGCTTTCCGCAAACATGATGCAATTTGCAAAAATGCCCGAAGACCCATTGCGCGTCATCGTGCCATCAACACGCAGAGATGAACTGGGTATGGCAGAACACGAACTTCAATCCATGCAGCAGCAACTGCAAAGTCTATTGCACCAAAAAACGCGGTTGGCAGCACTTGGTTTGGCGGTTTCAAAAGTGAGCCACGATCTCAGAAATATGCTCACCTCGGCCCAACTGATCTCTGATCGCTTGGGCAGCGTGAAAGATGCGCGCGTTCAGCGCTTTGCACCTAAACTCATTTCATCGCTTGATCGCGCTATCACTTTCCTCAATCAAACGATGACTTATGGCCGCGCGCAAGAATTGCCGCCGCGCCGTGAAATTTTGCAGCTTTCATCGCTGGTCGATGAAGTCTTTGAAACATTACGCTTGCAAGCACCACGCATTAAATTTCTCGATAAAGTGCCTGCCGGAATTAAAATTGATGCAGACCGCGAACAGCTGGTTCGTATCCTCACAAACTTGGGCCGCAATGCCATGCAAGCCATCGAAACAAGGCCACAAACCCGCGACGAAATTCAAATATCGGCCACACGGCAAGGAACCTCTGTCGCCATCCGCGTGGCCGACACTGGTCCCGGCATCCCGCCCGCCATACGCAGCAAAATCTTTGGTGCATTTCAAACAGCGGCAAGAAGCGGCGGAACTGGCCTAGGCCTTGCCATCTCTTCAGAACTGGCTCTGGCCCATGGCGGAAGCATTTCGGTAGTGGATTCTTCAGAAAATGGCACTGTGTTTGAGCTGAACTTGCCTGACCGCAACGGGCACTAGCGCTGCACTAAATCTCGCACTTGCATTCAAACCCTGCCCATACTAACAGATCGCCAACAAACCAGTTTCAGTGTTTGTAATGCGCCCGTAGCTCAGCTGGATCAGAGCACTAGACTACGAATCTAGGGGTCAGAGGTTCGAATCCTTTCGGGCGCGCCACTTAACTCACTGAAAATAATGCATAATTAATTCGTGTTTCGTGGCTGAGCTCCTACGAGTGAACTCCGTGTAAGCACTATGTAAGCAAATACGAGTGAACGAAGTGTAGTGTGCCCATGTCAACGCGTGTTTGGGGGAATGCTGTCTCGACTGTTCAATTATCAGAGCGAAAATCGATTCATTTGGTATCCGCGCAAAACAGGATCCATTGCATGAGAACGTCGTAAGAAAACTGTTCCGATCGGTTTTCCTGCTACGGCGCTTACCCTTGTAGCCTTGGGTAGTGCGTATTCCATAGTCGGTAAACAGGCGATAGAAGTAGACATCCTGTCAACAGTCGAAACCACTCCTTTTGGGCAACAATCATCGCATCTCACCTCGGAAATGGAGACCCGGGATGAGACCGAGAAGGTCGACAACTAAGGTTTGGCAGATTGACCTTGTGCCTTATCCCAGCGCGCTTCCACATCTGAAGCTAGGCACTGCGTTGGATCCGCAGGTTTTGGGTCATTGTTATTTGGGTCAAAGTATTGAACAAAGTCCACATGCTCGCACATGTTTTTTGGACGATATGAACTCATATGGTCGAATAGCAAAACGCTCTTCGCAGCAAATCTTTGATAGACAGATTTATGGATGGGACTTTTGGAATCAAGAATTATTCGCGTTCCAAGTTTTAACCAGCTGCCCGCTTGCTCATCATGTTGTCGGCCATTCGGATCAGGATGCAGGTTGAGAACGGTCGAGTCATATTTCAATCCATTTGGAACGATCGACATGCTTGCCAACATCCACTTGAGTGCAATGTCAGAAAGGCGCGAATTGTTTTCGTCATATCCGCCGCCGACATCAGCATGAACACAGGGAAACCAGATTTGTTCAAAGCAAGCGTTTCCCGCTGAATCCGAGGGCGTTTTCATGGCATCTGACGGCTTCCAAGGCACTCGAACAAAATCCGCGCGATTTTCGTCAATCGAGATCGCATGCCGCGCATAATTCACATTCGGGTTTAGCGTGACATCATAGAAGCGCTGTTTGAACTCTGTGAGATGGATCGTTTTGATGCGTCTGAGCCAATTATATCCTGAAAGAGCTGGTGCCCATTTGAGGTAGTTCTTGAGGTATAAAATGAGCGCAAGCAGAAAATAGGCTGGCACAAAACCCCACAGGAGATCAACATACCGTGGTACATATTCCCAGAAGGCGAAGCCCCAAATTCTGAAAAGGGTCTTTAACCCCGCAATCAAAGCCTCCGCGACCAATGGCGAGCCCGCTGCAACGAATGCAATAGCGCCAATAACAGCAATACTCAGGCCGCCGTGGCCGAGTGCGGCAACAGTGTCGAATACGCCAATACAGTACGGGAACACGTTCGCTGTCTCATGATCGGTGGCATGATCATTGCACCCATGCTCGGCTCGAAACTTCGCGGCAATAGCGGCCCGTGTATCCATAAGAAAGCTTCCATACTGCCCAATTTTCGAACGATCGTAGGATGGACAGAATTGATATACGTCTTTGACTGCGTGCTCTGCCAACTTCTGTGACCCTGCATCGTCAAGCGCTAACGGTTTGTTTTCTGGCAAGTTGCGTGGGATTCCGCAGTGAGCCATAACCCCCGCCAAAGTACGAACAGTATAGGCGCCACGGCTGAAGCCAACCAAATAGACGCGATCTCCATCTTCGTACAGTCGGATAATAGCCGCATAACAATCGATGATGTTTTGCGTAATCCCCAGGCCTGTTGCCATGCTGGCTAGATTGTAGAGAAATCGAAAGAAAGCAACTTTGAAGTGACCGCCATCAGCGGCAGAACCGAGACCAGGGTCGTAGTACGCGACCTGCTCAGTGGGGTTGACCGAAGTGTCCGGGGCGACGCGACACGCGCGATACAACTTATATACGTTGGTTCTTGCCTCATCAAATTTTATGCCACCTGCTTGGCCTGTGCCGTCAGAAAAAATTATGATGTTTTTTGGCATCGTTCTTATTCCTTGATGATCAACATTTTTTACGACTGCGTTGCACTCAAAACGCGTTTCGCGGACTCAATGCTGGTAGGATAGCTGATAAGACAAGATTTGTGGGCTATGCAATTCGGGAAAAAGCAGAACAGTTTTCATGCGTAGCTTCAATTCTGTCAGCAGCTCGGGAACAAATAGCATCTGATTGATGGCCCCGCATAGTGGCACATACTGTCAAATCCAATCCCCCAACCTAGCCGTTCCGTGACAGCTACCTTTCGCGGCCGAGGCTACCTGCGCATCAAATAGAGGTTCCATTCGCGAGCATGTCCCTAGTTGCTTTTCTAGAATTTCCGAATCGCGAGCGTCGTCATTTCGTGCTGGGAAGGATGAGAGAATTTAGACCGTCAGGCTCATAACCTGAAGGTCGTCAGTTCAAATCTGGCTCCCGCAACCAATATAAAGCCCGCTGTCTCAATGAGATGGCGGGTTTTCCTATTTCGAGCATCAAGGCAAGTAGGCGCTTTGGGTTACACCGGGGTTACAAGTGAAAAAGAATTTACGGGAATTTCAACGTGTCCACTTCAGGAGCGCGCGCTGTGGTTCAACTTCCATGCCAGCTCGCTTCGCATTCGACCAAACCAAATTGCTGATGAGTTGCTGAATACTGGAGAGCAGAGGACAAAATTAAAAGACCCCTTAACGCATGCGAATGGCAATGCGAACATGTAATTGAATCACTTTGATCTCGATTTCTGTGCGATTGTGCCGATTTCGGGGATGACAACATCCGAAATAGGTGAGCCCGAAGTAAAACCCCACTAAATAATTCGCTAATTCTCGGCGCTGTGACGAGGGTGCGTAGTATTTCAATTTCGGGTTCGTTATGCGGGGGCCACTTGCTCGACGGGTAGACCGGCTGCTTTCCATTCCGGCAATCCATCTTCAAGGCGGCGGATGTTGAATCCACGCTTGCGCAATCTGGCGACCGCTTCAAACGAATAGACACAATAGGCACCGCGGCAGTAGGCCACGATGTCGCGCGCGGGATCGAGTTTGGCGGCGCGCGAATTCAGCTTGTCGAGCGGCATGTTGATGGCACCCGGCAGATGAGCCAGCGCGTATTCGTCGGCAGGGCGCACGTCGATGATTGTCACATCACCAGCTTTCAGGCGTTTCACCAATTCTTTGCGGGTCACAGGCTCTAGGGCGTCACGGTCATGGAAATATCCATCAATGACACGCCCCGCGTCGGCCAGATTCCTCTCGGCCACGCGGCGGAGTGACGCGAGTAAGTCTAGCACTGCGTCATCGGCGAGGCGGTAATGGATGAAGGTGCCACTGCGTCGCGACTCCACCAGTCCTGCCCGGCGCAAGTGTTGCAGATGCTGCGAGGCGTTCGCGAGCGTGAGGCCCGTCTTGTTTGCGAGGATTTCAACACTCCGCTCGCCCTGGCCCAGCTGCTCGAGCAATTCGAGGCGGTGGGCGTTGCCGATGGTTTTCGCCACTGCAGCGAAATGCGTGAACAGAACCTGTTTGGGTGTGAGGCTTGACATATTTCCACCTTTATCTATTATTCAATAGATTACTTGAATATAGACTTGCTTGTCAACGGAGTTCCCATGATCCTACGCCAATATCTGCACACAGACCCCATCGCCGCCTCCTACATATTTGGCTGTGCGGGCAAATCCGCCGCTGCGGTTGTTGATCCGGTGGGTGACATCGCGCCCTATCTGGCGCTTTCCAAACAAACGGGCATGCGCATTCTTTATGTCTTCGATACCCATCTTCACGCCGACCATCGCTCGGCGGCGCGGGAACTGACTGCGGCCACCGGTGCTGAATATGTACTATCGGAGGCTGCCCACGTATCCTTTCCTTTCCGGCCTGTACGCGATGGCGAGGTGCTGGAACTCGGCAATGTGACCGTTGAGGTTTTGCAAACGCCGGGCCACACGCCGGAACATGTTTCTCTTCTTGTCACTGACCGCACAAGGTCGCCCGAACCGTGGATGGTGCTGACTGGCCATACATTGATGGTGGGTGACCTGGGCCGCACCGAGCTTGCCACCTCAGCTGAGGAAGGCGCACGCGCATTGTTCAAGAGCGTGCAGAAGCTCAAAGCGCTGCCTGATTACATCGAAGTGCTGCCAGGGGCTTTTTCGGGTTCGGTCTGCGGTCGCAGTCTCAGCGGCAAGCCAACCTCAACCATTGGCTTTGAGCGCCGCAACAACAAGGCATTCCGCATCGAAGATGAAGAAGCTTTTGTGAAGGCCATGACCGCCGACATCCCGCCCGCACCACCAGAGGCCACCCGCAACAGATCCTTCAATTCCGGGCTCATGGAGGCAGAAGGGTGAGTGGCACGAACGTGCCCGCTTCCATCAAATTGGGCCTTGCCGCAAACTGGCAGCAATTCGCATTGCTCGTTCTCGTCAATGCCTTTGTGGGCGGCATGGTGGGGATCGAGCGCACGGTTGTTCCGCTGATCGGCGCTGAAGAATTTCATCTCGCTTCCAACACTTTGGTCACTTCCTTCATCGTCAGCTTCGGTGTGGTGAAGGCACTTGCCAATCTTGTCTCTGGGCAACTCGCAGATAGTTGGGGCCGCAAGCGCGTGCTGGTTTTGGGCTGGCTGCTGGGCTTGCCCGTTCCCTTCATGATCATGTGGGGGCCGTCATGGGGCTGGATCGTTGCCGCGAATGCCTTGCTAGGCATCAACCAGGGCTTCGCCTGGTCGATGACTGTCATCATGAAAGTCGATCTGGTGGGGCCGAAGTCACGCGGCCTTGCCGTTGGCCTCAATGAGTTTGCAGGCTATCTGGCGTTAGGGTTGACTGCTTTTCTCACGGGTTATCTCGCATCACGTTACGGGCTGCGGCCTACGCCCATTTACCCCGCCGTGGCCTATGCCGTTCTTGGCACTCTTCTTTCCATTATGCTCGTGCGTGATACGCGCGGGCATGTGCAGGCGGAAATTTCACACAATCCTAAGCCGCTCGCCACAAAAGGATTCTGGGAAATCTTCACCCTCACAAGCTGGCGCAACCGCAATCTCTTCGCGACCTCGCAAGCGGGCCTCGTCAACAATCTCAATGACGGCATGAGCTGGGGTATCTTCCCGCTGTTCTTTGCAGGCTTTGGAATGGGTGTGGAAAAGATCGGCATTCTCAAGGCCATTTATCCAGCAACCTGGGGCGTGTTGCAGGTCGCCACCGGCCCGTTGAGCGACCGGTGGGGCAGGAAGGGCCTCATCGTTGTCGGCATGTGGGTGCAGGCACTTGGGCTTTTCCTCACGGCGTTCACTCGAACTTTTGAATGGTGGTTGCTGGCCAGCCTGTTGCTGGGGCTCGGCACCGCAATGGTTTATCCGAGCCTGATTGCCGCAGTCTCCGATGCGTCAGAACCGTCTTGGCGCGCAAGGTCATTGAGTGTTTACCGCTTCTGGCGCGACCTCGGCTATGCCATTGGTGCATTGAGCGCCGGAATCATCGCCGATCTGTTTGGTTTTGCCTGGGCTATCGGCGCCATTGCGGCCTTAACGTTTCTCTCTGGCCTGATTGTCGCCCTTGTCATGCAAGAAGGTTGATCTGCTGTTTGAGTGCAGGCCCATATCTGCCACTTGCCTGCCACAATTGAAATGGTAAGTTGCGCCATGGCCCGATGGATGATCCACAAGGTGATGGTTTGCCTGCTCACGGTTTTCGTGACGTTGGGCCTGAACTTGCCTGTGGTAGAAGCAATTGCAGCACCCATGCAAACACAAACCACGGCCACAATGGACATGCAGGGCATGACCATGAAGGGCATCACTGACACTGGCAGCAAGGGCGGTTGTCCACATTGCCCTGACATGGGCGGCGTTCCGTCCTTGAATTGCGGTGTGCCCGGTGTCCCGCTGCTTGCGGACAACACTGCGTTTGAATTCAAGCAGGCCGCACCTTCTTCCACCATTTATGTTGCTGCGGAACTTGCCCTCAAGGGCCGCAGTTCTGCGCCGGAAACCGGCCCTCCACGAACCCTCGACCATGTTTGATTGATCCTGCCCCGCGCTTTGCGGGCCGGATTGGCAATACACACGCGCCATTTGGCCCGTGCTGTTTTCCATCAACATTTTGGCAAGGGAAAGTCGAGACTTGTCGCACCTTAAATTTGAACTGACGCGCCGTGCCGTACTACGTGGTGGCTTGGCCACAGGCGCATTGGGCTTGGCGAATCTTCGCGCCCGCGCTGAAAGCGGAATCGCGCTTGCCCCGCAAGCTGGCAAGGCCTTGCTTCATGCCGGAGCGGGCGCGCAAGCGGATGTGCTGGCCTATGGCGCAGCGTGGCCTTCACCAGTGTTGCGCGTGAAACAGGGACAGCCCTTTCAGGCCACCGTCACCAACCATTTGCAGCAGGATACAACCGTGCACTGGCATGGCATTCGTGTGCCCAATGCCATGGACGGCGTGCCACATCTCACGCAACCGCCCATTCCGCCGGGCGGCAGTTTCACCTATGCCTTCACGCCGCCTGATGCGGGCACCTACTGGTATCACCCCCATGCCAATAGCCTTGAGCAAATGGGGCGCGGGCTCGCTGGCTTGTTGATCGTCGAGGAAGAAAACACACAACCATTCGACCGTGACATTGCTTGGCTGTTGCAAGATTGGCGATTGGACGACGCAGGCCAGATCGCGGGCCGTTTTGGCAGCATGATGGATGCCGCCATGGCGGGCCATGTGGGCAACAGCGTCACCATCAATGGCGCACCAACTACTGATCTTGTGCTGCGCCCCAATGAGCGCATCCGCTTTCGCCTCGCCAATGCCAGCCTAGCACGTATTTACGCGCTGGAGTTTTCGGGTCTGCGCCCTATCGTCATCGCCACCGATGGCCAACCCTGCGAACCGCATGAGCCGGAAGGTGGCCGTGTGTTACTCGGCCCTGCCATGCGCGTCGACCTTGTTCTTGATGCCATCGGTAAGGCCGGTGAAATCCACGCCATCAGAGACACCTTCTATGACGGTCTGTCTTACACACTGTGCAGCTTGCGCCTTGATGGTGCCGCCTTGCGCAATGCGACCTTGGGGCCGGTTGCTGCCTTGCCGCCCAACCCACTGCCCGCTCCTGATCTCTCATCTGCTGTGAGGCAAGACATCATCTTGCAAGGCGGCATGATGGGCGGCGGCAAGATGAAGGGCATGGGCGGAATGATGGGCCAGGCCATGCCTGGCATGAGTGGCGGCCCGGTTTGGGCGATCAATGGCATGTCCATGACAGGTGATGGTGCTAGCAAGATGGAGCCCGCCTTCACCCTGCAGCGCGGCCAAACCTGCCTGCTCGCCATGCGCAATGACACAGCTTGGGCGCACACCATGCACATCCACGGCTTTTCCACGCGGCTGCTCACCCGAAATGGCCAGCCTGTGCCTCACACACAATGGCAGGACACGATCTATCTCGACCCTGCCGACAAGATTGAATGCGCCTTCGTAGCCGACAACCCCGGCGACTGGATGCTTCATTGCCACATCACCGACCACCAAATGGCCGGGCTGATGACCATGTTCCGCGTAACATAAAACTTAAACCAAGGAGACTGAATATGAAACTCACCCGCCGCCTTTTTACCACCGGACTGCTCACTGCTATGCCCATCAGCATGGTTCCGCTGCACGCCTTTGCGGCGGAACCCATCGCTGGCACCATGTATAAGAACCCCACTTGCACCTGCTGCGAAACTTATGCCGCCTATCTGGAAAAGAACGGCTTTTCTATCAAGCTCATCCCCACCAATGATCTCGATCAGGTGGGCGCCAAATATGGTGTTCCCGCCGAATTGCGCGGCTGCCACACCATCACCATTGGCAACTATATCGTAGAGGGCTTTGTTCCCGTTGATCATGTGAAAAAGATGTTGGCTACCTTGCCAAAGATCACCGGCCTTGCCATGCCCGGCATGCCGATGGACATCCCCGGCATGGGCTTTGACTCAATGCCGGGTCAAGCGAGTGCAAGCAAGGTTTACACCACCTATGCCTTTACGAAGGGCGACCCCAAGCCCAGCGTCTATGCCACTTATCCGCAAACCTGAAATCCTGTGCAGAAGGAGACATTCTCGTGAAAATCAAACATGCCATTTTTCTGGCAGCGGCGGCACTAGTCGCGCTGATGACGCCCGCTAGGGCGGCTGACCAGTTCAGCGCCGAGCAGAAACAACAACTTGATACTGTCATCCATGACTATCTCGTCAATCATCCTGAAGTTTTCAAAGAGGCCATGGAAAAATTGCAAAGCCAGGAACAAGAGGCCGAGCAGAAGCGTGTGGCCGATGCAGCCAAGGCGGTGAAACCCATCACGCCCGAAGATCACATTCGCGGTGATGTCAAAGCCCCGGTGAAAATCATCGAATTTTCTGACCTTGAGTGCCCCTTCTGCAAAGGCTTCCACAGCTCAATGAAAAAGGTGATGGATGACTATGGCAAAATCGGCAAGGTGGCTTGGGTCTATCGGCATTTCCCGCTGGATCAGCTTCATCCCAAGGCCCGCAAGGAGGCGCAGGCCGCTGAATGCGCGGGCGAAGTGGGAGGGCCTGACAAGTTCTGGGCCTATGCTGACAAGGTGTTTGAGGTGACACCCTCCAACAATAAGCTCGACCTGACACTCTTGCCAAAATTTGCCGAACAGCTTGGACTGGATACGGCCAAATTTGCAGACTGCCTGAAAGGTGACGACAAGGGCGGCAAATATGCTGCCCACATTCAAGCCAATGAGGATGATGCCACAGCTTCAGGCGGCCAAGGCACGCCCTATAGTCTCGTCGTCAGCGCCAAAGGCACGATCACGATCATCAATGGAGCCGAGCCTTATGACAGCGTGAAGGCCAAAATTGAAACGGCACTCAAAGACCAATGACGAACGAACCTCAAGGTCATGAAAGGGAAGGCGCAATGCCTTCCCGCTTTTCGCGCAGGCGGGTGCTTACACTGGTTCCAGTCGCTGGCTTTGCCGCCATGGCCGGGGCCTTGGCCTTAGGATTGAACAACGACCCAAAGCAAATCCCATCAACACTGATCGGCAAGAAGATCCCCACTTTCGATCTGCCGCCCGTCAAGGGCCGTTCACTCGGCTTGTCCAGCAACAGCATTTTGGGTGAGGTGTCACTGGTCAATGTCTTCGCCTCCTGGTGTGTGGCCTGCCGTGCCGAGCATCCAATTTTCATGGCGCTCAAAGCCAGAAACATCGTGCCGCTGCATGGCCTCAACTACAAGGACCAACCAGTTGATGCCGCTGGCTGGCTAGACCAGATGGGCGATCCCTACACCCGCACCGGCGATGACATTAGTGGCCGCGTGGCGATTGACTTTGGGGTTTATGGCGTGCCGGAGACTTTCGTCGTCGGCAAGGATGGCACCATTGCCTACAAGCATATTGGCGCGGTAACGATTGAGGCCCTCAATGGCGTCATGCTGCCTCTCGTGGAGCGCCTGAACAGCGGGGCTTCGGCATGAAGCGGCGGGCTTTCATGACGCTTTCGCTGGTTGGCATTTTGCCTGCAACGACACACGCGCAAGAGTCGCCGCCGAATTTCGTGATGCGGCCCGCACCCGTTGCTATGCCCGAATTCAACATTATGGATCACGATGGCAAGCAAATGACCCTTGCCGACTTCAAGGGCAAGACGATACTACTCAATGTCTGGGCCACATGGTGCGTGCCCTGCCGCAAGGAAATGCCTTCGCTGGACAGGCTTCAAGCCATTCTCGGCGGGCCGGATTTTGAAGTCGTGGCCATGTCTTCCGACAAACAGGGCATGGCCGCAATTGACCAGTTCTATCTTGAAGCGGGCATCACGCACCTCAACAAATATATCGCGCAAGACGCCAACCGCTCACTCGACAAACTGGGCCTTTACGGCATTCCGGCCACTTTCCTGATCGACCGACAGGGCCAGAACCTCGGCCAACTCATCGGCGCCGCCGAGTGGGACACGCCCGAAATGATCGCCTTTCTCAACGCAACCATTAACAAGCAAAAGGAGAACTAACTATGTTGAACCATGATAACGTCCAAATGTCACGATCGGGCCAGATGGCTGGCGCGTTGTTTGCGCTGCGCGGATTTTTGCGCACACGCTTCGGCATCATTTCCACGGCGGGCCTTGCCATTGGCACTGGGCTTTATCTCGGCTGGGGCTATGTGTTGGCCGCAGGTCTGGCACCCCTGATCCTCGGTGTTGCCCCCTGCGCCACCATGTGTGCCCTCGGCCTGTGCATGGGTGGAAGCCACAAAAAATCCCAAGACGCAACAAACCAAGTGGCTACTGGCACAGATGCTGGCCAAGTCGCCAAGGCAGATACAACCAAGCACGGCAAAGGCTGCTGCTGAATGGAACAAGCCAAATGCTGGCCTGGCCATAGGTTAAACTTGAGGAGTGTTGATTATCTGGGCCAATACATCCAAGCGAAGAAGCCACCAACGACCATCCAGACAAATACAATAAAAACCAAACCAGAGCGGCTAGTGGGCCTTGTACGCTTAAGAGCTTCCGCACGGAATTCTTCCATCAGCGGCTTCGGCACAAGCCTTACAGCGATCGCAATGCCAAGCGGCACGATCAGCAAGTCGTCCAGATACCCGATAACGGGGATGAAATCAGGTATGAGATCGATTGGGCTCAACGCATATGCGGCAACTGCACCAGCAACAGCCTTGGCATGCCATGGAACTCTGCTATCGCGGGCCGCCATCCACAGCGCCACCACGTCGCGCTTCAGCGCTTTTGCCCAGCGCTTTATCCGATCCAGGAAATTCATATGACCATCACTATTTTGCAAGGACGCATCCTTTGATCAACTTCTACCGCATCATGTTCAGATCTGCCAACAAGGTGGTGTTGACGCGGCGCTCTATGCTCAGCGCCGTATTGGTAACTGCGCTGGCTGCGCCTGCTTTTTCGCACAGCTTGCAAGAACTGGAACAGGAGATCATCCAGTCTGAAAAATATTTCCAGCCGGAGGACAAAGAGGCTCCTAACTTCACCTTGCAGGATGCCGATGGCAAGCCTGTCAGTCTGTCTGACTTCAAGGGCAAGGTGGTGGTGTTGCATTTCATCTACACCAACTGCCCGGATTTCTGCCCGCTGCATGCCGAGAAACTGGCCGAGATTCAGAAAATGGTGAACATCTCGCCGATGAAGGCCATGGTACAATTCATCTCCGTCACCACTGATCCATCAAGAGACAAGGGCCAAGTGTTGAAGGATTTCGGCGTCAACCACGGGCTTGACCCAGTGAACTGGATTTTCCTCACTGCCGCGAAAGATGCGCCCGAGGATTCCACCCGAAAGCTCTCATCATCCTATGGCGTGGAATTCAAACCCGCCGCAGATGGCGACCAAATGCACGGTGTTGTCACCATGGTGATTGACTAGAACGGAAAATTGGTGGGACGTTTTCACAGTTTGAAATTCGACAACCTCAATCTGGTGAAATTCATCAACGCGCTCACCAATCACCAGCACCACGAGGCTTCGGCCAAGGGCTTCTGGGCACGGATCTGGGAATTGATATAACCATGCAGGCCATTTCTAACATCGGGTTGTTTGCCGCTCTCCTCGCGGGAATGATCTCATTTCTCTCGCCTTGCGTGTTGCCGCTGGTGCCGGGCTATGTGTCTTACATCTCCGGCTCCGTTGGCAACGATGGCACAAATCAAAATGCAAGCCGCAGTGCCACCCTGTTGGCGGGCCTGCTTTTTGTGGCAGGCTTTTCCAGCGTGTTCATCACGCTTGGGGCCAGCGCCACTTATCTGGGGCAGTTGCTTCTTTCGTGGCGCTATGAAACCAATATTATTGGCGGGCTACTGGTGGCCTTGTTCGGCCTGTTCATGACGGGCCTTGTGCCCATGCCGTGGATGGAGCGTGACATCCGTTACCATGGCCCATTGGCGCGAGGCGGTCTTGTCGGGCCTTATGTGCTGGGCTTGGCCTTTGGCTTTGGCTGGACGCCTTGCATCGGCCCGGTGCTGGGCGCGATCTTGACCGTTGGAGCCATGTCGTCAACCGTCTCAGCGGGCGTGATCCTGCTTTGCACCTATGCGCTGGGGCTTGGCATTCCCTTCCTGTTGGCGGCGGCCTTCACCGGAAGCCTGATGCGCCGCATGTCATCCATGCGCCGTGTGGGCCGCGTTCTAAAAATTCTAGCGGGCGGCGTGATGATCGCTTTGGGTCTGGCCATGGCGGGAGGTTACATGCAGCTCATGTCTTACTGGATGTTGGAACACATACCTATTTTCTCAAGACTCGGATGAATGGATGGAGGAACACCAATGAAGAATAATCAATCCCGGCGATCCGTGCTTGGCGGTTTCATTTCACTGTGCATGAGCGGCCTCTACAATGCCGCCCAGGCCCAGGTAACGTTGAGCCCCGAAGCGAAATTCAAACTTCTCAGCACCAAGGGCAATAGCAACTGCTCGGGGGAATTTCTCGATTCAATTCCGAAAATGCCGAAGGATGCACGGCTGCAAGGCTCGTGTTGCAGCCCGATGGAACTGACCCGCTACAAAAAGCAAATCGCGGGCCTGGTGAAATACAATGCAATTGCTGACATACCGCCTGATCCCTATGACATCGAAGCTGGATTGGCCCAGAAACTACTCGCCGCTTACGACTTTGAACTGACTGCGGAGCAGCAAAAGGAATATGACTATGCGATGGAGCATTCGCAGGAAAAGGGACCCTGCTGTTGCCGCTGCTGGCGTTGGAAGGCCTATGGCGGATTGGCGAAGCTGATGATCCGCGAGCATGGCATAAACGGAAAGCAAGTGACAGAGGTGTGGGATCTTTCAGATGGCTGCGGCGGGGCTTAATATAGACTAGGGACATTTTTTGTCATGCTGGGAGAGACTACATGAGCCAATTCAAAAGGAGCTTTCCTGCGCAAATTATTCGTAATTGGCTCGGTTATCAACTTGAATTCATCGGCCAAGAAAACTATTTACCTAACTTCCCCAATGCCACTATCGGGTCGAACTTGAGCAACCTGGCGAGTTCAAGAAATTCAACGACATCAATGCGCCTTTGCCCACTTTCGAGCCGGGCTACGAAGGATTGGTACTCGCCCAATTTTTCTGCGAGTTGGGTTTGGGTCAACCCTGCGGCTTCTCGCTTCGCGACAATAAAATCGACCAATAGTTTGTGACGCGCCGATCCAAGTGTCTTTCCCAATTTACCCGCCTCATCCGAGAGGGCCATTGAGATAATCTGAATTCTAGATTATCTTAAAATCAGATAATCAGCCATCTTGGATGGACCGTTCATTGAATACACTCCGCAGTCCTCAACCGTTCACATGCAGGCTTGAAGTTGCCGCTTCGCAAGAAGACGGACACGATGATGCCGACGAACATATCATTCGTGTTGCGACGATCGCTGGGCGAAGTCTATTGTCAGTGTCGATTTCGCGCGAACTTGGCCAGCGCCTGGCGCCTGTGCTCGTTCAAGCAATACCATTTATAGATATTGATGGAAGTGTCCGCGTTCAGTTCGAAGACGAAACTCAGCAAGAAAATCAACTGGCATCAGTTGCACTCGACCAACTTGTCGCAGCAGCAGTTTCATCTGATATGCTTGACGATGAGCCGGACGCCAAACAGATGCTGTTTGAATTTCGCACACGCCTACTCAAGTCCTTGGAACATGTAGAGCGCGCCATCGCGTCACTACAGAAAGACTGAACTCACGTTTTCCTGCGCCAAACCAAACTAAGATTGCCGTTGTCCTCAAACATTGCGCCGCGAAGTGGCTCCGAGAAAGACGGATCATCAATGAAAGCACTCAGATAGTCACGTGGTTCAGCTTCATGGGTCTTGGCCTTCCAGGCAGCCCCCACCTCCTGCGTCCCAAACATAATCCGAAAATCCGGCCCATCTTCCTTTGTCTTGTTGTCGATCGCCACCAACCGCAGCTTGGCATGCAAAGTGAGTGTCCGAATGGAGCCGACATAGCCATCGGTATCAGGCACAAAATGGCCAATGACTGTCATGATCCCACCTCATCGTTCGAGCCATCAGTTGGCCGATTGCGACGAGTCTTGGTTTTGACGAGCGGAAGTGCCATTGGTTCGGCCTCAAGCTCCTTCCGTCCCTTCCTGAAGCCGGCATCGGCCTTCAGAAAACTGTCCAGCATAAACGGCACAAGTTCAGCCACGGGCTCCTCTGCGCCATAGGTGCGGGCATAGAGGGCGGCATAGTCATCAAGGGCTCTCTTCAAGTCCGGCGGCAGCGTGATGGTAAGTTTGACTGGCACGCGGTCGGGCAATTGGGTGAGCTTCAGCATGATTACCTCGCCTTCGTTTGTGGATAAGGCTCGAGCACCAAGTCCTTGTGGACGATAATGTCAATAAGCATTGAACATTGACCCAGTATCGGCATCCAATATTGACCCACTGTGAAGGTCAGTTGAGAGCGCGCCCGGAGAGCGATGCGCGGAGCAGTTGCGCAGCGCAGCAGCATCGCCGGAGGGCGCCTTGGGAGGTTTTTCAGATGCGGTTTTTGAAGCGCCAGCTTTCGTTGCCAGTCTCGACGATGTCACAGTGATGGGTGAGACGGTCAAGTAAAGCAGTGGTCATTTTTGCATCACCGAAGACTGTAGGCCATTCGCTGAAGGTCAGATTGGTGGTGACGATGATGGATGTGCGTTCATAGAGCTTGCTGACGAGATGGAACAGAAGCTGTCCACCGGCCTGTGCAAAGGGCAGATAGCCAAGTTCGTCAGCAGCACAAAATCAAGGCGGGTCATGTAATCGGCAATGCGGCCCTGCTTGCCGGCACGCGTCTCGCTTTCCAACCGGTTTACCAGATCGACCACATTGAAAAATCGCCCTCTCAAGCCAGCCCTGATGCAGGAGCGTGCAATAGCGATGGCCAAATGGGTCTTGCCCGTACCCGTGCCACCAATCAGTACGGCGTTACGCTGATTGGCAATGAAGGTGCTGCTAGCCAGATCCCTGACCAAGGTCTCGTTGATCGGTGTGCCATCAAAGGTGAAGTCGTCAATATCCTTGGCCAATGGGAGTTTGGCGATCTTGAACTGATAACGGATAGAGCGCGCCTGTTTCTCGGCAATCTCCGCCTTGAGCAGATCACCCACAATGTGTGGCGGCTCATGCTGGCGTTTGATGCTGACGGCCATGACCTCATCATAGGCGAGCCTCATGCCATAGAGCTTTAACTCGCCCATCAGGTCGAGCACTTGGGTTCTTTCCATCAGTCTATCCTCCTCAGGCTGTCATAACGTGTGCAATCGGCAATCGGGACATGGTGCAGGCGCAAAGCCTCCGGTGTCATGATGGTCAGGGGTGGCGGCGTGTCGCGTTTGCGGCTCAGGATGTTGAGAACCACATCGGCTGAATGGGTGCCTTGATCGAGCGCTTCGGCACAGGCAGCTTCAACCGTGGCAAGACCATCTGTCAGGACAGCGGCCAGGATCGCAACCATCTGGCGGTCGCCGTCATTTGACCCCCTCAGTTTATGTCGTACACGTTCCAATCCGGAAGGGAGAACCCAGTTCTTGAACGGTGCACCATTGCGCCAAGCCCCCGGTTTGCGCGCCAAAACCGGCACATAATGCCATGGATCATAGACGGTCGCGCCACGTGTAAAGGAACGGGCATGTTCAGCAACAATTGCACCATCCTGGCGAATGATGATGCGGTCAGCATAGGCCTGCACCTCCACGGTCCGCCCCACGGCACGTGAGGTGACGGAGTATCTGACATTGTCAAAGCGCACGAGGCAGGTCTTCGAGACCGCTGCCGTGCTGGCATGGAATCCATTGAAGCAGCCGACGCTTGGAACCAGATGCGGCCTTTCAGCTTCAAACATCTGCCAGGTCGTTTGATCCATTATCTCCGGATGCTTGTGGGCTTTGGCGTAAGCAATACATTTGTCGAGCAGCAGGCCGTTCAACTCTTCCAGGCTCTTGACCCGCAGAATTGGGGGTAAAGAACCGCTCACGAACCAGCCCAACCTGGTTCTCCACTTGTCCCTTCTCCCAACCGGATGCTGGCGTGCAGGCCGTGGGTTCAATCAGATAGTGACTGCACATTTGCAGAAAGCGGCGATTGTAAAGTCGGTCTTTGCCAACGAAGATGGCATCCACCGCCGTCTTCATATTATCATAGATACCACGCGTGCAGGTGCCCTTGAAGAACGCGAATGCTTTGTCATGGGCATCAAACACCATCTCCTGGGTCTCGCGTGGGTAAGCGCGCACAAAAAACATCCGGCTGTGGCACAGGCGGACATGGGCTACCTTCAAGACAACCGTCGCGTTATTGATGCGAACGACTTCATGGCTCCAGTCAAACTGATAGGCTTCACCAGGTGCAAAGGATAAAGGCACATAGGCATCCGCCTTTACCGAACCGCGCTCTTTGCCCCAGGCCTTCGCATAGCGCCTCACCGCGTCATAGCTGCCCTTGAAGCCCGCTTCACGCAGCTCCTCAAACAGCCGGATCACCGTCAGGCGCTCGCGGTTGGCCTTACCCTCATTCGCCATCAAAAGACCATCCAGCTGTTCTCGCCAAGGACCAATCATCGGCAGGGGCTGGACTTCGCGCTCATATTGGAACTCTGTCGCTCCGCTCCGCAAAATCTTGCGCACCGTGTTGCGCGACACATTCAAGTCACGGCTGATCTCACGGATCGACCGATGCCTGATAAAATGTTCCCGCCGAACCCGTGCAATTGTATCCACGCTCTTCATCCCAACACCGCCTGCTCAATCCAAAAGCAGGCAGTCTAGCAACAACACGGTGGGTAAATTTTGGATGCCGATTCCCGTGCCTAGTGGGTCAATTTTGCATGCCTAAACACAATGAAGCGAGTACTCGTGCCACACGAGGGTGCCATGGCTACTATGTATCCGTCACGCACGACTAAGAACGGTCACTACATCTTCGAAGTTGCACTCGCAAAGGG
>JAYVOQ010000096.1:0-20440 GCA_043757845.1 Hyphomicrobiales bacterium | reverse complement strand
GGAGCGCGATCCGGCTTATAGGGCTTTGCTTGAACAATTCGTGCGTGAGGCCAATGAAGCGGCGGGGCGCAAGCCTTCTGACTATTCAGATTTGGAGGGGTTCATTTTTGTCTCGTCGGCAAAGGCTACAACGCCGTTCCATGTGGACATGGAAGAGAACATTTTGATCCAGATTAAAGGTGATAAATTTGTGCGCACTTTTGATAATGATGATCGGACATTAATCTCGGAAGAAAATTTAGAATTCTCACCCGCGGGGCACCGTAACAAACATTATGAAGACCATTTTGAAAGTCGCGCCACTTTGCACAGTATGAAACCAGGCGATGCTGTTCACATGCCTTACACTGTTCCGCATTGGGTGAGCACAGGCAACAGTTATTCCATTTCGATGGCGATGACTTGGAAAACGCCGGACGTTGTGCGCATGAATAAAATTCGATTTATGAATGGCAGTTTGCGGGATTATGGTTTGCCGCAACGCGCACCAGGGGCAACCCCCGTGTTGGACAGCGTGAAGGTGATGGGCCACGATGTGATCCGCGGCGTACTGGCACCGTTGCGAAAGTCCGAACGCTTGCGCGTACTTCTGCGCCGCATGATTTATGGTAAGAAGGCAAATTACTATTTGGAAACGAAGGAAGGTATGTGATGCCGCTTAAGCTAGCGTATTGAGCCGATCTGTTAGCAATTTGAAAAATGCATCATGGTTGATGCCGCGCACATAGTGGGCATTATGTGGGCGGTTGGTTACGCGCCACCAATCCACCACGGTTTGGCCCATGGTGAGTTCGCTTTCGCATTCCACTGATACATTGCAATCTTTGCCGGTGAACATTTCGGGATGCAGCAACCAGGCAATCACACACGGGTCATGCAAGGGAGCGCCGTCTGATCCATATTTCTGCACGTCGAAGCGCTCAAAGAAATCTATCATCTCAGCCACCGCTGGGCCGGTGTGGTTTTTCATCGCGCGAAACGTCTCAATGCGGGCCCGCGTGGTGAGGGCTTGGTGGGTAACATCCAGCGGGATAAGTGTAATGGGTGCGCCACAGTCAAACACCAGCCGCGCCGCGTGCGGATCAACATAGATATTAAACTCAGCGACTGGCGTAATGTTTCCTCCCTCAGACCAACCGCCCCCCATGGCAATGATGCGTTTGATGCGTGACGCAACGCGCGGCTCTTTCACCAGCGCAAGACCAATGTTGGTGAGGGGGCCTAAGCAGCATAGAGTCACAGTGCCTGCGGGGCGGTTCATCAATGTGTCGATGATGAAGTCTGGCGCATATTGTGTTTGTAAGTACATTTTAGGTTCAGGCAAAACTGGCCCATCCAACCCGGTTTTGCCGTGCAAGTGTTCAGCCGTGACCAAGTGCCGAAACATGGGGCGAACTGCGCCGGAAAAAACTTTGGTTTCTGGTTTGCCAGCAAGTTCGCACACTTTGCGTGCATTCACGTGGGTGAGTGACAACGGCACATTGCCAGCCACCGCACAAATGCCCAGAATTTCAATTTCAGGCGATGCCAACGCCAAAAGAATAGCCACGGCGTCATCTTGCCCCGGGTCAGTGTCTATAATGATCTGATGTTTCATTCTCGCCTAATCGTTTTTACTTGTTTTCGCTGATGATAAGTCAGTGCAAGTGAAATACAATGGCGCAATTCGTCAACTGGCAGCGGTGTTGCGACATCAAAAATGATAGCGCGGTTGCCTTCGAATTTGAAACGCTTTGGGTAGAGTTGTTTGAAGTCATCCACCAGAGTGGTGTTACAGTTAAAATAAATCGCGTAGTTCTTCGGGTTGGCGCGTATTGCATCAATGCGAATGGTGCTGCCGCTGCCCGTCTCGAATGTCAGAAAGCTGAACTGGCCCCAGCGTAGCGTTTCTAACAAAGGGCCGACGCCATCCAATTTTTCCGGCAAAGACAAAATGAGTTTGCGGATTTCGGTAAGTTTGGCGCGCACCGGCGGCGTGAATGGCGCTAGGCTGCTGGCAAAAAGTTGATTGGCATCGTGCTTAATGCTCATGCATATTCCGGGAAATAGCGGCCTCGCATCTGATCAAGATAATTCATCAAAACGGGGCGGGTGCGAATGTAGTCGCCAATTTCGCTTTTAAAATGGGGGCACTCAGCTGCGAGAATAAAGGCGAAGGTGGTGGCATCCGCAGCACAAGGCCTGTCACCCAAAAGAAAGCGGTTCTTGCTGAGCAGCGTTTCCACCGCCTCAAGATCGCCAATTGCCAATTGCAAACGTTCTTCGGCGCTGTGGCGGCCAAGGCCTTGCAGATGGTGCGTCTTAGCCACTTTCTTGCGAACCATGCGGGCAATAAGCGGGCGGATGGGTGCGGGAATGGCGGCAAAGAATTGATAAGGGCCTTTCTGGAAATTTTCATCACGCAGCCAACGGATGTTCATCGAGAGAAAGTAAAAATGCTCTTCCATCATGCGGGCCATGGCCCAGCCTAGGCCAAGTTTTTCTGCGCTGTAACCGCCTGAAAAATCCACGCCATGTTCAGTTTCAAGTTGACGTTGAATGAAGTGGGAATCGGCGATGACCTTGCCATTGTCTTTGAAATAGGGTGCCTTGCCTTTTGGGGCCTCACCGAATTTCATGCGCTTTTCCACAAAGTGCAGGCCAGACATTTTAAGCATGGTCAGGGCTTTGATGCAGAAAGGGCTGCCATCTGGCAATCCGAAGTAGGGGCCGAAGACGTAAAGTTCCAACATTTTCACATTCTCACTCTTGCTGTAATATGCTGACATATTGCATAATTCAACACTGCTGACAGCATGGTGTCAGCAGCAATGCAGTATGTCAAATTATGCGCCGCGCCGACCGCTTGCTTCGTATCATCCAAATGCTTCGCCGTCATCGCCGGCCGGTGACGGGCTCGCGTATGGCTGAGGAATTAGAAATTTCGCTGCGCACCTTATACCGCGATATTGCCGATTTGATTACCGATGGTGTGCCGATCCGCGGTGAGGCGGGTGTTGGTTATGTGCTAGGCGAAGGTTATGACTTGCCGCCGCTGATGTTTAAATCGGATGAGTTGGAAGCCATTATGTTGGGCCTCTCATGGGTCTCAAGGCGCGGTGATAAGGCGTTGCAAATTGCGGCAGAAGATGTGGTCGCAAAAATTGGCACGGTGTTGCCTCAGGCGCTGCGGCCTTTCTTTTATGATGCGCCGCTGTTTGCGCCGCCAAAGTTTGGCTTGGTGGAAGACCGGGTTGACGTGGGCCACGTGCGCCGCGCCATTCGTGGCCAACAAAAATTGGACATATCATACGCTGATGAGCACGGGCAAACCACGCAGCGTGTGATTTGGCCTTTGGCTATTTCTTATTTTGATTTGCAGCGCATTGTCGTGGCGTGGTGTGAATTACGGCAGGGCTTCCGGCATTTTCGCACGGATCGCATTTCAGAGATGCAGCAACTTGAACAAAAATACCGCGAGCCGCGGCTGAAACTTTTATCACAATGGAAGGCTGAACGAGAGGCCGAGACTCATCGTTCTGATTCTTGATCGGAGCGAAATTCGAGAATGTCGCCCGGTTGGCAATCGAGCGCTTTGCAAATGGATTCAAGCGTTTCAAAGCGAATGCCTTTTACCTTGCCTGATTTTAGCAGCGAGATGTTCTGCTCAGTTATGCCAACAAGTTCTGACAAAGTTTTAGACCGCATCTTGCGCTTGGCCAGCATCACATCAAGGTTGACGATAATTGGCATGGCGTCACACAAACTGCTTGTTTTCGGCATTGATCTCAGCCGCTGCGGCATAAACGCTGGCAAGGCTTAGGATCAGGGCGGAAATGAGAAGATAAAGCAAGTCATCAGGAACAAGAAGGCCAGAGAACGGCTGATCGTGAAAAAGCTTTGGTGAAAACAGCGACAGCGATAGCGGCCTTGCCACTGCATTCGCGATGGTGGTGAACAGTGCTGCCTGCCCAACCCTTTTCAAACGGTTGGCCGCATGTTCCGAAAAAATATCTCCCTGAAGATAACCTGTCATCAGTTTCCATGCCGCAACACCGATAGAAACTGCAATGGCCCAGACAAACAAGTTGACAGCGCGGCTTGCAACAAGGTTTTGCACCGTCACTTGCGCTTCTGCAAAAATGGGAGATTTGTTGATTTTGTCGAGCGTGCCTTGCAGATCTGCGAAGGGCAGGCAAATCAAGATCAAAATCCACGAAAGCCAGACGATCGCCATCCATCTCACCGCATGACAAATCCAAGATATTTTTCCGCGTAGTTTTGAAAGTTGTGACGTTTGATCTTCGAACTGCATAGCCATGTTTTATCTCCACTTGACAACCCTTTCATTTCACAGATATAAATTATTGTCAAACAATAATTATTTATGGAAATAGAATATGCGAAGAAGATTTCTCTGTGTGGCAACGATGGCTTTGATGTTGGCTTGTTGCACCAGTGTTCCGCTTGCGTCCCTGCCCAAACTGGCCCGCATTGACTTTATGACCACGGATTTATCGCGCCTGCGCGTTGCAATCGCTTTGCCCGCTGCCCTGTCTCCGAAGCCGCAAGGTGTGGTGATGGAAATGAAATATCGGGTTAGCGAGGAAGCTGAGCAGAATGAGAATTTGCATCTGGTGGAAAGCAATTTGGCCCAGGATGCGAGAAATCTTCCGCCGCTGGCTAGCAACCAGGCCCTGCATGTCTTTCGACTTTCATCAAGCGATGTGCAGCGTCTCGATGCCTTACGTCAGCGGGTGACGGAAGCAAAAAAACAGAACCAAAAGGGCAGCTTGAGTTTTGGCGTTGCCGCGAAGGAATTTTGCAAACGATCTGATTTAGACTCGGGGCCGGTGTTGACCACAACCTATGTTCTTACAAGCGAAACAGAATCATATGTAACAATGGTGCAAGACTTCGACTTGCGCTCAGATACAAAAGTGGCAGAGGGATTGAACAAATTGGAGCCGTGCGCATGAAATTCAAAAGACTCACAGTTGTGCTTTTCTTGGCATTCTGACTTGCTGGCTGCACAGAAGAAGACTTTCGCCAAGGTGGCCATGACATGATTGGCGGGACTTGCAAACAGTCAGACAATTGCACAGTGAATTGACCCAATGGGCAGGAGGCTAATAGCTATGGCAGGTGTAATTCAGCTATGCCGCATTGAGGCTCAAGCGGCGGCAACCTTTGCCAGAACGGCGGGGTAAAGCTTATGCTCTTCCACCAACACACGCGCCGCCAAAGTGTCTGACGTGTCATCTGCTAAAATAGGCACACGCGTTTGCGCAATCACCGGGCCACCGTCTAAATCTGCCGTCACCCAATGCACGCTGCAACCGGCTTCTTTATCTTGAGCAGCAATGGCGCGGGCGTGAGTGTGCAGGCCCTTATAGAGAGGCAGCAAGGAAGGGTGGATGTTCAGCATTTTGCCTTGCCAAGGTGTGATGAGCACGGGTGTCATAATGCGCATGAAACCGGCACAGGCGATCAAATCGAGACGCTGGGTTTGAAGATAATCATTCAAATCTGCATCGAAGGCTTCGCGCGAGGCATAGTCTTTATGATTGATGATTTTGGTTGGGATGCCGTTTTCATCGGCCCAAGCAATGCCGCCAGCATCAGCGCGATTGGAAACCACACAGTTAATTTCAAAAGGCGCTTGTGCCAAATGTGAGGCCGCAACCAGTGCCCTCATATTAGACCCGCCGCCTGAAATCAAAACGCCAACGCGACATTTTCTATGGCGCTGCTTTACACTCGCAGGCGAGAATACCTGCTCATTCGCATCGCTCATTCGCCAAGTGCGCCTGAATAAGCCACTTGCGGCTCTTTGCCTTTGCGGGCGCGGATGGTGCCCAGCGTAACCACTGTTTCGCCAGCGCGCTGCAATGTTGCGGCGATGGCTTTTGCGTCTTTGGCTTTCACCACCACAATCATACCCACACCGCAGTTGAATGTGCGGAGCATTTCCGCTTCAATCACGCCGCCTTGCCTGGCCAACCACTTAAACACAGATGGATAAGGCACAGCAGAAAGATCAATCGCGGCAACTGTGCCTTTGGGCAAAACGCGTGGAATGTTTTCGGTGAAGCCGCCGCCAGTGATGTGAGCCAGCGCTTTGATGCCCAGCCCCTTTTTCAATGCCTTTAAAATGGGCTTAACGTAAATGCGGGTGGGGGTGAGCAGGGCTTCAGCAATAGTTTGGCCTTTGGCAAAGGGAGCTGCATCTTTTAAGCGATAACCGCTGACGTCAACAATTTTGCGGATCAGCGAATATCCGTTGGAATGTGGGCCAGAAGATGCGAGGCCCAAAATCACGTCACCGGCTTTTACATCTTTTGCAGGCAGAATTTTTTTGCGCTCCACGGCGCCAACGGCAAAGCCAGCCAGATCATAATCCCCGCCGTGATACATGCCGGGCATTTCCGCAGTTTCGCCGCCCACCAAGGCGCAACCCGCTTGTTTGCAGCCATCGGCTATGCCTGCAATCACCGCGCGGGCGGCTTTCACATCCAGCTTGCCAGTGGCGTAGTAATCAAGGAAGAACAAAGGTTCGGCACCTTGCACCACCAAGTCATTCACACTCATCGCCACCAGATCAATGCCCACGCCATGATGGATGCCGCTATCAATGGCGAGTTTCAACTTGGTGCCCACGCCGTCATTGGCCGCGACCAGAACCGGGTCTTTGAAGCCGCACGCCTTTAAATCAAACAGTCCACCAAAGCCGCCCAGAGCTGGATTAGCGCCTTTGCGCCGCGTGGATTTGGCGAGGGGTTTGATCAAGTCTACCAAGTCATTGCCAGCGGTAATATCCACGCCAGCATCGGCATAGGAAAGAGAGTTGCTTTTAGGGCCTGATATCGTCATGCCACGGGTTTGCCTCAAAGGGGTGAGATGTGGCAAACCCCTAGACAGATTCTGAACCGGAATAAAGCCCAAAGAGCATTGATGAGATTTACATTTTTCTTAATTGCAGCATTGCTGTCTGGCCTTCGCGTGGCCATGGCTGCCGGCCCGGTTGAAACCAGCCCCTTTGCCGTGCAGGGGGTGGATGTGGATGTGACAGATTTATCGGTCAAGGCTGCCAAAGACAAGGCGCTGATTGATGTGCAGATGAAGGCTTTGGCCCTATTGGGGGAAAATCTGGGAGGTTCTGATGTGGCTGCTGAATTTGCGAAAATGGAAGCAAAAGATGTGATGCCTCTGCTCAAGTCTCTTTCTATTGAAAAGGAAACGATGAGCCCGGGGCATTATCAAGGCACATTCACGGTGCGGTTTTTGCCCCAGAAATTAAAGCCTTTACTTTCTGGCATGGGCGTTCGCATTCCCGCAGAGCAAGGCCCTGCAATGTTGGTGATCCCAGTTTGGACGGATGAAACGGGCCATGTTGTGGTGTGGGAAGATAACTCATGGCGCAAAGCTTGGGCTGACCTTAACGCCGCTCAAGCGCAAATTCCCATCATCGTGCCCTTGGGTGACCAAGAAGACGCAACCACACTTTCCGCCGCTGATATTTCAAACAATGATGTGGTTAAATTGGAGGCTTTGCGGCGGCGCTATGATGTGAAAACCATGTTGATCGCCTTTGCGCAAGCAGCACCCGGTGGCGGCATTCACGCGCGGGTGATAGGCACTTCAGGCTTAGGCAAAATTACAATCGACAAGGTTTATACAGCAGACTCGCACGAACTGGCGCAATCTGCGGAGTTGGCCGCGCAACGCTTTCAAACATTAATCACTGATAAGTTTAAGTCTGATCAAGCGAAAATTGCCGCCGCCAAGGCTGCGGCTTCCGGCCCGCAGGCCCTTGCTGTTGTGGTGCCCTTTGGTGGGCCTTCGGAATGGAATGGGTTGCGTTCACGCATTCTGGCCACACCGGGTATTGTGGGGCTGGATGTGACATCGCTGGATATAGGCGGAGCTTCGGCACGGTTGCTTTTTAACGGCAATGCCGAAGATTTGGGTGCGTCATTTCAAGCCGCCAATTTGAAGTTGCAACGCTCAGGCGCTGGTTGGATCATTAGGCCTTTGTAACGCACATGAACATTCCCAATCTGATCACCATAGCGCGCATACTGCTGGTGCCTTTAATTATTCTGTTGCTGATTTCTGAAGATTTTGGCTGGGCTTTTATGGTGTTTGCTTTGGCAGGCGCTTCTGATGCAGCCGACGGTGCTTTGGCGCGCGCAACCAACACCCAGTCTGAAGTGGGAGCCTATCTTGATCCCTTGGCTGATAAGTTGCTGTTGGTTTCAACTTATGCCGCACTTGGAATTACCAAACAAATTCCCTCTTGGCTGGTGATCACCGTGATCAGCCGCGATGTTTTGATTATCGGTGGTTTAATGTTGGCTTGGTTTATGGATCGCCCGGTCCAAGTGAAGCCGCTGTGGGTGAGCAAATTGAACACGGTGGTGCAGATTTATTTTGTTGGCGTGGTTCTGGCGCAACTGGCGTTTATCGCGGCACCACGGGCTTTGCTCGACGTGTCGGCCTTGCTTGTGGCGGGGCTTACTTTGGCTTCTGGCCTTGCTTATACCAAGCAGTGGATAAGCCATATGAGTGAGACATCACCAACATGACTTCACAAAGACAGTTTATATTCTGGGTTGCCGCCTTGGCCGTGACTTTGATGTTTTTCTGGTATCTGCAAGATATATTGTTGCCATTCATTGCTGGCTTCGTACTGGCTTATTTTCTTGATCCGGTTGCAGACAGGTTAGAGCGTGCTGGCTTGCCGCGCCTGGCAGCAACAGGGGCGATTATTGCTTCGGCTGTCCTCATTTTGGTTTTTGCCTTTGTTCTGGTTGTGCCAGCGCTCGGCAAGCAGGCAGCAAAGCTTGTGGCCGAAGTTCCGCAACTTTCGGCACAGTTGGTCCAACTGATCAATGATTATGCGCCACAATGGTTGAAAGATATGGTGACTAATAATGGTGGCGATTTACAAACCACTTTGGCTGATTATGGCGGCAAGGTTGCTGTTTGGCTGGGTGGTTTTGCGGCAACGTTGTGGTCTGGCAGCAAGGCCCTGTTGAATGTTGTTTCATTATTGCTAATTACACCTGTGGTGGCCTTCTATTTATTGAATGACTGGGATCATTTGGTTGCGCGCATGGACAGTTGGCTGCCGCGTGACCACCAAGGCGAAGTTCGCATTATCGCGCGCGATGTAGACACGGCACTGGCTGGCTATATTCGCGGTCAAGGCACGGTGTGCCTTATCATGGCCGCCTATTATGCTGCGGGTTATAGTGTGATCGGCCTGAAAAGTGGATTGGCCATTGGTTTGATGACTGGCTTTTTGGCGTTCATCCCGTTCTTTGGCGCCTTGCTGGGAGGGGCTGCGGCACTAATTGTAGGGTTTCTGCAATTCTGGCCGATTGAAATTTCATTGTTATGGGTTGCGGGCATTCTGGTTATAGGTCAATTTATTGAAGGCAATTTCCTATCACCAAAACTGGTGGGAGAGTCGATTGGCTTGCATCCAGTTTTCATGATGTTGGCTTTGCTGGGCTTTTCATATGTATTTGGCATTTTGGGTTTGATCCTTGCCGTACCACTGGCCGCAACCACAGGAGTGTTGGTGCGCCATGGGCTGGGTCGGTATCTCCGCAGCAGCATCTATTTGGGCCATGGTGGAACAAAAGTTGATGGCTGAGCAACTTCTGCTTGATCTGCCGCTTCGCATAGCATCGGGGCGCGATGATTTTCTGGTCGCGTCATCAAATGAAGCCGCCGTGCGATTGGTAGATGAATGGCCGCAGTGGCCCACACATGGTGTCATATTGGTGGGGCCTGCTGGTTGCGGCAAAAGCCATTTGGCACAAGTTTGGCAGGCCCGCTCAAAAGCTGCAATTGCCTCTGCTCAGTTGATCAGCAAAGAAAATCTGCCGGGTTATTTTCGTAGCAAGGCGCTTTGCATTGAAGATATTGCGGCTGAGCAATTTGATGAATTAATGATGTTTCACGCCCTTAATTTTGCGCAGCAAGAGGCTGGGCATGTGTTGTTATCGTCACGGTTTGATCCCCTGTTGTGGCAAGTGAAACTGCCGGATCTTGCGTCGCGGTTAAAAGCGCTCCCGCTGGTTTATATCATGTCGCCGGATGATGCTTTGCTGCGGGGAATTTTGGTCAAGCAGTTTGCAGATCGGCAAATTGGGGTTGATGAGGCGATGATCAGTTACATGATGTTACGGATGCCGCGCTCTGCGGCTGCAGCGCGGGCTTTGGTGGCTGAGATTGACCGCGAGGCGATGATCCAAAAAGCCGAAGTGACGAGACCTTTTTTAACCAAGGTGATGGCAAAGTTGGAAAGTCCGGAATTATTTACAACGTCGTGAGTTAATCGTTCATCAAACCGTCAAATTAGCTTAGGAATAGCGCTGTATGATTGAACTCACCCTTGATCCCGTTTTAGCCGCCAGCCCGCAGCGTTTCATCAACCGCGAACTTTCCTGGTTGGAATTCAATATGCGGGTTTTGGAAGAGGCGCGAGACAAAGCTCATCCGCTTTTAGAGCGGCTGCGCTTTCTTTCCATTTCAGGCAATAATCTGGATGAGTTTTTTATGGTACGGGTGGCTGGGTTGGTGGGCCAACTGCGCGAGCAAATTCCTGAGATTAGCCAAGACGGGCGGACGCCAGCCGAACAGTTGGATTTGATCCGGGCCCGTGCCATGGAATTGATGGTAGAGCAAGACAAACGCTGGCTGCAACTGCGCGACGAATTACAGCAAAACGGCATCAGTATTATAGAACAGGCTGGTCTCACTAAGCAGGAAAAGGATTGGTTGGATTTGCGCTTTCTAGAGCAAATTCTTCCCATCGTCACGCCGATTGCCATTGATCCGGCGCACCCTTTTCCCTTTATCCTGAACCGCGGTTTTGTGATGGCGGTGGAATTAAAACGCCGCGTGAATGGCAATTTGCTGCGCGCTTTGCTTCCCATTCCACCACAGTTAGAGCGGTTCATTCGTTTGCCCGGTGAAACCATCCGCTTCATCGTGCTGGAAGAAATGCTCAGCATGTTTCTGCCGCGCCTGTTTCCTGGCTATGACGTTATGGCCAAAGGTCTTTTCCGCGTGATCCGCGATAGCGACCTTGAAATTGAGGAAGAAGCCGAAGATCTGGTGCGTTTGTTTGAATCCGCCTTAAAGCGCCGTCGTCGTGGCCAGGTCATCCGCATGGAAGTTGATGCGCAATGCCCTTCGTACTTACGAAATTTTATTGCCGAAGAACTGGGCGTTACAGATGATGTGACCATCATGAAGGAAGGTCTGGTCGGTTTTGCAGATACGTCACAACTGATTTTAGATGAAAGACCTGATTTAAAATTCACACCCTATGCACCACGCTATCCCGAACGTGTGCGCGACCACGCGGGGGATATTTTTGCGGCTATTCGGCAAAAAGATTTTGTGGTGCATCACCCATATGAATCCTTCGATGTGGTGGTGCAATTTATTAGGCAAGCCGCCAATGACCCTGATGTGGTGGCCATTAAGCAAACACTTTACCGCACGTCACATAATTCGCCGATTGTTGCGGCGCTGGCCAAGGCCGCAGAAGCTGGAAAATCCGTCACGGCATTGGTGGAACTCAAAGCGCGCTTTGATGAAGAGGCCAATATCCAATGGGCGCGTGACTTAGAGCGTGCCGGTGTGCAAGTGGTGTTTGGTTTTATTGAACTGAAAACCCACGCCAAGGTGTCGATGGTGGTGCGGCGCGAAGCCGGGTCCATGCGCACTTATGTGCACTTTGGCACGGGCAACTATCATCCGATCACTGCCAAAGTTTATACTGATCTTTCGTTCTTTACCTGTGACCCGGCACTGGCGCGTGATGCGTCACGCATTTTCAATTTCATCACCGGCTATGCACAGCCAGAGGATTTAGAAAGGGTGGCGCTTTCGCCGATCAACTTGAAAACGCGCTTGCTTGAAAATATCGATAAAGAAATCGATTATGCCAAGGCCGGGAAGCCGGCGCAAATTTGGGCCAAACTCAATTCAATTGTTGATCCTGGTGTGATTGATGCCTTGTATAAAGCTTCACAAGCGGGTGTGAAAATTGATTTGGTGGTGCGCGGAATTTCTTGTTTACGGCCGGGCGTTGCCGGGTTATCGGAGAACATCCGGGTGAAAAGTATTGTGGGGCGGTTTTTGGAACATTCGCGCATTGTCTGTTTTGGTGCTGGACATGGGTTGCCCAGCGCCAAGGCCAAGGTTTATATTGGTTCAGCAGATTGGATGCCGCGCAACCTTCACAGGCGTGTTGAAACATTGATTCCGATTGAAAATGCCACGGTGCACGAACAGGTGCTTGACCAAATTATGGTGGCGAATTTCCGCGACACGGCCCAAAGCTGGGAATTGTTGGGGGACGGTCGCTCGCGGCGTGTCGTAGCTGATGCCAAAAGACCTGCTTTTAATGCTCATCAATTTTTTATGGAAAACCCATCATTGTCTGGACGCGGCAGTGCACTTGGTGGCAAAATAGGTGGTCAGGAAAAGAAAAAGGCAAAGCGCAACACGTGAGTTGGCATACAGGATTTAGAACCGAACCGCCACGCTACCGACCGGTGGCTGTGGTGGATATTGGCTCAAACTCGGTGCGTCTTGTGGTTTATGACGGTATTCGCCGTTCGCCCACGCCGATTTTTAATGAAAAAGTTTTATGCGGCCTTGGCAAAGGTGTTGCCATCACCAGTAGGTTGAATGAGGCCGCAATTACGCGTGCGCTGGCAGCGCTTCGGCGCTTTCGGGCGCTGGTAAAGCAAATGGGCGTGAAGCAAGTATTCGCAGTTGCCACAGCAGCTGCGCGTGAGGCCAAAAATGGTGAAGAGTTTATTGAACAAGCCGAGAAAGCTTTGGGTGCAGGCATTCGAGTGCTCACCGGCAAAGAAGAAGCGCGATTTGCAGCATTGGGCGTTTTGTCTGGCACTCCAGATGCAGACGGCATCGCTGGTGATTTAGGCGGCGGGTCTTTGGAGTTGATCGACATTAAAGATGGCAAACTGCATGACGGCGTGACGTTACCCATTGGCCCTTTGCGTCTGATTGACTTGTCCGGCGGTTCGATGGAGCGCGCTGAGAAGATGGTTGACGAGTATTTGCATAAAACGGATATCATCAAGAAATTACATGGCCGCACCTTTTATGCTGTGGGCGGGGCGTGGCGCAATTTGGCGCGCATTCATATGGCCCAAACAGATTATCCGCTGCATGTGCTGCATCATTATCAAATGACCAGACGGGAGGCTGAGGGCATTTCTGAATTGATGACCAAACTAACGGCGGCTTCCCTCAAAGATGTAAAGGATATGTCCAAGGCGCGTATTGATACATTGCCTTATGGGGCGATGATTTTGGACCGCTTGATGCACTTGGGCGAAGCCAAGGACGTTGTAATTTCCGTCTTTGGCGTGCGCGAGGGCTATCTGTTTTCAAAGTTGCCGCGCAAGAAAATGGAATATGATGTTTTGCTGTCTTCCTGTTGGGATTTTGCGAGGCGCTATGCGCGTTCACCCGCACATGAGTTGGAACTCTGTGATTGGACAGATCAGATTTTTGGTAAGGCAGGTTTAGCGGAAAGTGATGATGAAAAACGCCTGCGTCATGCCGCCTGTTTGCTTGCGGATATTGGTTGGCGAGCCCATCCTGATTACCGGGCCGAGCGTTCCTTAGGCATGATTTCGCAAGCGGCTTTTGTGGGTGTTGATCATCCCGGCCGGGTGTTTTTAGCGTTGACCATTTTCTTTCGCTATGACGGCGAAGCGATGCGTGAGGATATGACACGCTTACTTGATGATCGGCATATAGAGCGGGCGCATTTGATCAGCTCGCTGTTCCGGCTTGCCTATATTCTAACCGCTGCCATGCCCGGGCTTTTGCCGAAGATTGGCTTGAAAATTGTGGGCAAGTCTTTGGTTCTCGCTTTGCCAAAAAAGCTAAAAGATTTGCTGGGCGAGCGGGTGGAAAAGCGCTTTGGCGAATTGGCCTTTGAAATGGAACTCACACCCAAAGTGGAAGTGAAATAGATCAATTTGACGGAGCATGTCCTTATCGCCAAACCACTTCGCACTTTGGCGGGACATGCTCTATCTGTTCAAAATAACGGCCCTACCCTTTTCCATGGTAATGCAAGCTTTACCATGTTTCAGATCCAGCGCCACTTTGCCGAACAACTCAAATTGCCAGCCCTGCATGGCGGGAATATCTGCCACATCATCCATCGCCAAGGCTTCGATATCCGCACTGGAGGCAATGAGTTTAGGCGCAAGACCGTGCATTTCGCAGACGATCTTCAAGGCGAGTTTCAGAATTTCTGACGCGGCTAAAGCTGCCGAGGACATTTCATCAAATTTTGCTTTATCAGGAATTGTCTTGGGGTCGCGGTTTAAGCCGTCTTGAACGGCCTTCAGAATGGCAATGCCCGTGGCGGAATTGCCAGCGCCACGCGAAACAAGCCGAAGCTCATTCACATCTTGCGGCGTGTGCGGCATCTGGATGGCGATTTCAGCGATGGCTTCATCCTTCAACACACGGCCTCGCGGAACATTCTTGTTCTGAGCTTCCCGCTCCCGCCAGGCCGCAACAGACATCAAGACGGCTTGCTGTTTTTTGTTTTGGATACGCGCCTTTACACGCCGCCAACTTTGTTCAGGGTCAACACGGTAGGTCGCCGGATCCGTGAGGCTGGCCAATTCGGATTTCATCCAGTCTGTACGACCGGTTTGTGCCAATTGCTCTTGCAGTTTTTCATAAACAGTCCGCAAGTGAGTGACGTCAGATATGGCATAGGCCTGTTGTTTGTGGCTGAGGGGACGTCTCGACCAATCAGTAAATTGTGAAGACTTATCGATGTTTGCCCCCGCCAACTTGCGGGCGATGGCCTCATACCCAACTTGGTCACCAAAGCCGCACACCATAGCAGCGATTTGCGTGTCAATGATGGGTTGCGGCACAGCTCCACACAGCATCACGAGGATTTCAAAATCCTGTTTGGCGGCGTGGAAAACTTTCAACACACTGGTGTCGGCCATCAGGGCGAAAAACGGTGCCAGATCCAGATCATCGGCTAGAGGATCGATCAATGCAGCTTCGTGAGCACCCGCCACTTGGATTAGGCAGAGCTTGGGATAATAAGTTGTTTCGCGCAAAAACTCGGTATCAACTGTAATATAGATTTCTTTGGCCCAGCGCGCGCAAAAACTCGCCAGATCATCAGTGGTAGTGATGGTGTGAATGGGTTTTTCAGTCAGATGCGGTTTGTTCAACATTGTTTACGACCTTCCAAACACGCGCTTGAAAATTGTGTTCACATGTTTGGTGTGATAGCCCAGATCAAACAGCTTTTCGAGTTCCTTGGGTGAGAGGCGCGTTGCCACTTCTTTGTCGGCGTTGAGAAGATCAAGAAATTTGCCTTGGCCGTGCCACACGGGCATGGCGCAACGTTGCACAGCGGCGTAGGATTCTTCGCGGCTCATGCCCTTTTGGGTGAGGGCCAGCAGAATGCGTTGCGAATGGATGAGGCCCCCAAGCTTGTCCAAATTGCGCTTCATGTTTTCAGGATAGACCAACAGCTTGTCGATCACGCCCGCCATGCGCTTCAAGGCGAAATCCAAATGCACCGTGGCATCAGGCCCTATGCCGCGCTCGACGCTGGAATGTGAAATATCACGCTCATGCCACAGGGCCACATTTTCCATGGCGGGATAAACCGCTGAGCGCACCAGCCGTGCAAGGCCGGTGAGATTTTCCGTAAGCACCGGGTTGCGCTTATGCGGCATAGCCGATGAACCTTTTTGGCCGGGGGCGAAAAACTCCTCCACTTCCAAAACTTCGGTGCGTTGCAGGTGACGAATTTCGGTGGCCAGTCGCTCAACCGAAGACGCAATCACGCCCAGCGTGGCAAAGAACATGGCATGGCGATCACGCGGGATCACTTGGGTGGATACGGGCTCTGGCTTCAGTCCCAGTTTTTTGGCCACATAGATTTCAACCGACGGGTCGATATTGGCGAAGGTTCCTACTGCGCCAGATATAGCGCAAGTGGCCACGTCTTCGCGGGCGGTTTTTAATCTGGATTTAGCGCGGCTGAATTCAGCATAGGCAAAGGCCAACTTCAAACCAAAGGTCACTGGTTCGGCATGGATGCCATGGCTGCGCCCGATGCAAGGCGTCATCTTGTGTTCAAAAGCGCGTTTCTTAAGGGCTGCAAGCAGCTCATCAAGATCGGCCATTAATAAATCTGCGGCACGGGTAAGCTGAATGTTGAAACACGTGTCCAACACATCCGAACTGGTCATGCCCTGATGCACGAAACGCGCTTCTGGCCCAACAATTTCCGATAAGTGCGTGAGGAAGGCAATCATGTCATGCTTGGTAACGGCTTCAATTTCATCAATCCGCGCCACGTCAAACTTCGCGTCTTTGCCCTTGGCCCAGATTTTCTTGGCGGCGGCTTTGGGCACGATGCCAAGGGCGGCCATGCGGTCTGCGGCATGGGCTTCGATTTCAAACCAGATTTTGAAACGGGTTTCAGGCGCCCAGATTTGGGCCATGTCTTTACGGGAATAACGCGGAATCATCAGGTGCCTTGGTTCGAAATGTGGGTCTTCTGTAACAAATCGAGCAAGAGGGAGCTAGTCCCTAATTAAAAGGCTTTGAATGTCACAATCGTAAACGTGTCACGGATGCCCGCAATGGTTTGCACTTTTTGGGCAATGAAGTGGCCGATGTCTTCGCCGTCATTCAGATAGAATTTCACCAGCAAATCATATTCGCCGGCAGTGGAGAAAATTTCGGAGGCAATTTCGGCGTCGGCTATGGCATTTGCCACGGTGTAAGACTTGCCTAACTCACATTTAATTTGAACGAAGAAGGCGCGCATTAGGGGCTCTCTGCTGCGATGGTTTGATAAACACCGTTGTTCCACGAAAACCAAGAGAAGCGCAAGGCTTGCGCGTCACCTTTGGCATTGAAAGACATGGGGCCGAGGATGGTATCAAAGCTGGCTCCAGATTTCAGCGTGGCGGCGATGGCAAGGCCGACATGAGCGCCTTGGGTTGCGGCGGCGAAATAAAGCTGAGCTGCGGCATAAGCCGGTAGGGCTGGGCCCTCTGGCGCTTCGCCTAAAAGCTTCATATCGGCGGCCAAAGCTCTGGCAGGATTTGATATTGTGGGGTCGAATGGGAAACTGACGAGAGTGCTTTCACCGGCTGTGCCAGAGGCTTCCCAGAATTGGTCAGCCAGCAGAGTATCGGGGCCATAGCGCTTAAGGGTTAATCCCGCTGCCTGAGCTTGGGCGGTCAAACGGCCTGCATTGGTGGCCGCGGTGGCGATATAAAGCGTGTCGATACTCGCGGCTTTCATTTTGGCCACAAGGTCTGCGAAGTCTTTCTGGTCTGGTGCAATGCTGGCTGAAATCGCGGGTTGCTTGGCGTAGGTTGCGGCAAAACTGGCTGCAATCTCTTTCATTTGCGGCGTGCCATCGTCAACCAATGCCAGTTTGGCGTTTGGGCGCTTAGACAAAATGCGGCTGGCAGCAAAAGCGCCTTGCGCGTCATAGCGGGTAGACAGCCGCACCACATTGGTAAGCCCACTTTCGGTGAGGGACAGCAGAATTGGTGTGGGTGCAATCATGCTAATACCAGCTTTTTCATAAAGTCTTGCGCCAACCAATGAGGGATTGGAGCAGAAATGACCGATGACGACATCGACGTGGGCAGCAATCAATTTTTGCGCGGCTTCTTCGGCCTTGGCATTGTCGCATCCATCGTCAACAGAAACGATGGTGAGTTGTTCGTTGCCAAGCCCGCCTTTGGCATTTTGGTTATCAATGGCAGCCTTTACGCCTGAGAGCATTTGTTGGCCGAAGGATTGGTATTGGCCAGAGAGTGGCGCTGCCACACCCATCACGATATCGGCTTGCGCTGCGCTGGCGCTGAAAAGCAACAGCACAGCGGCAGATTTAAGCATAAGTCGCACGTATCTTTTGCACGGCAGGACGCGCGGCCATGACTTCGCGGTGGTGTTTTACTTTTGGAAAAGCATTGATATCCACTTTATCACCCTCCAGCCAAGTCGCCAACGTGTACAGATAAATATCCGCCAAGGTAAATTGATCGCCCAGCAGCCAGGGGCCTTTGAAATAGTCTTTTTCGATGAGGGCAAAACTGTCGCGCACGTTTTGTGACACTTTCACCTTCATGCCATCGATGATGGTCTGATCGTCAGACCAGCGCGCACCTCGAAATCTATGGGCGTGCTGTGGGTGGACTGTTGAGCACAGGAAGGAATTGAAATCCTGCATCCGCGCAATGTCGAACGGGTCTTGCGGCAATAAATTCGCCTTTGGAAAAATCTGCCCAATATAGAATAAGATGGCTGGATTCTCGGTAATCGTGCCCTTGTTTGTCACCAGAGCAGGGACGCGCGCCTTGGGGTTGATTTTTAGATAATCCGCACCGCGCTGTTCGCCAACACCGAAATCCAACTTGGTGGTTTTGTACTCAGCGCCGGCTTCTTCCAAAGCAATATGTGGGGCTAAAGCGCAAGAGCTTATTCCGCTGATGAACAGATTGAGCATAATGGTTTACGCGATGCCCTTATCGGTCAACAGTTGCTTCAACTCACCTGACTGATACATTTCCATCAAGATATCTGCGCCGCCGACGAATTCGCCCTTCACATAAAGCTGTGGCACGGTGGGCCAGTTGGTATAATCCTTGATGCCTTGACGCAGCTCATCACTGGCCAACACATTCACGTCTTTGAATGGCACGCCAAGCTGTTGCAGAATTTGCACCGAGCGGCCAGAGAAACCGCATTGCGGCATATCCGCTGTGCCCTTCATATAGAGCACGATGTCATTAGATTTTACGTCTTTGTCGATTTGGTCGTGGATGGACATTTCAATTCCTCTTAAAATTAGGTATTCGTGAATGGATCAGAAGAGAACAACTTAAGCGGTGGCGCACCAGAGTCCGCGAAGCCCAATGTTACGTTAGCTGGATCGAGTTCCAGTTTGCCAATCTTTTTGGCGTGTTCCCTAATTGCATTGGCCTCAATGTAAGCTTGCGAAGTGACTGCACTTCTACGATTAAACTGCTGCCACCGTCGCTTTACGACCATAACAGTGCTGTAAATACAGTAGATAACCCAAACAATAAAATCGAATGCGGAGCGCGGTGCACTCATTCTGGTGCGCTTGTCTGCAAGGCCAGCGCGTGCAACTCGCCGCCCATGCGGCCCTTCAGGGCAGCATAAACCATCTGGTGTTGCTGCACGCGGTTTTTGCCGGTGAAGGCGGCGGAGATCACATTGGCAGAATAATGATTGCCGTCCCCCGCCAGATCACTGATGGTGATCGTCGCATCGGGTAAAGCTTCTTTGATGAAGCGTTCAATCTCTGGGGCAGTCATGGCCATGGGGAATCCTCTATGAGTAATATAGACCCCCCATGGCCGTTGTTCAATTAGCGATGTTGGCGGTGATGACGACGATTCCCTGAGTGCACCGCGCCACCACCAATGGAATGCAGCTCAAGTGCCGCAAGGCCAGCTGCTAGGTTCAGCCCCGTCTGGCCTTGAATTGAGACCGGCTGCAAGTTCACCGAATTGCTCCCGCCGCCAACCAGCACATTGGCCCCAAGGCCAGCTATTACTGTAGCCTGGGCCGAGGCACCAACATATGAGCCTTCAAGCGCCCCGCGGCTCACTGCACCGGGAGCAAATACGGCCCAAACCAAATGTTGGGCGGAGGTGAAGCCAATATCAACACCTAGTTTTCCGATTTTGCCTTCATAACGCTCAACGCCATTGCCGCCGTTGAAAGAGCAGCGCACAGCCTTGGATGAGCCGATAATAAGGCCCACGCCGGGGGCAACGGAACAGTCCAACACGCCGACTTTAATGCCAGTCGGGGCAGCGTGAGCAGCTGTGACCAAAAGGCCAGAAAGTGCAGCAGCGGCAAAGAGTGATTTCATCATTGAGAGTCCTTTGTTGTTCCAAAGCATCGAGCGAACAAGTGGAATCACTTGCGAGCGGAAAGATGCGGCCAAATAAATACTCACAGCGACCGTGCGAATGTAAGTGAGTGTCAGCCGCTTGAATATCAGTGCTGTTCGGCGTGAATTATGACCCAAGTTAGGCAGGGCGAATGCCTTTCACCGCATTGGCAAAACACTCATAAGTGATCCGGCCATCGACCGTCTGCGGCAATGTCCTTTTCAGTCGGGCGTAGAGTTCTTCCTTTGCATCGACGGAAAGGTTCATAATTGATTTAGAGAGTGGGCCCACGGGCAATGAGCTCCACCGTTTGAATTCTTCGAAATTAGCAAAAGAAAGTGGAATTCTAGGTACTGTTGACAATCATTTCATCCAGAGCATGGCGGACACGAGGGTCACGAAAGCGAAGTAGTTGCGTTTGCGCTTGGCATAGCGGGTTGCGATTG
>JAYVOQ010000095.1:0-5383 GCA_043757845.1 Hyphomicrobiales bacterium | reverse complement strand
TCCGGCCCACGCTGGATTTGCCTGCGCCCATGAGGCCCACCAAAACGATAGCGCGCTTGCCCAAGTAATCACGGGTTTGCGATATTTCGTCTTGGAATGATCTTTTCGACATTTTATGTGCTTTTAGAGCAAGGTTGCTGCAAGCGCAAAGCGGTTAAGATTTGGCTTTGGGGAAAGGCGGGCTTATAAGAGGCTGAGCTTAAAAAATGCCAGATACAGTTAAATTCCTTTTTGTCATTGGTTTATTGGCGGGTGCAGTTTATGGTGCCGCCTTAGCCTTGGCCTCATTCCCACCAGAACAAACTGAAATTACGCGGTCATTGTCGCATGAAAAGCTCCGCCAGCACTAACACCCGTTCAAGGTTGGGTGAGCGCTTCTTAGAAATGATGAGCGCAGAACGTGGACTTGCCAAAAATTCGATTGATGCCTATCGGCGCGATCTTGAAGTGTGGTTTGCTTTTTTAAAACTGCGCGGGGTTGAGGTGTTGACTGCCTCCACCCAAAATGTGCGTGATTTTCAAGCTGAAGTTGATAGACTTGGCCTCGCGCGGGCCACGGCGGCAAGGCGGCTATCGGCCATCAAACAGTTTCATGGATTTTTGCTGGCTGAGGGCAAGGCCAGTGAAAATCCGGCGGCCATCGTTGAAGGTCCGCGGTCTGCGCCGCGGCTTCCGAAAATTTTAAGTAGGGAGGAGACGGCACGCATCCTTGCTGTGGCGCGCCAACAGGCCGAGGTTGCAGACGGCAAGTCTGCGTTTAAAGCGTGGCGGCTGTATACTTTGCTTAGCATATTGGCAGCAACAGGACTTCGCGTTTCAGAATTGATCACGCTGACGTACCGCGCCGTGATGACGGATGATGCGTTTTTAATGGTGAAGGGTAAAGGTGGGCGAGAACGATTGGTTCCGCTTTCCGATGAGGCTAAGCGCATCGTTGGGATTTACGTCAAAATTCTGCGCAAGCAAGTCGAAGGCGAACCTAAATTTTTGTTTCCCTCTCATGGTTCGCAAGGTGTTCTTACGCGTCAACATTTCGCGCTGGAATTGAAGGATTTGACGCGGGCGGCAGGCATTGATGCGAGCAAAGTTTCGCCCCATGTGCTGCGCCATGTTTTTGCATCTGAGCTTCTGGCCGCAGGGGCAGATTTGCGCAGCGTGCAACAGATGCTGGGGCACGCGGATATTGCAACTACGCAGATTTATACCCATGTGCAGGCGGAGCGTTTGCAGGAGGCGGTCGATCTGTTCCACCCGCTTTCAACCAAACGCAAAGGCCGGGCGGGTTGACTTTAAGGGCGGCAAAAGCCAGTAACATGGAAAGATTGTATATCGAGGCGCTATGATTGAATTTCTGGATTTTGAATCCGCAGTTGCAGAACTTGAAGGTAAAATCGCTGAATTGAGGGCTATGGCTCAAAGCGATGCCAAGATTTCCATTGCAGATGATGTAAAGTCGCTTGAAAAGAAATCCAATAAGATCTTGGCTGACCTTTATCAAAGCCTCACGCCATGGAATAAAGCGCAAGTTGCACGCCATAGTCAGCGACCCCATGCGTTGGATTATATCGCGGCATTGATTACTGATTTTGTGCCGCTGGCTGGAGATCGTAAATTTGCCGAGGATGAAGCCGTGGTGGGTGGCCTTGGCCGTTTTAATGGGCAGGCGGTTGTGGTGATTGGCCAAGAGAAAGGGTCTGATACGCAAAGTCGCCTGAAACACAATTTCGGCATGGCCAAACCAGAGGGTTACCGCAAAGCTGTGCGGTTGATGGAGATGGCCGATAAGTTTGGGCTGCCCGTGATTTCATTTGTGGATACGTCTGGCGCATATCCCGGTGTGGAAGCGGAAGAGCGCGGGCAAGCTGAAGCGATTGCGCGTTCCACAGATTGTTGTCTATCACTCGGTGTACCTCTGGTAGCGGTGATCATAGGTGAGGGCGGTTCAGGTGGGGCCATTGCGATTGCCACGGCAAATACTGTTTTGATGATGGAACATGCCATTTATAGTGTGATTTCGCCTGAAGGTGCTGCATCAATTCTTTGGCGTGATCCGGCCCGCAACAAAGACGCTGCTATCGCTTTGAAGATTACGGCCCAAGATTTAAAAAAATTTGGGGTGATTGATGAAATTATCACTGAACCATTGGGCGGAGCTCACCGTAAACCAGAGGATGTGATGCTTGCCACGCGCAACGTTTTGGCCCGCGTATTGACCAGTTACAGCGGACTTTCTGGAGAGGTTTTGCGCACCCACCGCCGCGAGAAATTCATGGGGATTGGCCGCGCACTTTAGGTAAAGGAGTTAAATATGGTTTTGAGCCGCCGCGATGTTTTGAAACTTGGGGCGGCTTTGCCATTTGCGCCATCTGCTTTGGCAGCGCCTGTTCCTCAAATCCTCACTGTCAGCTCACGTATTTTAGAGGTGAAGGGCAAGCCTGCAAAAGTATTTGGCATCACCGCGGCAAACGGCAAGTTTGGCTTGGAATTAACTTATGGTGAAAATTTTGAAGTTGATCTGCACAATAGTTTGACTGAGAAAACTGCAATCCATTGGCATGGCCTAACGCCGCCCACTGCCCAAGATGGCGTGCCGGGGCTTTCTGCTTCACCTTTGAATGCTGGCGAAACGCGGCGTTATCAATTTGCTAACAAGCGCGTGGGCACGCATTGGATGCATTCGCATTTGGGATTGCAAGAGCAGCAGTTATTAGCAGCCCCGCTGATCGTGCGCGAAACAGCCCAACCAATTTTCGACGAGCAGGAACATGTGGTGATGCTGCATGATTTTACGTTCCGTGATGCCGCAGAGATATTGAGCGAGTTGCAGGGCGGTGGTGGAGGCCACGCCATGCATATGAAAATGGGTCAGTCGAAAACGTCAGGCGTGGCAAAAATATCTGGCATGAAGATGTCAGACATGAAAATGGCTGGACAGGGGATGAGTTCCGACATCACGTTTGACGCCATACTTGCCAATGACCGGACATTGGATGATCCCGAAATTGTTACCGTGGATAAAGGCGGCGTTGTAAGATTGCGATTGATCAACGCCGCTGCGGCCACTAATTTTTGGGTCGACCTTGGCTTATTAAAAGGACAGCTGATTGCTGTTGATGGCAATGCGGTGAAGCCCGTTGTCGTTACACGCTTTCCACTGGCGATTGCGCAGCGGGCAGACGTTCGCATTACACTTCCAAATGAATCTGCTGCTTGGCCTGTGATATTTCAAACTGAAGGTGCGGCACTGCGCGGCGGGATTATTATGAGAGCGGGCGATGGCGCAATTACCAAGATTTCAGATCAAGGTGAAGAGGGTGCTGCCATTGGGTTTGAATTTGAATCATTGTTGCGTGTGCCATACGAATTGAAGCGGGCCAAGATTTCACAGCGCAAAAGCGTGATGCTGACCGGCGGAGATGTTGGTTATCAATGGGGTTTTAATGGCAAACCTATGATGCATGAGGTATTGTTCAGCGTGAAGCATGGTGCGGGCGTGGAACTTACCATGCATAATATGACAGCCATGGCGCATCAGATGCATTTGCACGGTCATTATTTTCAGGTGACTGCAATTAACGGTAAAGCCATTGAAGGAGCACTTCGCGATACTGTTCTCATTCCGCCGGGTGAGAAAGTGAGCGTAGAGTTTGAGGCCGATAATCCTGGCACCTGGGCTTTTCACTGTCACCATCTCTATCATATGAATAGCGGCATGATGGCGGCGATGGCTTACGTGTAAACTAAAGCAGTTCTTCCAAATGTGGAATCAGCGGTAAATCAGCCGGCGGCATGGGCATTGCACGCAAGTCTTTAGCCCGCACCCATTTTAATTCTTGGCCTTCGAGCGCTTGCGGAATTCCCTTCCAACGCCGGCAGACGAAGAGAGGCATAAGCAAATGAAAATCTGGATATGAATGCGAAGCGAAAGTGAGGGGGGCTAGGCAAGAATGTTCAACATTGATACCGAGTTCTTCTTTCAACTCTCGGATTAAAGCATCCTCTGGCCTCTCGCCCTGTTCAACTTTGCCGCCGGGGAATTCCCACAAGCCCGCCAGTGTTTTTCCTTCGGGCCTTTTGGCCACAAGCACTCTGCCGTCGGCATCAATCAGAGCAACAGCACAAACCAGAAGGTGCTTCATCTAGCTGCGGTAGGAGCCGTTGATATCGATGTAGCGATGCGTAAGATCACAGGTCCACACAGTGGCCTTGCCCTTGCCAACACCAATATCGGCTTCAAGTTTAATATCGCGCCCCTTCATATGGGGCATGATGTCGGCTTCTTTATACGTGGGGTCCTTCATGCCCTTGGCCGCAACAAGAACGCCGCCAATTTTTATTTTCAACTTGTCGCGGATGGCTTTCTCACCTGATTTCCCAATGGCCATGACGATGCGACCCCAGTTTGCATCTTCGCCCGCAATGGCGGTTTTGACGAGCGGCGAATTGGCTATGGTCATGCCTATCTTATGTGCGGCCTTGTCATTTTCTGCGCCAGTGATTTTAATTTCGATGAGCTTCTCAGCACCTTCACCATCTCTTGCCACTTGCAGCGCAAGGTCAAGGCAAACCGCATCAAGTGCTTTTGAAAAAAGCTTGTGCTCAGCGAGGGATTTAACCGTTGCACTTTTACCTGTGGCGAAAAGCAAAACGGTATCAGAGGTTGATGTATCGCCATCCACCGTGATGCAGTTGAAAGTTGGGTTAACGGCAGCAGTTAGAGATTTTTGCAGAAGCTTCGCTGAAATTTTTGCATCAGTGAATATGAACACCAGCATGGTGGCCATATCAGGCGCAATCATGCCAGAGCCTTTGGCGATACCGTTGATGGAAACGGTTTTGCCGCCGATCTTGATTTGGGCTGTGGCCATTTTCGCAAAGGTGTCGGTGGTCATAATGGCTTTGGCGGCCAAGTCCCATGCACCGGGTTGTGCATTTGCAGCTAATGCCGCAAGTGCGTCAATGATGGGTTCGGGATTAAGGGGCTCGCCGATGACGCCTGTTGAAGCTTGGAAAATTTCCGTATGTTTACAACCCAGTTTTTTGGCTGCGGCGGCAGCGACAGCTTTAACTGTGGCAACGCCCTTTTTTCCGGTGAAAGCATTAGCATTTCCGGCATTCACCACAAGGGCACGGGCAGTGCCGTGTTTTAGATTCTTGACACACCAATCAACCGGGGCTGATGGTGATTTTGATTTGGTTAGGCAGCCCGCAACTGTTGTTCCTTCAACCAAAGTTGCCAACAAAACGTCAACGCGGTTTTTATACCGAATGCCCGTTGCAGCCGCAGCCAGACCCACGCCCGCGATTTGAGGCATGGTTGGTTGGCTCGCTGGCGCCAAAGGGGAAACGAATTGCGCCATAAACTGCCTCCGATTATATTATT
>JAYVOQ010000094.1:0-1510 GCA_043757845.1 Hyphomicrobiales bacterium | reverse complement strand
CTTTGTGCCTGAACTCTTTTAGGGCATGAAGAACCGTTGAATGATCGCGGTTCAGCAACCAGCCAATCTGCACTGATGAAGCTTGTGTGAATTTTTGTGCTAAAACGCAAAATAGAGTTCGCGCTTCAACAACGTCCCTCCTGCGCAAGGGCGACATCAGATCAACATATCGCACATAATCCCCACATGGCATCGGGTGGCGCAATATGGCCATTAGGATTTGATCAAAATAAACCATCAGCAAAACCCTTTCTCTTCGGCCAGCCATTTTGGGCAAGTCATCGTGTAGGTGTTTTGGCCCTCGACTAAACCTGAAAGTTCAATTTGTGAAAGCGGGAACCAATGGGCTCCGGTTTGAAACTCGATGGCTTCAAGTTGAACGGCGCGTTCAGTCTGACGGTGCAGAAAAACTTTAACGTCGACCAGTTTGTCATGTGGCGTATTTTTCATCATAGCTCATCTCTCTTTCTGCGCGCTCTGCGCAGAGAGCGAATTTCATTTTTATAAACGCGCCAGAACCGAAGCAGCCCGAGAGCCAAGCCCTGAGAGATCAGAGAAATGAGCACCCCAAATAGAAATAAGCCCCAAGCCTGATCAGAAGTTAATTCAATCATCGTAAGCTCCATCAAAACAACCTGACTGGTCTAAGCGTTCGGTCACCACTTCCATGGCCAGTTGTGCCAGCAATAATCTGTCACCTTGGCTGACCCCTGCCCGCAGGCATAAATCAGCAATCATGTCGGCCAAGGCTGGCACTGCCTCGCGAGCTTTTACATCGTTGCAGAGTGAGGCCAGCTTCGATTGAAAGTTCTGTGCTGAACCTACGGGGGCGACAATTTGGTCATCACATTCCAAGCGGCTCATGACGCAGCCTCCAAGCTTTGTGGGCTGAATGGCTCGACGATAATGTCTTCGCCTTCACTGCCAATTTTGACACCAGGCACAGTCTTGGCAAATTCAACATTCGCCAACAGTGCTTCACGTGAAACTTCGAACGATTCACGAATGTAATATTTGCGGTTGTTTTCTCTCAACCATGCAATGATAGCAGTCTGATCCTTCGGAAGTTTGCAGGATGGTGGCCGCAACCGCCAACTCACTTTGCCGGATGTGAAGCTGGCAGTTTTAGATTTTCTATTCGCCGTCAGTTCAATTCGGTGCGCTTCGCAATAGGTCACCACACCCGCAATCAACAGCTCGCGTAGGCCTTCGATCGGTTGGCTTTGTTCTTCAAAGGTTTTTTTCACCTGCGCCTGGGCGGCCTTGAACCCCACATCGAGCAGGGCAATCCGACGGTCATATTCGCCAATTTTGAAGATGGCAGCCGCCACCTCTTCGTAAGTCTGCGGCACGGGAATAGCCGCGGCTTTGGTTTTAGTTTTGCTCATCTTGGGTCTCCAAAAAATTAGGCCTGTTGTTGGTAATGTAATCAATCAAGCCCTGTGGGCTGATCTCAATATTGGTGTCGCGAAATGATTCCGCCGTTTTAGCGAGGAAGGTCAGCATTTCG
>JAYVOQ010000093.1:0-5560 GCA_043757845.1 Hyphomicrobiales bacterium | reverse complement strand
GTTTACACAGGCGCAAACTCGTCTCTAACTAAATCCGACCCAGGTTCAGCAACTTGCGCCACTGGCAACAAGGTGTGCTACTACGCGCCAACCTCGTCCAACATGAGCGTTAGAAACCAAACTGGCAACTCTCAGACGGTTTCTTGCTTCAAGATGACGGCTGAAATCCAATGATCAAAAATCCTGCTAGAGGTATCCCAATGAAGGCTTTTATTTTAGTCCTCGCGCTCTTGGCGGCCCCCGCCTTTGCGGGTTCGCGAGAAATCATCAACCCAGACCAAAACGGCGACATCAAAGTCATCGTCAACAAGTCCGGCACGGCCACCGAAGCGATGCTTATAAACGGCACGTCAGCGCTAGTGAGGATTGGCGTCACAGGCGAGGCTGGAAAACATACCGTTAACGGTGGCATGCAATTCACGTTGCCATCAGCAGCAGGAACTCTTGCAGCGTCAACACCGGGCCTATTCATCGGAAGTGTCGGCTCAACGGTTGAACCATATATTCAAGGCGAAAGTGGATCGGCTGGAACCAACTCGATTCGAGTGACAGCGCAGACGCCTAGTGCGAGTGACACTGGAACAGAGCCATTGATGCGATTCGACTCTAGGTTGGATACAGCGGCGTCAGTCGTCACGCGTCCGCTATTCGCTTGGCGAAACTTTAGCTCTGACGTTGGTTCAGTAGCTGCCGATGGCGCTTGGGCACTAGGACTTTCAGCAACACGTCGCACGACGGTCGGTGCCAGCGGCTTGCCTGAAGCAACGTTGCGCGGTGATGACAACTCTTATGCAAACGTCCTTCAGCTTGTGAACAGACAGGGCGGCACGGCCAACTGGGGTGCCAACGTCCAATTCATGTTTTCAAATGACGGATCATCAGGTGGCGCGGCAACAAGCGGTGGTGATATCGGAATCATCCAAAACAGAATTTGGTCATCAGTCGGCACGCATGACGCTGACTTTATCGTCCGCCTTGCAAACGGAAACACGGTTGGCGAACGGCTGCGTGTTTTAGCATCCGGCGCTGTACTTCTATCAAACAACAACGCCAGCCCCGCGCCAGCAGGATTCTTTACTTTCGCTGTCACACCCGCTGCGGTTACCACCTGCGACTCGGCATGCTCGACAAACGCAGCCACATTCTCTTTTATTACCAACAGCGGCTGGTGCATGGCAGCTTGGAACGGTTCCACGGGGGCTAGGCTTTCAGGTGGCACGAATGGTTGCACGGATGCGACCAGTGTCGTGAAACGCTGCATGTGCTCTGGTCTTCAATAAAATTGAGCCACGGCCCTTCTAATTCAACAAATTTATCTTAAAAAAATAAAGGGGGGACAGGCATCATGCGGTATTTGTTTTTAATCCTAGCTCTTACTGGCTGCACAACAGTCGCACAGCCGGAAGTGTTCAAACTTCCCACTGGTGAACTGGTGACGTGTCTTCGTTACGCGCAACGCGATTGCGGTTTGAACATCATGCAGTGCGGTGATGATCATTCTGTCGAATTCGATTGTCTGCAGGATGTTCACTATGTCGGGAAAGTTGGCGTCACACCAGCACCTGAAAAGAAGGAAGCACCGGCTTCAGCTGAAGGGGAAGTGAAATGAAAAAATTATCTGCGTTCCTGTCCGTTTTGCTGGTGGCGCTTGTGTCAGGCGCGTGGGTAATCAAGGACACTGCAAATCCGGTTGATATTTATTCCGGATCGAACACAACACCTTCGATTTCAGCGGCAACGTCCGGCGCTGTGACCGTTGGTCCGGTTTCTAGCACCCAGACGCACACCATCAACGGTCTGGTTTCCCAAACATTCAACGCCAACTCAAGTTCTGGAACGACGGTCACCAACACCAGCACAGGTGGTTCAGCTTTCACCAAAATGTCACTCGTCAGTGACACATCAATCTTTTCGATTCAAGAATCTTCCGCAGCGTCTAGCTCTTTTGCACAGGTAACAACCAACAACCCGAACGGAATTCTTTTTAGGGCATCAAACGGCACAGGCGCTTTTAGGTTTGATACAGGCGGTGCCAACAACCGTGGTGGCATTGATTCCGCTGGTAACTGGACAATGGGACAGGCCAACGGCACAAACTCACTTACCCTAAACGGCACAGCGCTGAACCTAAACGGTGGTTCCCAAGTTAGCACCGCCGTCTTCTTCGCAAAAACAGGCACCACATCTTCAGATTGGAGACTAGGCACAAACGAAGGTGGTCCTGGTGGCGCGGGCGGTTTCTTTTTGTACACCGGAACCGGCGCGACAAACTACGTGGGCGGGGTTTCTACAGCTGGTGCTTGGACCTTTGGCGCTTCCGGTGGCACTCAGACGCACACCATCAACGGAACCGGCACGTTCACAAACGGTATTAAACCAAGCGCGGCATCAGACGCCATTCCAAAATATCTTCAGTGGTCTGTTGTCACACCGACGTTCGCCAACGCGGGGACTGTCTCAACTGTGCAGTTTACCGCACACCAAATTGGCGACACGTATGAGTCTCGCGGTCACTTTACAACCGGGGCCACCACCGCTGCAACTTGTGCACTGATCATGCCGGGCGTGACGATCAACAATACCAAACTGTTCAACAACGCAGTCGTCGGTCGATGGTTTCGTCTGAACAGCACGAACGTTTACACAGCTGGTAATGACGGCGTCCTCTTCTTTGACGGTTCAGCTACCGATAGGGTGTTCTTTTCCTTCATAAAGAACACGGCGAACTTCGTCCAGCAAAACTGCGCAACCATCTTTGGCAGTAACGAAAAAGTCGAAATCGAATACAGCATCCCAATCAACTGAAAAAAGGTTTTTTGTGAAAATACTTTGGGCGCTTATTTTTTCAGCACTGTTGGTTGTTGGCTGTTCTGCGTTAGACAAGGACAACAAGCCGAAAGGTCCGACCGAAGTGAAGGCGGAAGTGAAGGCTAAGCTTGACCTGTATCGTCCGCTTGTGAAGGCACAGCTGGATGAATACGGGCTAGTCCGCCTAGAAGGCGGTATCGGCGATTCTGCACTGTTTTCCTGCCTTGCTAGGGCTGGTGGTGCGGCTTCGTTCGATCCAGCAATTCTGTTTGTTGGCGGCAAGCCGATCAGGCACCCCCAAATCAGTCCAAGCGATTCGAAGACGCCAATTTCGAAGGACATGGTAACTGGTATCCTTTGGTGCCTGTATGACCTGCACCAAAAGGGTAATGACGATCACGCGCGGGAACTTGTCCAGGCGATGATTTCGTTTGGGAAAGACCACAAGGCAACGTTCGGCAACGGTCTTCAGCTAGACACCGCAAAAATGTCGTCTATGTTTGCCACGGTTGCTGAAATAGAACTTGGCTGGATGTTCTGCACCGAAGACGACCGGACGGCTTACGGTATCAACGCTGAAAACTGGTATGGTCGCTGTTTCATGCCACCAGCGATGATCAAGGACATTTACCGAATCGCGAAGCTAGTCGGTTTGGACTGTGACGCCACCTGTAAAGAATACATGGTTCTTGGCCCGAACGTGCCAAGCGACGGTGACGGTTTCAAACGCCACCTTGCCGTAATTGGAACTGTCCGAAACGGTTTTTCCGAAGGCGCTATCAACGACAATTCATTGAAGCTGGTCTTGCAGAAGGCACGCGAAGCCGAACCACGGAACGCGCTGTATCAAGCGGCATTCCACACGTTCGCGGACGGTGACCAAGCTGACGCCTATGCAGCGCTGCAAGACGAAACGTTGTTCCCAAAAGACAGCCTTCCGACCAGGGCGAATTACTGCACAGGCTATCTTTTCCAGCGTGACGCAATGGAAGGCGGACAGCCGAACCCCGACTGGTTGCCATGTCCTAATGAGGACATTCCAGTAAGCGCTGACACCGGGCGCGGTGTGGAATTCGTTTTTGCAGCATCTTTAGCGTTAGGTGAATTGCACTGATGCAAGACTTGCTTATTTCATCGGGAAAAGAAATTGCCATTGGCCTTCTTAGTGCCATTGGCGCTTTGTTTGTCTTCCTGCTGAAAAACTTTTTCGCCGAACGGAAGCGAAGAATCAGGCTTGCAGAAATTGAATTAAAAAGGGTGCGGGATAAGGCTGAAAAACAAATCGACGAATTGAAAACGTTGATGTTGGCAATCAAGGATGATGTTCACAGGTCACACGGTGTCCTGAAAGACATGATCAATGAGAACGAAAAGCAGCAAATTCGTGAATACGGTGAACTTCGCGGAAAGCTGGATACCGTTGCCACCACAGTTTCAACTTATAGCGAAAATGTTTCGAAACTGTCGGGACGTGTCGATGATCAACTGAACATGACGGCAAGTCATATCGCCACAATTTCGCATATGTCCAAGCAAATTGACGCACTGTTCAAGATTGCTGACGCGAGAAAAAGGGCAAGTGATTGTCAAGATCCGAACGGACACGCCGAATAGGTAATGGGTTGTTTGGTGTTTTCAGATTTTTCAAAAAAAGGGGACCATTAATGTTCAAGATTCTTTTCGTACTATCTGTATTTTTCAATTCCATGATTGCGCTTGGCCAAAGCGTTGCGATGCCCCACGAAAAAGACCAGCTGTTGGTTGATGCATCGCCTTCACTCACTGTCGATGTGGTTTCCGAAGAACACAAAGCACCCGAATTCATCAACAAGACAGAACCGGATTACACCAGCCAAGACTTCCTTGCCAAGATGATGTCCATGTTGACCGCGCTTTACATGGGAATGTGGGTTCTTGGTGAAGCCCTGACGCGCGTTTCGGTGTGGACTGAAAACAAGTGGGACAACAAAGCCGCTGAACGCGTTGCGCAAATCACTTGGTTCATCGGCGCGTTTGCTGGTCGCATGGGTTGGAAGCTTCCAAAGCTAGTAATTGAGCACGAAGCTGAAAAGATTGCGGCTAAGAAAATGGCAGCGGTCAGCGACAAGGACAAGCCAAAAGTATGACCGAACCAGACAGACAGGCTGAAGAAAAAGCGGCAAACGTTGCGATCACGGCTGCAAAAGGTGTTGCCGCGTTGACAAGGCTCATGGACATCTTGAGTAAGGCGGCAATTGCGCTGTTCATGATGTTCATGGAACGTGCTAAGATCAAACAGGAAAAAGCAGAAGACAAGCAAGCCAAGGCGGAATCAGATAGCAAAATTCTGCAAAAAAGCGTTGAAATCGACAAGGCAGCTGATGCAAAATCTGATTCAGAAATCATTGACGATTTTCTTACTGAACGGGCTGGTGACACTTCCAGTTCGGGCACAGGAAAGCCTTCCACCTGAAGGTGAAAATATATGCAAGGGCACCTTCGTTGCAGGGTGCCACTGCTATTCCCCTTCACAGTTGAAGTTGATCGCTAATGGTATTCAAGACCTGAAGAAGTGTGAATTTGCCCTGACTGAAAAGGAAAGGTTGATTCAAGAAAACTTCATTCAGTTTCAAGGCAAATCCGATGTTGCCTGGTGGCAGGAACCAAATTTTGTTGCAGGCGGTGTGGTTCTGTCATTTGGTCTTGGGTTGACGGTTGGTGTTTTACTTCTCAGGAAATAGGGGTGCCTAGTTTTGCAAGTCGAAAATCCTGA
>JAYVOQ010000092.1:0-21319 GCA_043757845.1 Hyphomicrobiales bacterium | reverse complement strand
GCAGGACAAGCTCATGATGGCCTCCCGATTCAATCTCTCGAAATTGAATCAGCAAAAACCACAAACCTCAAGTCCCAAAAGATGTGTGCATCAGATAGTCTTTTGAGGGGAGGGAGAAACCACTCACTTCATCACCGGCATAACGAACTCAGCGCCAGCGCGAATGCCGGTGGGCCAGCGTGAAGTCACAGTCTTAAGCTTGGTATAAAAGCGCAAGCCTTCTGGGCCGTGCATGTGATGATCACCAAACAATGAGGCTTTCCAACCGCCAAAACTGTGGAACGCCATGGGCACTGGAATAGGCACATTGATGCCAACCATGCCCACTTGGATTTGATGTGCAAATTCACGCGCTGCGTCACCATCGCGTGTGAAGATCGCCGTGCCATTGCCGAACTCGTGGTCATTGATCATCTTGGCAGCGGTATTGTAATCTTCAACGCGAACCACTGAGAGGACTGGCCCAAAGATTTCTTCCTTATAAATTTTCATATCCGTGGTGACATTGTCGAACAATGATCCACCGAGGAAATAGCCACCCTCATAGCCTTGCAGCTTAAGGCCACGACCATCAACAACAAGATTGGCACCTTCTTTCACGCCTTCCTCGATATAGCTCGTCACCTTATCGAAATGCTGCTTGGTGACCAATGGCCCCATCTCGGCGTCTTTGTCGGTGCCGGGTGCAACTTTCAAAGCACGAATCTTGGGTTCCAACTTGGCGATGAGCGTATCAGCGGTTTTCTTGCCCACAGGCACAGCAACCGAAATCGCCATACAGCGCTCACCAGCAGAGCCATAGGCAGCACCCATGAGGGCATCCACGGCCTGATCCATGTCTGCGTCTGGCATGATGATCATGTGGTTCTTGGCACCGCCTAAAGCCTGCACACGCTTGCCTGTGCGCGTGCCAGTTTCATAAATGTAACGCGCAATCGGGGTTGAGCCGACGAAGCTCACGGCCGCAATGTCGGGGCTTAGCAAAATGGCATCAACCGCTTCCTTGTCGCCGATCACAACATTGAACACACCTGCAGGCAAGCCCGCTTCCTCCAACCACTTGGCCAAAAGCAGCGAGGCGGATGGATCACGCTCTGATGGCTTCAGGATAAAGCAATTGCCTGCTGCCAAAGCGATGGGGAACATCCACATCGGCACCATGGCGGGGAAGTTAAAAGGTGTAACACCCGCAACAACACCGAGCGGCTGGCGCAGCGCATAAGAGTCAACGCGCGTTCCCACGTTTTCGGTGAATTCGGTTTTCAAAAGCTGAGGCGCAGCCGTGGCAAATTCCACCACTTCAAGCCCGCGCTGCACTTCACCCATCGCGTCGGAGAGAACTTTGCCATGTTCGGCCGTAATAATGGCGGCCAATTCGCCAGAGCGTTCTTCAGCGATGCGCAGGAACTTATTGAGAATGCGAGCCCGACGCAGCGGCGTGGTGGTGGCCCAAGCTGGAAAGGCTTTCTTGGCCACAGCGATGGCTTCATTCACCTGTGCCGCATTGGCCAAGCTGATCTCACCCGATTGCTCGCCTGTGGCGGGGTTGAACACGGGAGACTTGCGTCCTGATTTGCCGTCTACCAGCTTGCCGTCAATGTGATGTTGAATAGACGTGACCATCTGTTACTCCTTAATTTTTCGCTTCTATGCGCCATCATGATTTATACGGCAATGGCACTTGGCATTTTATGTCTTAATACCTCAAAACGAGAATTCTGAACTAAACAGAATGCTCTGCCCTTGCGAAAACCTCACGGTCAAGATCGTGCAACAACTTATCAATCGTGCCGCTGATGATCATGTCATGATCCATGGGCAGTTTTTCAATTTTCACATTGTCGCGCAATGCTGGCACAACCGCTTCTTCAATGGCAGCGCTGATGGCAGGCTCAATCAAATCAAAAGCCCGAAGCCCGGGCCCGCTGATCACAATCCGGTCGGGGTTCATCAAAGCAATCATGCGCGCCAATCCAAAACCAATGGCCTCGCCCGCTTGCGTATAGGCGTTGAGCGCTGCTTGATCGCCATTGCGGGCGGCTTTCTCCAAAGCCAACATAACTTCTGGTTCTACGGCATGAGAGGGTGGCGGCGTGGTGATGGGCAAGCCCTCAGCAATGCGCAAAATGCCATAGTCTGAAGCATAAGCCTCTAAGCAACCTGCACGCCCACATCGGCATATGGCTCCACGCGGGATATGATTCATGTGGCCGAACTCTGCGGCAGCCCCGGTTGAGCCGTGATAGGTTTTGCCATCAATCACCAGACCCATGCCAACACCGTAACCCATGAAGATCACTGCGGCTGTACCTATGTATTGATAGTGCTCACGCGCCATCAGGCCTTCAGCAATCATATTGGCATCGTTTGAAAGGCTGCACGCAATGCCCGTCAACCTGCTGATCGGCTCGGTGAGTGGAATGTTGACTGCTTTGAATGCCGGGCTCCACATCAAATGACCAGAGCTGGTTTCGGCTGCACCCTGTACGGCCACACCAATGATGCGCACATCTTGTGGCTTCATTTGATGTGCCGCCAGAAAAGCCAGAATCAACTCTGCCGCTTTACGCCCAACCTCATCGGCTTTCATCTCATAGCTGGAAATGGACTTGATCTCATGGGCCACCCGCGTTCCGGCATAATCTGCCAAAACCATTTCAATTCTGTCGATTGATGTTTTCACCGCAACAATATGTGTAGCCTTTGGATTAAGCTTCAAATCAACACTGGGCCGACCGCGCCGTGCCGAAGCCTGCACGCCAGCGCTGTCTTCAAGCAATAAACCTTCATTCAGAAGTTGCGTGGTGATAGAGGTGATGGTGGCCAACGACAGGCCCGTCAAACGGCCAAGGTCAACGCGCGGTGCGCGGCCAGCGAAACGCAAAGACTCAAGCACCAAATGCCGATTCTGCCTTCGGATTAGATCGCTGTCGGCCTTATTCTTCATTATTTTTGTTCACTCCCAAAATCAGGTTGACTCAATCTCAATAGCCATGCAAGATTATTTTAAGTGCCGAATTAAATTGCCGCACAATAAAAAAAACTTGGGTGGCGGTTTATTTCGAACAGAAAATTTGCATGATATCTGCAGTGCTGCGGGTGTCGTGCAATGGGATTTACGCCGTAATAACACGGCAGCAAATCTGAATTAAAGTTCCATCAGGAGGATACTTAATGAAAAATCTCGTGAAAGCCGTAATGCTGGGCGCTCTCGCTGCAACTGCGATGAGCGGCCTTGCCGAAGCCAAGGGCAAAACCATTGCCGTGTCGTGGAAGACATTCCAAGAAGAACGTTGGAAAACAGATGACGCCGCCATTAAGGCCGTTGTTGAAGCTGCTGGCGACAAATACATCACCGCTGATGCGCAAGGCTCTGCCCAAAAGCAGGCTGCTGACATCGAAGGCCTGATCGCTCAGAAGCCAGACGTTATCATGGTAGTGGCTTTTGACTCAGACGCCATCTTACCCTCGATCAAGAAGATCACTGATGCGGGCATCAAGTCCATCGCCTATGACGTGCAATTCGAAGATCCAGCAGCGCTCTATGTCACGTTTGATAACGTGGGCGTTGGCCGTTTGATGGCCAAGGAAATCCTGAAAGCCAAGCCAGAAGGCAACTATGCTTTCATCAAGGGCGACAAGGGTGATCCAAACGCGACCTTCTTGTTCATGGGCCAAATGGAAGTTCTGAAAGCTGCCATGGATTCGGGCAAGATCAAGAACGTCTGCGAAACCTTCACCGACGGTTGGAAGCCAGATAACGCTCAGAAGAACATGGAACAGTGCCTGACTTCAACCAAAAACAAGGTTGACGCTGTTGTGTCTGAAAATGACGGCATGGCCTCTGGTGTTGTTGCTGCTCTGAAAGCCCAAGGCCTTGCTGGTAAAGTTCCAGTATCCGGTCAAGACGGTGATAAGGCTGCTCTGAACCGCGTTGCCATCGGCACTCAGACGGTTTCCGTTTGGAAAGACAGCCGCGCACTTGGCAAAGTAGCAGCTGAAGCCGCTGTTGCCCTTGCTGAAGGCACCGCTGTAGACAAGCTGCCTGGCGTCATTAAGTTCAAGGAAGGCAAGAAGAAGGTTGAAATGAACGCCATTCTCTTGGCTCCAAATCCAATCACCAAAGCTAACCTTGAAGACGTGATCAAGGCTGGCTGGATCAAGAAAGACGAAGCTTGCGCCGGCGCAAAAGACGTTGCCGCTTGCAAGTAATCACTTGCTAGTTTGATAATTTACTGCGCCATCCTTTTGAATGAGGGTGGCGCAGTTTTTGTAAGCGAAGATCTGTTCACATTTTCTAAAAGTCGTCATTCCCGCGACAAAGCTACGCCGTATCGGCTTGGCCGACGCGAGAAGCGGGAATGACGAAAATGGGGAAATAAACCCCAAAAAATCGGAGGCGATCTTGTCCACACCAACACCCACCAGTCAAAGCCCAGCTATCGATCAAGAGGGAGCTGTCGCCAAGTTTTTTCGCGCCACAGAAATTGACGCGCGCATGTTGGGCATGATTGCCGCATTGCTGGTGGTTTGGTGCATCTTTGATGTGTGGAGCGGTATCATATCGCCCAATGACGGCTTGTTTGGTGGCGCGTTTTTGACGCCGCGCAATTTATGGACACTGCTTGTTCAAACATCTTCAATCGCCGTCATGTCCACGGGCATGGTTTTGCTCATCGTCATGCGCCAGATCGATCTTTCGGTGGGCTCAATGCTCAGCTTAATCGCTGTCAGCACGGCGGTTTTGCAGGTTTACCATCTTGCCCCGTCGTTGGGTGTGGGTCATCCCATCATTTGGGTTTTGGGTGTTATCGCCTGCCTCGGGTTAGGGGCAATGATCGGCGCCTTTAACGGGTTTCTCACTGCCTATGCCAGAATTCCGGCCTTCATTGTAACGTTGGGTGGACTCATTGCCTACAGCGGTATCGCCTTCTTGCTTGCCAAAGGCGAAACGGTAGCACCAATGGATCAAAACTTTGAAGTCTTTGGCGGCGGCGTTCAATCCAGTTGGCTTGGGCCATTCTGGAGCTGGGTGATTGGCATCAGTGCCTGTCTTGTTGTCATCTTTGCCATCGTGAATGGCAGGCGCTCTCGCATAAAATTCAAGTTCCCGCTGCGACCGATTTGGGCTGAAGTCTTCCTTGCCGCAATAGGTAGCGCCGCTGTGCTTGGCACCACGCTGGTGATGAATTCATATCCATGGCCACCGGGTGTGATGGAAGACTATGCCACGGCCAATAAACTGACGATCCCCCCTGGTGTCGAAAATCGTGATGGCAGCGCTATTTGCATGGCAGGCGATCAAGTTGTTCACTGTACCAATGGCTTGATTCACTATACGGGTTTTTCACTTCCGGCATTGATTGCTTTAGCGGTTTGCTTGGCGATGACTTTCATTGCCACGCGTACCAGTTTTGGGCGTTATGTTTATGCAACCGGGGGAAACCCGGAAGCAGCTGAATTGGCGGGTATCAACACAAAATGGTTGACGGTAAAAGTATTCTCGCTGATGGGCTTTCTGGTGGGTGTATCGTCCATCATTTCTTCGGCGCGCTTGAACGCGGCAACCAATGCCTTGGGCCAGACTAACGAACTCTATGTGATCGCAGCTTCGGTGATCGGCGGCACATCGCTGGCAGGTGGTGTGGGCACGATTTACGGCGCGATGATCGGCGCTTTGATGATGCAATCCATCGTTTCCGGCATGTCACTGTTGAACTTACCCGCCGCCTTCCAAAACATGGTGGTGGGCGGCGTTTTGGTGCTAGCCGTTTATCTTGACCAACAATATCGCAGTAGATTGAAATGAGGGAAGGCTGACATGGCGAAAGTATCAACACAAAAACCCGCAATCAAGGCCGCATCCACAAGCACAGCTGCCGTGCGAAAGCCCGTCAGTGCCATTGCTCAAACCCACGAATCCCCTTCAGCAGTGAAAGGGCGAGAGTCTTCCAAGCCATCACGAGGAACGCCATTGATCGAGATGAAAGACATTTCCATATCTTTCGGTGGTATCAAGGCTGTGGATCATGCATCCATTGATTTGTTCCCCGGCGAAGTGGTGGGCCTGCTTGGCCACAACGGCGCTGGTAAATCAACGTTGATCAAGGTTCTCTCTGGCGCATACAAACGTGATGCTGGGAAAATTATGGTTGAAGGTTCCGAAGTTGCCATCAACAACCCACGTGACGCTAAAGCCCAAGGCATTGAAACCATCTATCAAACACTGGCTTTGGCCGACAATGTAGATGCTTCCGCCAATCTGTATCTGGGCCGCGAAATCAAAACCGCAATCGGCACGCTTGATGATTCCGCCATGGAATCTGAAACCCGCAAGGTAATGTTCCGTTTGAACCCCAACTTCCGCCGCTTCAAAGAGCCGGTGAGCAAATTGTCTGGCGGCCAGCGTCAATCAGTGGCCATCGCGCGCGCCATTCACTTTAACGCGCGTATCCTGATTATGGATGAACCAACCGCCGCTCTAGGCCCGCAGGAAACCGCCCAAGTAGGCGAACTCATCAAGCAACTCAAAGCTGAAGGCATTGGCATATTTTTGATCAGCCATGATTTGCATGACGTGTTTGATTTGGCCGATCGCTTGGTTGTTATGAAGAACGGCAAAGTTGTGGGCACGGCCCACACGAAAGATGTGACCCATGACGAAGTGCTAGGTATGATCATCGCTGGCAAATGTCCAAAGGGGGCCATTCCCGGTCCTGGTGCCATGAAGGACGCTGCTTAAATCAACCTCTGAGGGCCAAGCAAAATTGTCATGAACCTGTCGTGGTATGACGCCCACTGGTGATTATGAAATGAAATTAAAATCGATTTGCGTTTTTGTATTGTTAACGTTGAGCTTCGGTTCTACCCAAGCAGCCTCACTTTCACAAGAACAAGTGCTTTCCAACTGGTATGGCCTCATCTTAAAACTGGTGCGCCACACGGCAACTTATTCGCCGCCTTTGGCTTCTCGCAACTTTGCCTATCTGGGCGTGGCCTCATATGAAGCCGTTGCCTCTGGCGATGAGCATCTAACCTCTCTTGTGGGACAACTGCATGATTTGAAATCTTTGCCACTGCGCGAAAAGGGCAAGGCCTATGATGAGGCGATTGTTCTCAACGCCGTGCTTGCCCAAAGCATGCAGAACTATTTTGGCAACACCGGCCCTTCGGGCCAGAACGCCTTGCGCGCTGAAACCACCAAGATGGAACATGATGTGGCAGGCGGCGTGGCTGCCGATGTAGCCAAGCGTTCGACGGCTTATGGCAAAGCCATGGCCACGCAGATTTTTGCTTGGTCAAAAACAGACGGTGGTGCCACCATCACCAACATGGGTTTCCCTCTGAAATATGAGCTGAAGCCCGGCCCGGCCAATTGGGTGCCAACGAACAGCCAAGGGATGCAACAAGTTCCACTTTTGCCCAATTGGAACAAGAACCGCCCCTTCGCTATGCCCGCCGCCGCAACTTGTGACCTGCCTCCGCCGCCGGTCTATAGCGAAGACAAGGCCTCGGAATTTTATAAACAGGCGCTTGAAGTTCACGACACAAAGAATGCTCTCACGCCTGAACAGAAGGCTATCGCACGCTTTTGGTCTGATGACCCGATGCTCTCACCTACGCCTCCGGGCCACTGGGTTTCTATTGTGATTCAAATTTCCAATCGCGACCATCTACCCGCTGCAAAAACGGCTGAAGCTCTAGCCCGCGTCGGCATTGCCGTGGCTGATGCCTTCATCGGATGCTGGCAAACCAAGATGGAATATGATCTCTTGCGGCCCGTCACTTACATTAAGCGCGTGATTGATCCGAAATGGGAGACGATGTTGATCACCCCTCCTTTTCCTGAATATCCTTCCGGCCATTCATCCCAATCGGGTGCGGCTGCCACAGTCTTGACAGAAATGTTCGGCGATCATTTTGCGTTTGATGATGCCACCCATGTGCAAGATAACATTCCCACACGGCACTATGCCAGTTTTGAAGCTGCCGCACAGGAGGCAGCGATCTCGCGGCTTTATGGTGGCATCCATTATCGCGCCGCCATTGAACATGGCCTGACGCAAGGCCAGTGCATCGGCAAGTTCGCTGCCGCATTGAAGATGACAAAATGAAAAACCTATTGGCGCTGTTCCTATTGATCGCGGCAACATCGGCTCGTGCCGATCCACTTACCATCCCAACATTCACCGATGTCACTAAGTCCTCAGGCCTCAACTCGGTCTACAAAGGTGAGTGGCAATATATGGCAGGCGGCGGTGTTGCTTCCTTCGATTGCAATGGCGATGGCCTGCCAGACGTTTATATCGCGGGCGGCGAGAACCAGTCCAAGCTGTACATCAATAAATCCAAGCGCGGCGGCTTACTGAAATTCGCCGAAACAAAATCCGGTGCTGAACTGGATCATGTGACAGGCGCTTACCCGCTCGACATTGATGGAGATGGCATCATGGATCTTGTCGTGCTGCGCGTTGGCGCAAGCAAAGCCTTCCGAGGGCTGGGCCAATGCAAGTTTGAAGATGCCTCTGCCAAGTGGGGCTTTGACGGCGGAGATGCCTGGGGCACAGCCTTCTCTGCCACTTGGGAGAAAGGCAACACTTGGCCCACATTGGCCATGGGCACCTATATCGACCGTGCTTTCGAGAATGAACCCTGGGGCCATTGCACCGATAACTGGTTGCTGCGCCCCAATGCGGCGCAAAACGGTTACGCTGCTCGCATTCCGCTGAAACCATCGTTCTGTTCATTGTCGATGCTCTTCACCGATTGGAACCGCTCCGGCACGCCATCTTTGCGCGTGGCCAATGACCGCGAATATTATGAAGGCGGGCAAGAGCAAATGTGGAAAATTCCACAGGGCGAAGCACCGAAGCTTTATACCGCCGATGAAGGCTGGAAGTTCCAACGCTTCTGGGGCATGGGCATCGCCAGTGCGGATATCAATGGCGATGGCCTGCCTGAAATTTTCACAACCTCCATGGCCGATCAGCGCCTGCAAATGTTGGCCGCTGGCAAAGACAAGCCCACCTATAAGGATGCGCCTTTCACCACAGGCACCTCGGCCCACATGCCTTTTGCGGGCGGAGACACAAGGCCCTCCACCGGCTGGCATGCGCAGTTTGAAGATGTGAATAATGATGGGCTTTATGATCTGTTCATCGCCAAGGGCAATGTTGACGCCATGCCCGATTTTGCTTTGAAAGATCCCAGCAATCTTCTGCTGCAAAAGCCTGATGGCACTTTCATGGAAGCGGGCGAAAAATCCCACATGTTGAATTTCGACGAAGCCCGTGGTGCCATTGTTGATGATTTCAACTTGGATGGAAAACTCGATGTTCTGATCATCAACCGCCGCGCCAATGTGCGGCTGTTCCAGAATGTTTCAACCAAGCTTGGCCATTGGTTGGGACTACGATTGAAGCAAGAAGGCGGCAACCATGAGGCCATTGGCGCGTGGATTGAAGTGAAGCTTGGTGAAAAAATCATGCGCCGTGAAGTTACCTCAGGCGGCGGGCATGTATCTGGCATGAACGGCTTCTGGCATTTTGGTTTGGGCGCTGAAGCCGCTTCGCAAATTCGCGTGCAATGGCCAGATGGAACGCAGGGCGACTGGCAAGATGTGAAGGCCAATGGATTTTATATAGTTGAGAAGAACAAAGCGCCAGTCGAAGTGAAGTGAGAATTCTCCTTTCCACTGATGAGGGAAGGTGAGTTAAGGTGCATTAACTACAAACTTCCGATCCAGTGTCCCAGCAAAAAAATCGATAATGTTCTGCGCTGCAGCAATGCCCATGCGCCTCGCACATTCCTGCGTGAGGCCCGCGTTATGTGGGCTGATGGTGATGTAAGGATTGGAAAGCAGAGGATGATCAGGCTTTGGCGGCTCATCCACGAATACGTCCAAACCCGCCGCGAAAATTCTTCGCGCCCGCAAAGCTGCATCGAGTACCACTTCATCCACCAAGCCGCCACGTGCGGCATTAATGATGATGGCGGATGGCTTCATGAGTGCCAACTCGGCCGCCCCAATCACAGCACCTTTCGTGGCAGGCATATGCAGTGAAACCACGTCGGCCTCTGCCAATGCGGCGCGCAAATCAACCTTCATCTCCGGCAAGTTTTTAACAAAAGGGTCATACGCCGCAGTGATCATGCCAAAGGCTTTGCCCAATTCCGCCACACGTCTGCCAATGCGGCCATAGCCGATCATCAGCAAAAGTTTGCCATCAAGCTCAACAGCGTCAAACTTGTTGCGCTCATTCCAGTTGCCACTGCGTGAGGCGGCGTCATGCGCCACCACGCGCCGCGCCGCCGCCAGCATTAAAGTGAGTGTATGCTCAGCCACTGCGCGAGAGTTCACGTCTCCCACAATGGCCAAAGGAATTTTGCGGGCATTAAGCGCTGCAACATCAACTGCGTCATAACCCACGCCATGGCGCGACACGATTTTGAGGTTGGGCGCAGAGGCAATCACCTCCGCCGTGCAAGCTTGCGTGCGGATAAGCAGCGCATCAGCCTTTGGCATGAAGGGCGCGTATGAAGCCAGAGTAACCTCGTCCACCACGTCCAGCGTAAAGCTCGCAGTGCCTTTCAGCAGGGCCACCCCGGCTTCGTGAATTTTTCCCGCAATGACCACATGTGGCATGTTTGAACCGCTCTCCGGATATGATGTGAAACATTTGGATCAGTTATTCCAAAAACCACTTCCATGGTAAGTTGATTTCTGCAATGTCCCTCAAAACCTCTCAGGAGACATCATAATGTCCACCATCCGCCTCACCATGGCGCAAGCCCTGGTTAAATATCTGGTCAACCAGTTCACGTTGATTGATGGCAAGCAAGTGCCGCTGTTTCCCGGCGCTTTTGGTATTTTTGGACATGGCAATGTGACCTGCCTGTCGGAAGCCTTGGTTGAAGTGAAAGACATTTTGCCCGTTTGGCGCGGGCAGAATGAACAGTCCATGGCGCTGGCCGCTGTCGCCTTTGCCAAAGCCAAGCTGCGCCGCCAGATTATGATCGCCACTTCATCGGTTGGCCCGGGTGCCACAAATATGATCACCGCCGCAGGCGTGGCCCATGCCAACCGCTTGCCCATTCTCATTCTCGCGGGCGACACTTTCGTTAACCGCAGGCCAGACCCGGTATTGCAACAAGTTGAGCATTTTGGAATGCCTTCAACCAGCGTGAACGATGGCTTCAAACCTGTGTCGCGCTATTGGGACCGCATCACCCACCCCGAACAAATCATCTCATCCCTGCCGCAAGCCGTGGCCACGATGCTAGACCCGGTCGATTGCGGCCCAGCCTTCATCGGCCTACCGCAAGACATTCAGGAATTGGCTTTTGACTACCCAGCGGTATTCTTCACACCAACGGTGCATGAGATCACTCGCGCAAGGCCGGATGTGAAACGCCTAGCCAAGGCTCTTGAAGTTTTGAAAAACGCCAAACGCCCCATGATTATTTCGGGCGGTGGTGTGCGTTATTCAGGTGCTGAAGTTATAGTGGCAAAATTTGCTGCAGACCACGGCATTCCCATCACGGAAACTGTGGCTGGCAAAGGCAGCATGGTGCATTCCCACCCCATGTATATTGGCCCCATTGGCGTGACGGGTTCAACCTCGGCCAATCACATCGCCGCAGAAGCCGATGTAATTTTGTCGATCGGCACACGCCTACAAGATTTCACCACAGGCTCATGGACGTGTTTCTCGCATGACGCACAATTCATCTCCATCAATGCCGCACGATATGATGCCACCAAACACCGCGCCGTGGCCGTTGTGGGCGATGCCAAAGTGACAATGGAAGAAATTTCCTCTGCCACAAAAGACTTAAAAGTAGATGCCAAATGGACGGCCAAGGCTAAGGCGGAGATGGCGCTGTGGAACGAGGCGGTTGATGGCTACAAGGCCCCCACCAATGCCGAACTGCCCACCTATGGCCAAATCGTTGGCCTGGTGAATGACAAAGCCGGCGAGCGCGATTACGTGATCACGGCAGCGGGCGGCCTTCCGGGCGAACTCAATAAAATATGGCGTGTGAAATCTACCAACACCTTTGATGTAGAATATGGCTTCTCTTGCATGGGTTATGAAATCGCCGGTGGCTGGGGTGCTGCCATGGCAGACCCAACGCGTGACACTTATGTGTTGGTGGGCGATGGCTCATATCTTATTATGAATTCCGATATTTATTCCTCCGTGCTCACCGGTCATAAGATGATTGTTGTGGTGTGCGATAACGGCGGCTTTGCCATCATCAATCGCCTCCAGAATTTCACGGGCGGCGAGAGTTATAACAATCTGATCAAAGATTCGAATGTGATCAAACCATTCAGTGTTGATTTTGCCAAACACGCCGAAGCCATGGGCGCACTTTCACGCAAAGTTAAATCACTGGCCGAAATGAGCGAGGCGCTGGATTGGGCTAAGACCACCGACCGCACCACAGTGATCGTGATTGATTCAGATGCCTTCATCTTCACCCCCGGTGACGCGCAATGGGATGTGGGCGTGCCCACTGTTTCCAAACGCAAGGAAGTGAATGAGGCGCGAAAATATCAGGATGACTTGCGCAAGAAACAACGCGTGGGTGTTTAAACACGGCCTCTCATCCGGCGCTTCGGGCCACCTTCTCCCCAGAGGGGCGAAGGGCGAAGGGCGAAGTGATTCCGCCCCTCGCCCCGCTTGCGGGGAGAGGGTGCCCGAAGGGCGGGTGAGGGGAAGTCAATTGAGGAGAAACAAATGCTAAAAGCCAAACTCGGCATGTCGCCCATCGCCTGGTGGAATGATGATCTTGCAGAACTCTCAGATGACGTGTCGCTGGAAGAGTGTCTGCGCCAATCGCGCAGCGCGGGGTTTACCGGCATGGAAAAGGGCCGCCGCTTTCCCGAAGACCCGAAAGAAATGTTGCCGATTTTGAAGAAGGCCGATGTTACACTTTGTGGTGGCTGGTTCTCCGGCACCCTTACGATTGGGGGATTATCTGAAAATAAAGACCGCATCGCGCCGATGATCGAGTTGTTCAAAGCGGTGGCAGCACCCTGTATCGTATACGGGGAAGTGGGCCTTTCCGTTCAGGGGGATCGTTCCAAGCCCATGGCAACCAAGCCCAAGCTCGAAGATCGCGATATGAAATCCTATGCCAACAAGGTCACTCAGTTTGGTGAATGGTGTGCCGAGCAGGGTATGCCTTTATCTTATCATCACCACATGGCCGCCGTGGTGGAAACTGAGCTTGAATTAGATGCTTTCATGAATAATTCTGGGGCTGGCATTCCGTTGTTGCTTGACGCGGGCCATTTGGCTTTTGCAGGGGGTGATCCGCTGCGAGTCATTGATAAGCACCACAAGCGCATCAATCATGTGCATGTGAAGGATGTGCGTATGGACGTGATCAAGAAATTGAACCGCAGCAAGCAAAGCTTCCTTGACGCGGTGGCACTGGGCGCTTTCACTGTGCCAGGTGACGGTTCATTGGATTTTGCAAAGATTGTGAGAAAATTTGCTGACTATGGTTATGAGGGTTGGTTCGTTGTGGAAGCTGAGCAAGACCCGAAGAAAAACCCACCGCTGAAAATGGCGCAAGTGGGCCACAAGGAACTCATGCGTGTGATGACCGCTGCTGGATATACCGTAGAGACGCAAGGGTTCGCGAGTGTCTAAAAAATCGCTCAACATCGGTATCATAGGCACTGGCTTCATGGGCAAGGCCCACGCATTTGCGTATCGCTCTGCGCTGGCGGCCTTTCCTGAAATTCCAGTGCCGGTGCTGCGCATGATCGCAGACGTAAATGCTGATGGTGCTGCCAAGGCCGCGAATCAATATGGTTTCGAAAAATCCTCCGGCAACTGGCGTGATCTTGTGGATGATCCCGCCATTGATGTTGTCTCCATCACCACGCCTAACACGTTGCACAAAGAAATGGTATTGGCCGCCATTGCCGCAGGCAAACATGTGCATTGTGAGAAGCCACTTTCACCCACCCTTCAAGATTCTGAGGAAATGCTGATAGCGGCTGAAGCCAAAGGCGTGATCACACAAGTCGGTTTCAACTATATCAAAAACCCAATGCTGAAAATCGCACGCGATATGATTGCGGGCGAAGAGCTAGGTGAGATTACTGGTTTTCGTGGAATTCACGCTGAAGACTATATGCATGATCCGCTAAGCCCGTGGACATGGCGCATAGACCCCTCAGGCGGCCCCGGTGTGATTGCTGATCTGGGCAGCCACATCATTAGCATGGCGCGTTTTCTGTTGGGGCCTATCACTGCTGTAAATGCCGATGTTGAAACGGTCATCAAACAACGCCCTAAAGCCTGCGGCAGCAACGAAATGATGCCGGTGATGGTGGATGACATCGCCCGTTTGCTGGTGCGCTTTGAAGCGGGTTTTGGTGGAACCATTGAGGCCAATTGGGTGAAGACGGGTCGTAAGATGCAGTTGGGATTCGAAATAGAAGGTTCCAAAGGCTCACTTGCGTTCACTCAAGAGCGCCTCAATGAATTGAAGTTTTACAAATCTGGCAACAATCCTCGCACAAGTGGTTTCACTACCATTGAAAGTGGCCCGCAACACCCTCCTTACGGCGGATTCTGCGTGGCTGCTGGCCACCAGTTAGGCTTCAACGATTTGAAAGCCATTGAGATGGCGGAATTCCTTGCCGCCATCGGCGGTGCAAAACACCAAGGCCCCGATTTCCGCGAGGCCTATGAGGTTCAAAAAGTGGTGGAGGCAGCACTTCAGTCTTCAACGCAAAACGCGACCCGGGTTGACATTAAGTAGTTTGCTTCCCTTGCTGCATTTTTTGTGTTGCTGTACTAACGACAGACAATGGCAAACACAGTTGAAATAACACCAATCATTCTATGCGGTGGCTCGGGCTCAAGACTCTGGCCACTCTCACGCGAAGACTTGCCCAAACAGTTCTTGAAACTGATTTCCAACCGTTCGCTGTTTCAAGAAACCATTTTACGGATGCAGGGTGAGCGCCAAGGCCATTTTAGATTTGCAAAGCCCATCATCGCAACAGGAAAAGATCATCGTTTTCTGGTGGCCGAACAATTGCGCGAAATTGGTGTAGCAGCAGAGATTATGTTGGAACCCATGCGACGCGACTCTGCCGCCGCAATTCTCGCGGCAGCGAATTTGTGTATTAACCTTGGTCGCCAGGGTCTGTGCATGGCTGTGGCCTCAGATCACGCCATGCCGGATACAGAAGCCTTTCATAACCACATCGAGCTGGCACTAAAGGCCGCGCAAGATCACATTGTTCTTTTCGGCCTTCAGCCGCAATCGCCCTCCAGTGACTATGGCTATATTTCGCCGGGCGATGAATTGCACGGCGCAGCACCTGTGCGCAACGTCAATAGATTTGCTGAAAAGCCCACTCCTGAAGTGGCCCAACTTTACGTCGCGAAAGGTTACCTTTGGAATTCAAGCAACTTTATTTGTAAGCCTTCAATACTTTTAAATGAAGCCAATTTACTTGCCCACGATATCGCAGAGCCTGCTGCACGTGCGGCAAAAAATATGAAACGTAGCGACGATTTTCATTATTTGGATGAGAACGAATTTTCTGCCGCGAAATCGCTGTCCATTGATTTTGCTGTTTTGGAAAAGACGACGAAGGCTGCGGTTCTACCATCAAACTTCCCTTGGTCTGATCTTGGTACGTGGAAATCCATTCACGCAATTATGGAACAGGACGGAGATGGGAATGCCGCTATTGGACGGGTACAATTTACCCATAGCGACAATGTTTTGGTGATTGGCGGCGATATGCTTGTGGCCGTGGAAGGACTTCATGACGTTATGGTAGCCGTCACGTCTGATGCCATTCTTGTGGCCCATTTAAATACCACTGCCGCGATGAAGCCACTTGTTGCCAAACTACAGGCCAGCCACCCTGAAGTGTTGAAAAAGCCGCTCAACTGAAAATGACACTCTTGACGTGAAGGCGGGCCTGTCGTTTCATCTGAAATATAAGAGGTGAAAAATGGAATATCGCAATCTCGGTCGTGCAGGTTTGAAGGTTTCTTCGATTACGCTGGGCACCATGAATTTTGATGGGGCCGGTTTTTTCAATATGACTGGCAGCTTGGATTTGAAACAGGCGTCACGTTTGATCGATGTTGCCATCGAACATGGTGTGAATATATTTGATACGTCGAATGCCTATACCCGCGGGCGGTCTGAAACAGCTTTGGGCGAAATACTTAAGTCGCGCTCCAATCAATTGCTGGTGGAAACCAAAGTCCGCTTTGGCATGGGTGACGGGCCTAATGAGCAGGGGCTTTCACGCTTTCACATTATTCAACAATGTGAAGCTAGTCTAAAGCGTTTGCAGCGTGACCACATTGATCTCTATTTATTGCATCAATGGGACGGCCAAACACCCATCGAAGAAACCATGGAGGCGATGAATACGCTGGTTCAACAGGGCAAGGTTCGCTATTTTGGGTGTTCAAATTTTTCTGGCTGGCACATCATGAAGGCCTTGATGGCAGCAGACAGAAATGGCTTGGCCAGATTTGTCTGCCAGCAAATTCATTACACCATTGAGGCGCGTGAGGCTGAATATGAGTTGCTGCCCATCGCTGTTGACCAAGGTGTTGGCATTCAAGTGTGGAGCCCGATTGCCGGCGGGCTTTTGTCGGGCAAATTTCGTCGTGATAGATCACCAGAGCAGTCGCGCCATTTGGATGGTTGGACAGAGCCGCCGATTTATAATCAAGATCGGTTATGGCGCATCGTGGATGCTCTGGTTGAAGTGGGTGAAGCTCACGGCGTTTCCGCCGCACAAGTGGGTCTGGCGTGGACGGCCAGCAAACCCGGCGTGGCCTCACTAGTTGTCGGTGCGCGTAACGAAGCGCAACTTAAAGACAACTTGGCCTCGGTCAATCTCAAGCTGACGGCAGAAGACTTCAAAAAGCTGGACGACGTAAGTCGCCTGCCGCTGCCCTATCCCTATTGGCATCAATATAATGCGGTCAGCGATCGTCTGGGTAAAGCTGACCTTGCTTTGCATCAACCGCATATTGATGCCAGAGGTTTGAGTAAGACGAAGATGTGAAGATTAAATCATGACATCAAAAACCAATCTCATCATCAACCCACAGCGTCTCTGGGAAGCGTTGATGGAAACCGCCAAGTTTGGCGCTACACCTAAGGGCGGCATCAAGCGTCTTACCGTATCTGATGAAGACAAACGCGTGCGCGATTGGTTCAAGTCCGAATGTGAAAAACTAGGTTGCACGGTGGAGGTGGATGAAGTGGGCAATATGTTTGCCACACGTGCTGGCCGCCGCAAAGATATGGCCCCCATTGCCATGGGTTCACATTTAGACACGCAACCCACCGGCGGAAAGTTTGATGGTGTGCTGGGCGTGTTGGGTGCGCTCGAAGCCATGCGCACGTTGGTTGACATGGGTTATGAAACCAACGCTCCCCTGATGATTACGAATTGGACGAATGAAGAAGGTTCTCGCTTCGCGCCCGCAATGTTGTGCTCTGGCGTTTATGCTGGCGTGTTCACGCCAGATTTTGCATGGAGCAGGGAAGATCGCGCTGGCATTAAATTGGGGGATGAGCTTTCCCGCATTGGTTATAAGGGCCAGCACAAAGCCGGTTCTATAAAATTTTCCGCGATGTTTGAATTGCATATTGAGCAAGGCCCGATCTTGGAAGCTGAAGATAAAATGATTGGTGTCGTCACCGGCGTGCAGGGCATGCGCTGGTATGAGGTGACATTGAAAGGCCAAGAAAGCCATACGGGTGCCACACCCATGGGCCTGCGTAAAAATGCACTGTTGGCGGCGGCCAGAATGATTGATGCAATTAACACTGTGGGCATGGATAATCTTCCCGGTGTTGCATCTGTTGGCCTCATCGAAAACAAACCCAACAGCCGAAATGTGGTTCCGGGTGAAGTGTTTTTTACGGTGGATTTGCGCCACCCCGATGAAGCGGTGCTTGATCAGATGGAACAGGCTTACCGCGCCGTCATAACCAAGATCGCTGGCGACCTCAACATAACGATGGAGGAAAAGCGTATTTGGAATTCGCCCGCTGTGAAATTTGCCGCCAACCTCATTGAATGTGTGCGCCAAGGTGTAAAACAGGCCGGATTCAAGTCCCGCGATATGGCCTCTGGTGCGGGCCATGACGCGGCCTATGTCGCCCGCGTGGCCCCCACCACGATGATTTTCGTGCCCTGTCTTGGCGGCATTTCACACAATGAAGAAGAAAGCACAACGCTGGAAGAATGCGCTGCGGGTGCGCAAGTTTTGCTGAACGCCGTATTGGCGCATGACCGGAATTTCGCGTGAACCAAATAAATATGAGTGCCCGTGCGCATGAGTTAAGCATAAAGTTCACCGCCATACCTTCAGTCACAGGTAGCAGTGCGGAAGCTAGCTTTCCGCACGAGGTGATGGAGGAACTTAAAGGTTTTGATGATGTTTGGCTGACTCCTGTTCCGGGTGGCGAACACCAACGTCATAGCCTTTTTGCTTTAAAACGGGGGAAAAGCGCGGCAACGGTCGTGCTCACGGGTCATTTTGATGTTGTGCCGGTGGATGACTATGGCGATCTGCGAGCTTTTAACCCGCAAGCGCTTCTGCAAGCCACAATATCGCGCCTCAAAACCAACGGTGAAAACCCTCAGGCATTGAGGGATTTTGAGTCGGGTGAATTTTTGCCGGGCCGTGGCTTGTTGGATATGAAGGCGGGCTTGGCTGCGGGAATCGCCGCCATCGAAGCTTATACGGGTGACGCCACGCTGCTGTTTTTGGCGGTGGCTGATGAGGAAAATCGTTCGGCCGGTGCACGCGCTGCTGTGCCAGATCTTCTCAAAGCCGCAGAACAGCGCGGCTTGGATATTAAGCTGGTTATCAATCTTGATGCCATTTCCGACCAAGGCGACGGATCAAAAGCCCGCGTAGTAACTTATGGCTCCATTGGCAAGCAATTGCTCACGGCTTTCATTGTGGGCAAACAGGCTCATGCGGGATATCCGCAAGACGGCGTGAATGCAGCCTATATTGCGGCTGAGTTGATCAGCGCTTTTGAAGGCAACACCCAATTTGTTGAAACCAGTGGTGCTGAAAAAACCGCGCCACCCACCGTGCTCTACGCAAAGGATTTGAAAGACGGCTATAACGTCACCACACCTCATGCCTTCTGGACCTATTGGAACATGATGCAATATCAGCGCTCAGGTGCTGAGGTATTGGCCTTGGCTTCTGCCACTGCGGCAACCGCATTAAAGCGTGTGCAAGAACGCAGTGGCCGCGCGGTGCGCTTAATGACACTGGCAGACTTAGTGCGAATTTTATCCTCTGGAACTTTAGAGGAAACAGCAAACACTTATGCCAATGCGCAAGCGCTGGATCTGCCGGAACGGGCCAAACGCATCACAGAAACACTCTGGCAAAAATCGGGTCTTGTTGGCCCTGCCGTGGTGCTGGGCTTTGGCTCTATTCCCTATCTCGCCGTATCGTTGAAAGATCATAGCTTGCGTCAGCGTATCGAAAAAGCGGTGATGCCTTTTGGGATCGGCGCACTCAATTATTTTGCAGGCATTTCCGATATGAGCTTCTTTGGTGAAGCGACGGGCGAGCTTTCGGTTGTCGCCGCCAACACGCCAACCTGGGGAACCAGTTTTCTGATGCCTGAGGCCGCTGGCTGGCCCACCATCAACCTTGGCCCTTGGGGCAGGGATTATCATCATTGGCTGGAACGCTTGCACACGCCTTACGCCTTCGACGTGTTGCCCAAAGCGCTGCTTGCAGTGATTGACGCTGTTGCCTAAAAGTGTGAAAAATTCAGGAGCAATGAAAATGACGATCAAACGTATTGGAATGGGCCCGCGCATGAGTGCGGCAGTGGTTTATGGTGGCGTGGCGCGTCTTGCAGGGTTTGTGGCTGAAAAGGCTGCAGGCAAATCCGTAAAAGAGCAAACCGCTGATATTCTGGCGCAGATTGATGCAACCTTGGCCGAATGCGGCACTGATAAAACTAAAATCCTCAAAGCCAATATCTGGCTCACCGACATTAAAATGTTTTCGCAAATGAATGAAGCTTGGGATGCTTGGGTGTCTAAGGGCAATACGCCAGCGCGCGCCACAGTCGAATCAAAGCTCGCAGCCCCTGGCCTTGATGTGGAAATCATGGTGGAAGCCGCAGTCTAAACAGTAAAGTCAACGCCACATTATTGCCTCAATTTGTTTTATGTTGCGCTGCAACATGAAATGGCACCCAAGACTCATGGCTTGGCCCAAACGCAATCTTGAGGGTTTAATGAAAAATCTATGTGGCGCTGCTTTTGCAGCTTTCTTCTTTTGCGCTTCGGCGCAAGCATCCGAGGGCTTGGCATCATATTATAAATCCGGCCGCCTAACGGCAAATGGCGAACATTTCCGGCCCATGGGCCTCACCTGTGCGCATCGCCGCTTGGCCTTTGGTACCAAACTGAAAGTGACGAACTTGCGCAATGGCCGCAGCGTGATTGTGCGCGTGAATGATCGCGGGCCTTTTATTCGTGGTCGTGTGTTGGATTTAAGCCTAGGTGCGGCCAACGCCATCGGCATGAACGGCGCTGGTGTGGTGAAAATTTCATTTGTTGCAATGAACTAACCAAAGGCCTTTGCCACGATCTGACCACATTCACATCACGATGGGAACGAAATCCTGATCTATGGGTGGGAGAAGACGGAGCGCAATTATGAAGAAGTTTATTATTGTTTGCCTGTTGGCGGCCATCGGTGCTGTCAGCTTTATTGCCAAAGGTGAATCCCGCTCGATCCGCGAGTTTTGTATGCAAAACCCTGATTTGCCTGAGTGCCTGCCTTATGTGGCGCGGTTACATCGCGAGCCACCAATGCCGCCACCACCACCCTACGTCGACCAAGGCCAGCCAGGCCCGCCTCCAGATTATCAGCCAGACTATGGCAGAAGGCAGCGCGATGGTTTTGATTTGCAATTCCGTTTTGGCAACACCGTGGCCAATCGCTGCACCCAGTTTTTACAGAACTTGCGTCAACAAGGCTGGCGCAATGTGCGCGCTTTGCGTTGCACAGGGCCAAGCTACGTATACAGCGCTTGGCGTGACGGCCAGTCAATGACTTTGCTGGTTTCGCCAAATTCGGGCCGCATTCGGAAAATTATACCAGCGTATTAAATCAGTATGATTTTCCGATGTTTCTGTAATAGTCTTGGGAACCTCTGATCAATTGTTGTTTTGACGTGCGATTGTGTGATGGACGCTGGTTTGCGTTTTGCAAGCGATATTGACGTTGTGTTTTGCGGGTCT
>JAYVOQ010000091.1:0-21384 GCA_043757845.1 Hyphomicrobiales bacterium | reverse complement strand
GCTTACGGGCCGTCAAGGTGGCCTGTCCAAAGGCAAGGGCGGCTCAATGCATATGTTTAGCCGCGAAAAGAATTTTTATGGTGGCCACGGCATTGTGGGTGCGCAAGTGCCGCTGGGGGCAGGGTTGGCCTTTGCCAATAAATATCGTGGTAACAAGAATGTATCTTTTGTCTATTTCGGCGACGGTGCCGCCAATCAAGGCCAAGTGTATGAGACCTTTAACATGGCCTCGATCTGGAAACTGCCTTGTGTCTTCGTGATTGAAAATAACCGTTATGCCATGGGCACCTCGGCCACGCGCTCAACCGCTGAGGCTGAACATCTTGGGATGCGTGGTGAAGCTTTTGGCATTCCATCAGAACAAGTGGACGGAATGGATGTGCGTGCCGTGAAAGAGGCCGCAGACCGAGCTGTTGAACATTGCCGCGCAGGCGAAGGCCCCTATATTCTGGAGATGATGACCTATCGTTATCGCGGCCATTCCATGTCTGATCCAGCGAAATATCGCAGCAAAGAAGAAGTGCAGAAAATGCGCGAAGAGCATGATCCGATTGAACAGGTGAAGGCACGTTTGCTAAAAGCTAACCGTGTGACGGAAGATGATTTGAAAAAGATCGATACTGATATTCGTGATGTGGTGACGGCTGCTGCAGATTTCGCCATGGCCGATGCACCACCTGCGGATTCCGAACTCTGGACAGATATTTATAAAGTGGCTTGAGGAGAAAACCATGCCCACCATTCTCATGCCCGCACTTTCGCCCACGATGGAAGAAGGCAAACTTTCTAAATGGCTCAAAAATGTCGGAGACCAGATTAAATCTGGTGACGTTTTGGCCGAGATTGAAACCGATAAGGCCACGATGGAAGTGGAAGCCATTGATGAAGGCCCGTTGACGGAGATTTTAGTTCCGGCAGGTACTGAAGGTGTAAAGGTCAATACGCCGATTGCGGTGATTGGTTCGGCAAGCACGGCAGTCTCCCCTCCGGCGCTGCGCGCCACCTCCCCCTTAGGGGAGGATAAGAAGTCGAAAGCTCCCTCATCCTCCCCGTTGGGGGAGGTGGCCGCGCCAGCGGCCGGAGGGGGGCCTTTGGCCGACCCCGAAATTCCCGCTGGCACAGAAATGGTTTCCATGACGGTGCGAGAGGCCATTCGTTCGGCCATGTCTGAGGAAATGCGCGCCGATAAAGACGTGTTCTTGATGGGCGAAGAAGTGGGTGAGTATCAGGGCGCCTATAAAATCTCACAAGGTATGCTTGACGAATTCGGGCCAGAGCGGGTGCGCGATACGCCGATCACCGAGCATGGCTTTACAGGCATAGCCGTGGGTGCGGCTTTTGCTGGCCTCAAACCTATTGTGGAATTCATGACGTTCAATTTCGCCATGCAGGCGATTGATCATATCATCAACTCTGCCGCTAAAACGCTTTATATGTCGGGCGGGCAGATGGGCTGTTCGATTGTGTTCCGTGGGCCCAACGGCGCAGCGGCCCGCGTGGGTGCACAGCACAGCCAAGACTATACGGCTTGGTATTCACAAATTCCCGGTCTTAAAGTTGTTGCACCTTATTCTGCCGCGGATGCCAAGGGCCTTATGAAGGCTGCCATCCGCGATCCGAACCCGATCATATTTCTCGAAAATGAAATCCTTTATGGCAAATCATTTGATGTGCCTAAGCTTGATGATTGGGTGGTGCCCATCGGTAAAGCTCGTATTGCGCGTGCTGGCCAACATGTGACCATCGTGTCGTTCAGCATCGGCATGACTTATGCTTTGGCCGCGGCTGAGAAGCTGACCGCTGAAGGCATCGAAGCCGAAGTGATTGACCTTCGCACCATCAGGCCAATGGATATTGAAACCGTGGTGAAGAGCATTCAAAAAACCAACCGATGTGTTTGTGTGGAGGAGGGCTTTCCGCGCTTTTCAGTAACATCCGAAATCGCTGCCGAAATTATGACACATGCGTTTGATTATTTGGATGCTCCCGTGGCTCGCGTGGCTGGCAAAGATGTGCCCATGCCTTACGCCACCAATTTAGAAAAACTGGCGCTGCCCAATGTTGATGACGTGGTGGCCGCCGCAAAAGGAGTTCTCTATGTCTAAGAAGCCTGCCCACGAAGATCACGGCCACGCCCATCACCACCACGATCATAGCCATGAAACCCATCCCAATCAGTTGCAGCCGCCGCATGAAGTGTTTCATGATGCGGGCGCTGGTGAGATTGTGCGGGCTTGGATTAGCGGCGGACAACTGTCACTGTCATTGCATTCAATGGCTTTCGGTAAAGCTGATATTTGGGGCCATGTGCTGGCTGGCATGGCACAACAAGTTGCGGCCTCGATGGAAGAGATGGGCCATTCCACCAAGGGCCATAATCTTGAAGTGATCCGCAAGATACTGGTCGAAGATCTTGCCAAAGCCGCTGCCGCAAGTTCGGTTCTTTCTCACAAAGGTTGAGTGATGGCTGAGCCTGCCAAACGCAAAGCGACCTATGCCGATCTGGAAGCGGTTCATCCGCATTTGGTGGCTGAGATTGTCTTTGGCAATTTAGTTACGCATCCGCGTCCAACGCCACGGCATGCCTTAGCTCATTCTGCATTAGGCGTTGAACTGGGCGACCCTTTTCAACGTGGCAGGGGTGGCCCTGGTGGTTGGATTTTTCTGACCGAGCCCGAGTTGCATTTGGGCCAACATGTCTTGGTTTCCGATCTGGCTGGCTGGAAGCGCGATAGATTTCATATTGACCAAGACATCGTTGGCATAACCATTGCTGCTGATTGGGTATGCGAAATTCTGTCGCCTTCGACAGAGCGCTACGACCGCAATGAAAAGCGTCGCATTTATGCTCAAGCAGGGGTTGGATATTGTTGGTTGCTTGATCCCAGAGTGAATCAGCTTGAGTGTTTCAGCCGCGTGGGTGAAAACTGGCTGCTCACCCATATTTTTTCTGACAATGACATTGTTTGTGCTCCACCTTTTGAAGCAGCAGCATTTGCGTTGAATGCGCTCTGGCCGCTTGATGTGCCAGACGTTAAAAAGATTTCGGAGTAAGCCATGCCCGTCACCATTTTCATGCCCGCCCTTTCGCCCACCATGGAAAAGGGCAAACTTGCCAAATGGCTGAAGAAGGAAGGCGACAAGGTAAAGTCTGGCGATGTGTTGGCCGAAATCGAAACCGACAAGGCCACGATGGAGATTGAAGCCATTGACGAAGGCACGTTGGGCAAGATCATTGTTGCTGAAGGTACGAATGATGTGTTGGTGAATGCACCGATAGCCGTGATTTTGGGCGAGGGGGAGAAGCTGAGCGATGTTGTAGCCAGCCCCTCATCCGGCGCTATCTCGCCACCTTCTCCCGCAAGGGGAGATGGGAAGGCATCTGTTTTAAACCCGCCTTCTCCCCTCGCGGGAGAAGGTGCCCGAAGGGCGGATGAGGGGGCTGCTGGCCGCGTTTTCGCCTCGCCTCTCGCGCGTCGTATGGCCAAAGACAAAGGCATCGAAATTTCATCCGTACACGGATCAGGCCCACATGGCCGCATCGTGATGAAAGATGTAGAAAGCGCCAAACCTCCATCCTCCCCGAAGGGCGGAGAAGCGTTAGCTTCGCTAACGCCCTTGGTGGCGCGTAGCGCCGGAGCGGCTATTGCTGTTGCGCCATCGGATGCGTCCATCCTCAAGACTTTCGCCGAAGGTTCTTATGATCTCGTGCCACATGATATGATGCGCAAGGTGATTGCGCGCCGCCTCACGGAATCCAAACAGCATGTGCCGCATTTTTATGTGACGGTGGATATCAGCCTCGAAAATTTATTGGGCCTGCGTGAGCGCTTGAATTTGCAAGCGCCTAAAGACAATGAGGGCAAGCCCGCATGGAAAATTTCGGTCGATGATTTCGTCATCAAGGCCATGGCCATGGCTTTGGTGAAAGTTCCGGAAGCCAATGTGGCGTGGACGGATAGCGCCATGGTGAAACACAAGCACGCCGATATCGGCGTGGCTGTGTCAATCCCCGGCGGCTTGATCACGCCAGTCGTGCGTAAGGCTGAAACCAAGGGACTAGCTCAAATTTCACAGGAGATGAAAGATTATGCCGCGCGTGCCAAGAACCGCAAGCTGAAGCCGGAAGAATATACCGGCGGTTCATGCAGTGTGTCCAACATGGGCATGATGGGGATTAAAAACTTCGCCGCCATCGTCAACCCGCCGCAATCATCTATCTTGGCCGTGGGTGCGGGCGAACGCCGCACCGTGGTGAAGGGCAATGCCATCGTGATCGAACAGTTGATGAGTGTCACCCTCTCCACCGACCACCGCTGCATCGACGGCGCCTTGGGCGCAGAATTCTTGGGTGCGATCAAGCTCTATCTCGAAGAACCGGCGTTGATGTTGGTGTGAGCGCAGCATGAAATCCATCCTCGCATTCGGTGACAGTCTCACTTGGGGTGTCAACACCGCCAATGATCAACGTCATAAATTTGAAAACCGCTGGCCTAATGTTTTGGCGGCGGGGCTGGGCGGCAAGGCCCGCGTTTACGAAGAGGGCATGAACGGGCGCACCACGGTGTTTCCTGATCCCACCACCACGGCAGATCGCAATGGTGCCACTGCCTTGCCTATTTTGCTTGCCACGCATCAGCCGCTAGATCTGGTGATCATCATGCTGGGCCTCAATGATCTGAAATTCGCCAATCGCTGCACGGCTTTTGACGCCAGCTTGGGGATGGAGCGGTTGATCAAGCTTACGAAGCTGCACGACTATCGTAGCGGCTATCAGATTCCACAAATTCTCATCATGTCGCCGCCGTGTTTGGTGAAAACTAAAAACGAGTGGTTCAATGAACTCTGGGGCCACGCCTTCGATGAGTCTAAGCGCTTTGCCGAACATTATGCGCGTGTGGCCAAAGAGCAGGGTGTGCATTTCTTTGACGCAGGTTTGGTGGCACAAGCCAGCCACGTGGATGGCGGGCATTTGGATGCGGAGAATACGATTGCCATCGGCAAGGCATTGGTGCCGATGGTGAAGAAGATATTGGAACAGTGAGAGTGTTGCGCTCACCTCTTTCAACCCGTCACCTCTGCGAAAGCAGGGCCCAGCTTTCTTACCCAGTGAAAGAAAGCTGGATTCCGGATCGCAAGCTACGCTGCGCTTCGCAAGCGTCCGGAATGACGGGTGTTGGGGCGGTGGAAATAGGAGTTAAAGTTATGGCCGACACATCTTTCGACGTTCTCATCATTGGCGCGGGGCCGGGGGGCTATGTTACGGCCATTCGCGCCGCACAGCGGGGTTTCAATACGGCCATTGTGGAGCGTGAGCATCTGGGTGGAATTTGCCTCAACTGGGGCCATGAGACCACCGAGGGAGAGCTGATGCACACGGTGTTCCCGCATCCCACCTTGTCCGAGATGATGCATGAAAGCGGGCTGAATGCCCATAACCGCGTCATTCACATGTAGGCTTGAAGCGGGTAAAGCCACTTGCCATATAGGGCGCTGAGGGAGTCAGATTATGGATCAGAAGAATTTGATTATCGCTGTTGTGCTTGGCCTTGTGGCGGGCTGGCTGGCCTCATGGATTGTGGGCGGCTATGGCATTGTGCAATATCTGATCAGCGGTGTGCTAGGTTCATTTGTCGGCTCATTCGTGCTGAATAAGGCAGGGGTTAATCTGGGCATTCAAAACGAATATGGCCGTGATATAGCAACGGCCACCATTGGTGCGGTGATTGTGATGATCATCGCTCGTATTTTACATTAGGGATTAAATTATGTTGGCAGTTATGGAATTAGGGAATGTGGGCTTTTGGGGCACGGTGCTGATCGGCATTTTGGCGGGCTGGCTGGCGCATAAGGTGATGGGTGGGCGTGGCGGGTTGATTTGGAACTTGCTTATTGGTTTGGTTGGTTCATGGATCGGCTTTTTTGCTGCCGACAAGCTTAACATCCATCTCACTGAATTTTTCCATGGCTGGTTTTTCGGCAACCTTGTGGTATCGGCTGCTGGCGCCATCGTTTTGCTCTTTGTGCTGCGCTTGCTTCGGGGCCGCTAAATGGTGAACGTTCTCGACACATTAATTCGCCCGCGTCATCCAGAAAAAGCTAATCGGGCTGAAACGCCGTTGTTGCGCAAACCGGATTGGATTCGGGTGAAAGCCCCGGGCTCTGCGATCTTTGCAGAAACGCAGAAGATCGTGCGAGAGAACAAGTTGGTCACGGTGTGTGAAGAGGCTGGTTGCCCGAACATAGGGGAATGCTGGTCGAAGAAACATGCCACCTTCATGATCATGGGTGACACTTGCACGCGGGCCTGCGCTTTCTGCAATGTGAAGACGGGCTTGCCTGACGCGCTTGATGCTGGAGAGCCGGAACGTGTGGGGGACGCTGTGGCGCGCATGGGGCTTTCGCATTCGGTGATCACCTCGGTTGACCGCGATGATTTGGACGATGGTGGCGCTGAACATTTTGTCCGAACCATCAAAGCCATTCGCGGCGCTTCACCCACGACGACCATTGAGATTCTTACGCCCGATTTTTTGAAGAAAGATGGTGCGTTGGAGCGTGTGGTTGAAGCAAAGCCTGATGTATTCAATCATAATCTTGAAACTGTCCCCGCGCTTTATTTGAAGATCAGGCCGGGTGCGCGTTATTTCCATTCGTTGCGTTTGTTGCAGCGGGTGAAGGAACTCGACAAAAACATATTCACTAAATCCGGCATCATGGTGGGGCTTGGTGAAACACGTGAGCAAGTGATGCAGGTGATGGACGATATGCGCTCGGCCACCATAGATTTCATTACTATTGGCCAATATCTCCAGCCGTCACGCAAACACGCGGCGATTGATCGCTTTGTTACGCCGGAAGAATTCAAATCATATGAAACGACGGCTTATTCCAAAGGTTTTTTGATGGTCTCTTCTTCTCCGCTCACACGCTCATCACATCATGCGGGAGAAGATTTTGCGCGGTTGCGTGCGGCACGGCTGGCCGCATAGTGGCACATGTGTCGGTTAAACGGGCAGTGCCTTTAACGCTGCACCAAGTGTTTGCCATTGCCGCTGACGTAGCTTCTTACAAAGAGTTTTTACCCCTATGCACCGTTTCAACCATTCGCGGCCCTGTGGAAGAGCAGGGCGGTGTTAAAAAGTTTACCGCTGATTTACAGATTGCCGTTACCAAATTGGGCCTCAGCGAAAGCTTCGCCAGTAAAGTTGAAGCCGATGAGAACAAGAAAACAGTTCTGGCGACCTCTCAAGATGGGCCGATGAAAAGCTTGCGTGCCGTATGGTCAATGAAATCCATCGACGGTGCCCGCAGCGAAGTTTCCATCACCATTGACTATGAATTGAAAAACCGACTGTTGCAAATGGCCGCCTCCAGCATGATGAACCATGCCGTGGCGAAAGTGCTTGAGGCGTTCGAAGTGCGTGGCGCTAAACTCTATCCGACCAGTGTTTTACCTAACATTTGAAGAGCGTGGTCGCAGGCCTGAGCGCGAACATGCTCACGATCGCCTTTAAAAATTTGCTTGTCGGAAATTGATTTCCCGCGCTTCTGCGCAACCGCAAAATGAACCAGGCCAATCGGCTTTGTTTCGCTGCCACCCGTAGGGCCGGCAATTCCGGTGATGGCAATCGAAATTGTTGCCGCCGAATGCGCAAGCGCGCCTTGCGCCATGCTCATTGCCACTTGTTCACTTACCGCGCCAAATGTTTCCAACAGTTTCATTGGCACACCCAACATTTCAGACTTTGCGGCATTGGAATAAGTGACGAACCCACGATCAAAAACGGCCGAGGATCCAGCAATGTCTGTCATACTTGCCGCAACCATGCCGCCAGTGCAGCTTTCCGCGGTCGCTAAAAGCTGGCCCTGCATTAGCAAAAGCTCAACAAGATCGGCGGCACGCTTCACGGTGGCAACCGCACGGTTACAACCGCAAGAGCCGCCATGCCTTCCTTGCGCCCAATCGCACCCATTTGTTCAGTGGTGGTGGCTTTGATGGCGATGCGCTTTATGTCAAGTTGCAACTGACGCGACAGTTCTGCTTTCATCACCGATAGATATGGGCTGATCTTGGGTTCTTCTGCGAGAATTGTAATGTCCACATTGGCCAGTTTGCCATTCTGTTCCTGCAACAAGTTGCTGGCCTTGGCGAGAAATATGGAAGACTTGGCATCTTTCCACTGCGGGTCAGTGGGTGGAAAATGCGTGCCGATATCGCCTTCACCAATTGCGCCCAGAATAGCGTCGGTAAGAGCATGCAGCGCCACGTCTGCGTCTGAATGGCCTTTGAGCTTTTTCGAATGTGGTATTTCTATTCCACATAGCCAAACAGACTTTCCAGTCCCGAACAGATGGAAATCCATGCCCTGACCCACGCGCACGTCTGGTCTCTCTGCCGATGAGGTTAACTGCCACGCGAGACTCGCGGTTGTTATGTCTTGCATGGTTGTGAGTTTCCGATTTATTGCGTCGCCTGCAACGATTTGCACCTTCATGCCAAAAGCTTCTGACACCGAAGCGTCATCCGTCAGCCCAAATTTTTTCTGTAGAGCCGCTTCGCTATGGGCGGCGCGAATTTTTTTATAGTGAAACCCTTGCGGTGTTTGCGCTGAAAAGAGTTTTGAGCGATCAAGTGTTTCGAGAACGATGCCGTCGTTCACAAGTTTAATCGTATCGGATAAGGCCAAAGCAGGGACAATGGCCTCACTTGTTGCCAAAGCGCGAATGACACGGTCAATCAAGTCAGATGAAACAAAGGGTCTGGCTGCGTCATGGATCAAAACATAGTCGGGGGCATGGGCGGCGCAGGCCTCGATACCGATGCGACAAGACTCTTGGCGTGTGCTGCCGCCTAAAACAGCGCCACCGATTTTGAGACCAAAGGCAGCTTGGTGAAAGTTAGCCTCGTGTCCTTCGCCAATGACGGTGATCACTTCGGTGATTTGCGGATGGGTGGCAAAAGTTTCAAGGGTTCTTCGCAAAACAGTCTCGTTCCCGATATATTGATATTGTTTGGGTTTTTCACCGCCAGCGCGAAGCCCGGCACCTGCCGCTACAATAACTGCTGAAACTTTCATGTGTCGGCCTTAGCTGAAACTTTTGGGCTTGGAAACGGTGTGGACAAAGAGTGTCGGCTTTAGATTTAAAGTTCATCAAAATTGTCTTGACCTTGCTGCAGTGCAGCGTAATCTGCTTAATTATTGGACTAGATTTTTTGGCGCTTAAAAAATGGGCATTTGTATCGGCAAAGTTAAAACGCGTAACCGGGTGTTCCTTGCGCCGATGTCTGGGGTGACGGATGAGCCGTTCCGCATGGCTGCTCACACTGCGGGTGCCGGGCTGGCTGTTTCTGAAATGGTGGCCTCGGAGGAATTGGTGCGGCAGCGCCGTGATATGGTCAGGCGGGCCAAGGGCTCCAAACACTTAAGTCCCTATGTGATGCAGCTGGCGGGCCGCGAAGCCCATTGGATGAATGAGGGCGCCAAGCTTGCCACTGACATGGGGGCCGATATCATCGACATCAACATGGGCTGTCCAGCGCGGCAAGTGACAGGCGGGCTTTCTGGTTCTGCTCTGATGCGTAACATTGATCACGCCATCTCCTTAGTCGAAGCCACAGTTGCTGGAAGCGGTGTGCCCGTCACATTGAAAATGCGTTTGGGCTGGGACGAGGCGACACTTAATGCACCAGAGCTGGCGCGGCGTGCGCAGAATGCTGGTGTGGCAATGGTCACTGTTCATGGTCGCACGCGGTGTCAGTTCTATAAAGGTCGCGCTAATTGGCATGCGATCAGAGCCGTTCGTGAGGCCATCACAATTCCGCTTATCGCCAATGGTGATTGTGAAACGGCAGGTGATGCCCGCGCCATGATGCAGGCGTCTGGGGCAGATGCGGTGATGATCGGGCGTGGTGCTTATGGCAGGCCATGGCTTGCTGGGGTTATTGCCAATGAACTTGAAAATGGAACAGGCTGTGCAGCACCATCTCTTGCCCAAGAACGCGATATTATTTTGCAACAGATGGAAGCAACCTTACAGCTTTACGGCGAAGCACTGGGCAACAAAACGTTTCGCAAACACTTGGGCTGGACGTTGGAGAGATTGCATCACCGCGCCATCTTAAACATTGCTGAGCTGGCCTTGTTGCGCAGCACGCTTTTGCCTGAAAAAGATCACGTAAAAGTGCGGCAAGGTCTTGTTGATATCTTCGCGCGCGCCGTTGATCTACGGGAGGCCGCATGAATTCGCCTGAACAACTTTCGCGTGCCATTGTTGAAGCCATGCCCAACCCGCTATTTATTGTCGGCGCAGATGATAAAATTATGCTGGCAAATGGTGCAGCCGAAGATTTCTTTCAAGCCAGCTTTCACATGTTACAAAAACACTCAGTGGGAGAGCTGTTTCCTTTCTCAAGCCCGGCGATGGAAGCCATTTCTAAGGTGCGTGGCGAAGGTGGCGTGGTTAATGAATATGCCATTACGGTTGGAACGCCGCGCTTTGGCACAGAGCGTGTGGTGGATTTGCAGACCACAGGCTTAGCTGATCGGCCCGGCGTGGTGATGGTTACAATTCTGCGCCAATCCATGGCGCAGAAATTTGATTTGCAGCTTTCCCACCGCGGGGCGGCGCGGTCGGTTTCGGGCATGGCGGCAATGCTGGCGCATGAAATAAAAAATCCACTTTCAGGTATTCGTGGCGCCGCACAGTTATTGGAACCAAGCCTTAATGAGGAAGACCGAAGCTTGGCCCGCCTGATTTGTGATGAGACGGAGCGCATCCGTAATCTTGTTGATCAGATGGAAGTGTTCTCCGATGAGCGGCCGTTGGAACGCAAGTCGATCAATATCCACGTGGTGTTGGACCGCGTGAAGCGCCTTACTGCGGCAAGCAAATTTCCCAACATTAATTTGGTGGAAGACTATGACCCGTCCTTACCCCCGGTGAGTGGCAATCATGATCAGTTGGTGCAAGTTTTTCTTAATCTTGTAAAAAACGCAGTGGAAGCCATGGAAGAATTCGGCGGCACATTGTTGATGACAACGGCGTTTAGGCCCGGAGTGCGCCTCAGCGTTGCTGGCAGTAACGAGCGCATTTCGCTGCCACTTGAAGTGTGCGTTCACGACGAGGGCACAGGTGTTGCTGCTGACATGCGGCCGCATATTTTTGATCCATTTATTTCGTCTAAAGTACAAGGCAAGGGGCTGGGGTTAGCCCTTGTTGCAAAAATTGTGCGTGACCATGGTGGCATGGTTGAATGTATAGACCGTGAACGCGGCACCACCTTCCGCGTTCTGCTTCCCCTAGAAAGACGATTGGAGAAAAACCGATGAGTTCCAAAACAATTTTGTTGGCGGATGATGATAGCGCCATACGTACGGTTCTCACGCAAGCACTCACCCGTGCGGGCTATAGCGTGCGAGCCACCGCCACGGCCACAGCCCTTTGGCGTTGGGTGGCTGAGGGCCAAGGTGATGTGGTGATTACCGATGTGGTTCTGCCCGACGAGAATGCATTTGACATGTTGCCGCGCATTAAAAAAAGCCGCCCAAAACTTCCGGTGATTGTGATGAGTGCGCAGAATACAATTATGACAGCCATTCGCGCCACTGAACTTGGGGCCTATGACTATTTACCGAAGCCATTTGATTTAAGTGCACTTTTACAAACCGTGGCCAAGGCCTTGGAGCAGGGCAGTAAGCCCACTCTCACTAAACCAAAAGAAATGCCTGAAAGCTTGCCGATCATTGGGCGCTCCTCGGCCATGCAAGAAATCTACCGCGTGATCGCGCGGCTTACTCTCACCGAACTTACAGTCATGATTATTGGGGAAAGTGGTACGGGCAAAGAATTGGTTGCTAAGGCTTTGCATGATTTTGGCAAACGCCGTCGCGGGCCGTTTGTTGCTGTGAACATGGCGGCAATTCCTCGCGAATTGATTGAGAGTGAATTGTTTGGCCATGAGAAGGGTGCCTTTACGGGGGCCTCATCACGTGCTGTAGGTCGCTTTGAACAGGCGGAGGGCGGCACGTTATTTCTGGACGAAATAGGTGATATGCCCTTGGAGGCCCAGACACGTTTGCTGCGCGTGTTGCAGCAGGGTGAATACACCCGCGTGGGCGGCAATGCTCCCATCAAAGCCAATGTGCGCATTGTGGCGGCCACGCACCGAGATTTGCGGCAATTAATTACGCAGGGGCAATTCCGCGAAGATCTATTTTTTAGACTCAATGTCGTGCCTCTAAGGTTGCCGCCGCTGCGTGAGCGCAGTGAAGATATCCCAGACTTGGCGCGTCATTTCCTTGATGCTGCGGTGAAAGATGGTTTGCCGGTGAAAGACATTTCCGCTGGTGCACTTGAACACTTACAAACCTATCGTTGGCCTGGCAATGTGCGTGAGCTGGAAAACCTGATGAAGCGACTGATTGCGATGGAGATTGATGATACAATCGGCGCGGCTTCCGTAGCAGCCGAGCTTGCTGGGTCAGCGTCACATATTGGACATAACCGCGAAGCGGAGGCACCATCCTCTGATACAATCCTAGATTTTATGGAACATCACTTCACTCGTTATGTTTCGTCGTTTGGCGATAAGCTTCCACCTAACGGCCTTTATGACCGCGTGTTGAATGAGGTGGAGCCTCCACTGCTGCGGGCGGTGCTTTCAGCCACGCGCGGCAACCAGCTGAAGGCTGCCGATGTCTTGGGAATAAATCGCAATACGCTGCGTGTGAAGATAAAACAGCATCAAATCAAGTCTTTGCGTGGGTTTTCTTAAAGTCTTGGTAAGATCAACAAAGTGACACTTCGGCCACAGTAAGTGTTGAATTTATGTCACACTGTGGGGCATACTCACCTGCATGCTAAAACCCATTGATCCATCATTAACGAAACGCATTCGCAGTCTTTCAGGTTGGCTCGCGGTTGGTCTTGTTATGATCGGCACCATAGTTGGGTTTGCTACCTTCTTGCTGCTCACCGGCCTCACACCCATCAAACCGACCAGCGCCAACATCACCAACATGCTGTTCGCCAATGGCGTTGTGGTGATTGTGATGGTGGCCATGATCATGGGGCAAATCATCCATTTGTTCTGGGAACGGCGGCAGGGCACTGCGGGTGCGGGCTTGCATATTCGCTTGGTGGGGCTTTTCAGCCTTGTGGCAGTAGTGCCTGCGCTGCTGGTGGCAGCGTTTGCGACTGTTACGCTCAATCGCGGCTTGGATAATTGGTTTTCAACAGAAACGCGCGCCATTGTTGAAACAGCATCAACCGTGGCTGATGCTTACTTAACCAATGCAGCAGAAGCTACGCGCAACGATCTGTCGAATATCGCCACAGACTTGGTGCAGCAGCTGCCCGATTTTAATGATGATCGGCCAACGTTTTTGCGGCGTTTAGGGCGGCATGTGGCTTTGCGCAACTTGGCTGCGGGTTTCATTTTTAACGATCAAACAAAACAGATTGAAGCCAACGTTACGGCCAACGACAAGATCACGTTTATAGCACCTCCAGCAGAGTCGATTGCGCAAGCAGATAAAGGCGACGTGGTGCTGCTGTCTCCCGGGCGCGGCGGCAATCTGATACGGGCATTGGTGAAATTACAGGGCTATCCCAATGACTATCTTTATATTTACCGCATCGTTTCTCCAGAAGTTATTGATCAACTCACCAAAACGCGTGACGCAAAGGCGCAATATGACGCTTTGCAGAAGGATCGTTTGGGCGTTCAACTTACTTTTGGCTTAGTTTATGCACTGGTTGCACTGATCTTTTTGCTGGCCGCCATTTGGACAGGCATGTGGTTTTCGGATCGTTTGGTTCAACCGCTTGTGCGTCTTCTCAATGCCTCTCGTGATGTGGCGCGGGGCGATTTCAATGCAAAAGTAAAAGTGATTGAAGGGCCGGGAGATTTGCAGCGGCTGTCACAAACCTTCAATCTGATGACCGATCAGATTGCGCAAAGCCGCGACGAGTTGGTTAACGCCAATGAGAAACTAGACGAACGCATGCGGTTCACCGAAGCGATGCTTGAAGGCGTGAGTGCAGGCGTCATTGGCATTGGGCCGGATCATCAGATTACCTTGGTCAACCGATCAGCTTTAGCACACTTGGGCAAAAAAGATTCAGACTTGATGGGAAAATATGTTGCGGAGGTATTGCCCGAATTTGCCGCTGTTTACCAACTCGCATTGTCACGACCAACAGGATCTGCCGATGCACAGATTGATTTGAAACTGCGCGACGAGGAAACCAGTTACATTGTGCGCATTACCACCGAGTTGGGCGAGGGGGCCAGACCGGGGCATGTGATGACGTTTGACGATATTAGCCAGCTGGTGTCGGCGCAACGCAATTCGGCGTGGTCGGATATTGCACGGCGCATTGCCCATGAAATCAAGAACCCACTCACACCCATTCAACTTTCTGCCGAGCGTTTAAAGCGAAAGTATTTGAAAGAAATTCAAACAGACAAACACATCTTTGAGCAATGCACGGATACGATCATTCGCCAAGTGGGTGATTTGGGGCGCATTGTTGATGAATTCTCGTCGTTCGCCCGCATGCCGTCAGCCGTGCCAGAGCCTAATAATTTGAATGACTTGGTGCGCGAAGCAACAGTGTTGCAGCGGGTTTCTGCGTCTGAAATCGATATTGAATTGGCGCTGGCCAGCAGCCTTGCAACCTTTGCCTTTGATCGCCGACTAATGACGCAAGCCGTAACCAATCTGGTGAAAAATGCTCGTGAAGCGATTGAAGCACGCCCCGCCAATGCGCCGCGTGGGCATATTATTGTTGAAACTGGGATCAATCATGATGTGCCATTTTTGTCGGTTTGCGACAATGGGATTGGCCTTCCGGCCGAAAATCGCAACCGCTTGGCCGAGCCTTATATGACGACGCGCGAAAAGGGCACAGGCCTGGGCCTTGCTATCGTCAAGCGTATCATGGAAGAACACGGCGGTCGCTTGCGTCTTTCAGATGCACCGCTTGGCCCCGGTGCTTGTGTCACACTTGAGTTTGCGCCACAGCCGCAACTGGCCATGGAGAACGCATAATGGCCGCTGATATATTAGTGATTGATGACGAAGCCGACATTCGCGAATTAACCGCAGGCATTCTGCAAGACGAAGGCTATGAAACCAGACTGGCGCATAATTCGGACGCGGCCTTGGCCGAACTTGGAACGCGCAAGCCTTCCTTGATCATTCTGGATATTTGGCTGCAGGGTTCAAAACTTGATGGCTTGGATTTGCTGCTGGAAATTAAAAATGTTCACCCCACGCTTCCCGTCATCATCATTTCGGGCCATGGCAATATCGAAACTGCCGTGGCCGCCATCAAGCGCGGCGCTTATGAGTATATCGAAAAGCCCTTCAACTCTGATCGCTTGCTGCTGGTTGTTGCCCGCGCCTTGGAAACATCACGACTGAAGCGCGAGAATGACGAGCTTAAGGGCCGTTCGGGGTTGGATGCTGAATTGTTGGGCCAAAGTGCGACGATGCGCAGTTTGCGGGCGATGATAAAGAAAATCGCGCCTTTCAACAGCCGGGTTTTGATCACTGGGCCAAATGGATCAGGCAAGGAACTGGCGGCGCGCTCGTTGCATTCCATGTCGCAACGCGTTGAGCGGGCCTTTGTTGTGCTGGGCGCTGCGGCCATGGCACCCGAACGTATGGAAGAGGAACTTTTCGGCGTAGAGCCCAAAGCCGGACAAGCGCTGCGCATTGGGGCGCTGGAAGAGGCGCATGGCGGCACACTCTACATTGATGAAATCGGTGATATGCCTTTAGAGACACAAGCTAAGGTTTTGCGCGTATTGGTCGATCAAACCTTCCAACGCATTGGCGGCGGCAAAAAAGTGAAAGTGGATGTGCGCATTATTACGTCCACTGCGCGGGATTTGCCAGAGATGATTGCAACTCAACTATTTCGCGAAGATCTCTATCACCGCTTGGGCGTTGTGCCGCTGCATGTGCCGGGGCTGACGGATCGGCGCGAGGATATTCCCGAGCTTGTGGAATTCTTTGCGCGTTCCTATTCCGCAGCGTCTGGCCAACCTTTGCGAAAATTTTCAAGCGAAGCAATGCTGGCTCTGCAAACCCGTGTTTGGCCCGGCAATGCGCGCGAACTGCGCAACCACGTGGAACGGGCGCTTATCTTGTCGTCAGGTGACGGGGCAGAAGAAGTGGGCGCCCAGCATCTCAGCGCCGAGCAGGCAGCCCCTGATGGTTCAGGATTTTCGCTTGAAGGCCTTTTGGCCATGCCGCTGCGGGAGGCCCGAGACGTGTTTGAGCGTGACTATATTGCCGCACAAATGTCACGATTTGGCGGGAACATCTCTAAGACCGCGCAGTTTATCGGCATGGAACGTTCCGCATTGCACCGTAAAATCAAGACTTTATCGCTTGCAACGAAGGAACAAGATGAGGAAGAGGTTTGATTATTTTGCGTAAAGCTCTTGAATCAGCTATGGTTGAACTCCTATCTGCGGCACAACAAGAACAAGAAGCGGATCTGTCATGGCCCAAGAAAAACAACAAAACCTGCAAGACACGTTTTTAAATCACCTGCGTAAAGGCAAAATTCCAGTCACTGTATTCTTGGTGAATGGCGTTAAGTTGCAGGGCATTATCACGTGGTTTGACAACTTCTCTATGCTGCTGCGCCGCGATGGTGTTTCGCAGCTGGTCTATAAACACGCCATTTCCACCATCATGCCGGGTGCTCCGATCACCTTGTTTGACGATGAGAACCCGACCTAGTGAAAGGCACGGGCGTTGATTTTCAGCGGGAAGGCCCTGATGCCACACGCGCCATTGTTTTGCATGTTGAACGCAAGTCTAACAAGGCGGTCACGGCTTTTGACCGGGACGCTGGTTCCAAGCTTGCTGAAGCCATGGGGCTTGCCGATGCCATTGATTTGGAAATTGAACTGGCCCTGATAGCGCCCTTGGTTGCGCCCAAGCCCGGTACTTTTATCGGTACGGGCAAAGTGGCTGAGATCGCCACAAAAGTGAAAGAGACAGATGCAGAGCTGGTGGTAGTCAATGCGCAACTCAGCCCCATTCAGCAACGCAATTTAGAAACCGCTTGGGGCTGCAAGGTTCTTGATCGCACCGGTTTGATTCTTGAAATTTTCGGTCGCCGCGCCACCACTAAAGAAGGCATGTTGCAAGTCGAGTTGGCGCATTTGCATTACCAGAAGTCTCGCCTTGTGCGCTCATGGACGCATTTGGAAAGGCAGCGCGGCGGTTTCGGCTTCCTGGGTGGCCCGGGCGAAAGCCAGTTGGAAGCAGACAGGCGCTTGATCGAAGAGCGCATCACCAAAATCAAGGGTGAGCTGGAAGTGGTGGTTAAAACGAGGAAGCTGCACCGTGAGGGCAGGGAGCGCGTGCCTTATCCCATCATCTCGCTGGTGGGCTACACCAATGCCGGCAAAAGCACTTTGTTTAACAAGCTCACCAATGCCAATGTGCTTGCCAAAGATTTGCTATTTGCAACGCTAGATCCCACAATGCGCAACATCACTTTGCCATCGGGGCGTAAAGTGATTGTATCTGATACGGTGGGTTTTATTTCTGAATTGCCTACCACTTTGGTTGCCTCCTTCCGCGCCACGCTGGAAGAGGTGTTGGCGGCAGATGTTATTTTGCATGTGCGCGATATTTCGCATGCAGAAACCCAAGCCCAAGCCCATGATGTGGAGAAGGTGCTCGGTGATCTGGGCCTCACCGATGAGAACCGCAGCCACATGATTGAAGTCTGGAACAAGGCTGATCTCTTAGACGCAGACCATAGGGCAGGCATGTTGGCCAAGGCCGAACGGCAGGATGATGTGGCTTTAGTCTCGTCGCTCAATGGCGATGGCATCGATCATTTGCTTGATCTTGTGGAAAAGAAACTGGCCAAAACCAGCACCCTTTATGAACTCACCCTAGAGCCATCAGACGGCAAGGGCCTCGCCTGGGCGCATCAGCGCGGCGAAGTGATTGACCGCCAAGTCTATGAAGACGGGCGCACGAAATTGACGTTGCGGCTGGACGGCGATGCAGCAGGGCAGGCGGCCGCGAAATTTGGCAAAGCGATGAGCGAGAAGCGGTGAATCGTTCGGCTTCAAACCCATAACTCTTAAATTCCAATTGAAACGCAAGAAAGCTATTAAATTTTCGAATTCCGCTCAAACCACGAATTTTTTTGATTTTTTTCGGAACCTATTGCGCCATTCGCCGTTAAACACCGTCTTGCTTGCAAGACTTAACTCAGGGAGGCTATTTTATGGAACCTACAGGCTTACTTATCTGGCTGGTGATCGGCGCAATTGCTGGTTGGCTGGCTGGCCAGATCGTCAAGGGCGGAGGCTTTGGCCTTGTCGGAGACATTATCGTTGGCATCATCGGCTCATTTATCGGGGGCTGGATTTTCGGCACTTACGTTGTCGGAGTTCCAGGCGTCTTAGGGGCCATTATTGGCTCAACAATTGGTGCCGTGGTTCTGCTTTACATTGTTAAGATGGTTCGTCGGGTCTGACGAAGGCATATTAAACAATTAAAATGGCAGTCCGTGCGGCTGCCACTTTATAATTTGTTGCGACTGCCAGCAACGATCATTTGCGTGGAATAAAGCTGTCAGATTTAGGATCGGGGAAAAATTCATGACTACGTCATCTAAAAAAGTCGAAGCTGGCAAGGACACAGATCGTTCTGCCCTGCGCACGCCAACCTCATTCGCGACTGTCGAGGCAAGTGTAATCGCCCATGCGCTGAACAAAATTGTCGCGGACGGCTTCGCCCTTTATGTCAAAACCAAGAATTTTCATTGGCACATTTCAGGCCCGCATTTTCGCGACTATCATCTGATGCTTGATGAACAGGCTGACCAGATTTTTGCGAGCATTGATCCTCTGGCGGAGCGCGTGCGTAAAATCGGCAGACCTACCCTGCGGTCGATCGGTCAAGTGTCAAAGCTGCAGTCTATTTCCGACAATGACATGGAATTTGTATCTCCGCATAACATGCTGAACGAGTTGATCGAAGATAACCGCACAGTGGTTGAAGCTATGCGCAAATGTCACAAACTTTGTGATGACAAGAATGACGTGGCCACCGCAAGCCTGCTTGAAATCTATATTGATGAAACCGAGCGCCGCATCTGGTTCCTGTTCGAAGCATCACGCGGGGCGGATGAGGACGGCCATTGAATAAAGGCTTATTTTGGTAAATGAGATCGCGTAGGCGCCGCCGAGACACGCAATCCGCTTCGGGCGACGACAGATGCAGTCGCATCTAAACTTTCACAACAACTCGCCCTGTTTGCCTTCGGCCTCACGCGCGGCCTTCTTGTAACCTTCGGCATGGCCAAAGGGGATTTGCGGGCGCTTGCCTTCAAACAAATCCTGCACAGTGAGGATTTGCAGTTTGGGGAATTTGCCAAAGCCCGTGTCATAAAACCCAGCACTGGCGGCTTCGGCGATCATCGGCTTCGTTGGTTCAACGAGTGACAGGAAAATGCCAATGGGCGCTTTCTCGCGGTCAAGCACGCCTTTCAAATCGCGCACCATAGCCACTGAAACATTGTCGCCGCCTTTGACCGATACAATGGCGCGTTCAGTTTTTTTGCCATCGGGCTTGAAATAAATCAGGCCGTCTATGCCTCCATCAGCACCCTTTTTCTTGCCCGCAAAGGGAATGGCATCCACCAGCGAAACTGCCCACCATTGAAATTGATATTTGTCGCGCTTGGCTAAGTCAGCCGCACCAGCGGCATCCTTAGGCACACCGTGCACTTCAAATTGCACGCCGGGAAAAGCATCTTTCAAGCGCTTCTCGATCAGCGAAATGGCCAGATGCGTTACGTCTATGCCAATCCACTGGCGATTCAGCTTTTGGGCAGCGTGAACTGTTGTGCCGCATCCGCAGAACGGATCAAGCACCACATCGCCCTCATTGGATGAGGCGTTGAGGATGCGTTCGAGCAGGGCGACGGGCTTTTGCGTGGGGTAGCCGAGGCGTTCAGTTTTATGGTCTTGATTGGTTATTCCTTGTAGTGGCAATATGTCAGTCCAAACGCTTCCTACTTTTGGGCCCTTTTGATCTTGCAAGAATAACTTACGGCGTAAGCGCCCGTTCTGACTTGCTGGAAACCAAATTCGCTCTTCGGCGTCAAGTCTTTCCATTTCCTGTCTTGATACGCGCCAGCCTTTGGGGGGGATGTGAATATCCTTTGTAGTCATACATCAAGTTTGGTCTAGGATTGGGACTGTCCAATGGGGCAAGGTGGTATTGTCCGCGACCGTCAGCGTCATCGTGATCGAAGCGGGCGTGATATTCATCATCCCCTTGCATATGCACGTTGTGAAAGAGGTAGTCAGGAGATTTCGTGTAGAGCAAGATCGTGTCAGAATCTTCTGAATACTTTCTGCGTGCATCCCCTTTAGTGACAGACCTTTTCCAAATAACTTCATTTCGAAAATTCGTCGGCCCAAAAACCGCATCCAGCAAAATCTTGAGATAGTGACTGGCCGTGGGATCACAGTGCAAATAGAGCGAGCCCGTTTTCTTCAACACCCTATGCAACTCAATCAGACGCACGGCCATCATGGCCAAATAAGCCATCATGTCATTCTCGCCCAGAAAGCCGCGCATGGCCCGCAGCATGTCGGCGGCGTTGCTGTTGCCGCTCGTCATCACCTCATCAAAGGCGCGTTCGGCATTTTCATTCCAGTGCCAAGTGTCTTCAAAGGCCTCAATCTGCGCTTGGGATTGGTGGCCATCCGGCGCTTTGAACAACACATTGTAATTGGCGTTGGAATTAAACGGAGGGTCAAGATAGACCAAATCAACGCTTTCATCCTTGATGTGGTTGCGCAGCACATCAAGGTTGTCGCCGTAATAAAGCGCGTTGGTCATTGCCTCACTCCGATTCCCCAGCCCAACCTAGAGGTTTGTGCTGCGGGCCGCAAAAGGTTCTTGCATTGTTCTAAGCATGGTTGAAGTGCGGGCACAAGTGCGGCACTGGAAAAATAGAAAGTATGAAAATAATCCTTGACAACATTCCTAATATATGCTTATACCGATTTGTCTTTTTCCACCGGGGTCCTGTTCGCGACGGTGAGCTGGATGGAAAGAGGCGGCAGGTCCTGCGGGCGGTGTAACGTACACTGTCATCGGGTGTGCAGGTTGGGTGCCTTGGCTGAGAGGTTAAGCACGTAGTCGTGGCGTTTACGCCGGGTTATTGGTTCGCCCATGGAGCCCGTTTCGGGTGCCCGTCGCCGCTAATTATACGCTGATCCAGTGTTCCTTAAGGTGGAATGTTCAGCAAGCGGTAAAAGCAAACGTGATCCATCCAACTAGCAGCTATTAAAACCTGTCATGGCGCGTGGGG
>JAYVOQ010000090.1:0-5626 GCA_043757845.1 Hyphomicrobiales bacterium | reverse complement strand
GCCTCACACCTTACGAATACATCTGCAAATGCTGGACAAATGAACCAGAAAGATTCAAACTAAATCCAATCCATCAAATCGCGGAACTAAACAGCTAGCGCCATCATTGACATCCGACGATACTGCCGAACTTGAGATCAACGACTGGAAGATTGGAAGAGGCGATTCTGATCCTACGATTGGTCAAACTATCACCGACGTAAAAGATTGGGCGCAAATTGACTGCACGAACTTACCAAGTGCGCAAGGCGGATCCATTTTTTGCATTTTCTTGCCGCGGAATTGACTGTCCAATGAGAATCGTCAGAACGCTTCGCGCCGAACTGCGCAGATGAATTGAAAAAAGTGCCCAACGTTGTGCAAGTAAAAACGTTGCGGTTTTAACCTCAGTACTTTTCTGCTCTTGACCACACGTGAAACGAGGTCGATTGTGCGCCGCAACCATGAGTGACAAGCGCACCAGTTTCATCGCCACTTTCGCCTCGACCGGGGTCAAAGGGGCCAGCCTTTCAGCTTCGGCTTTGGGCAGGCGCGGTGCTGCTTTGTGCCAAATGGCTGAGGCCAACCTGCCCGTGCCACCGGGCTTTGTGTTGAACGCTGAAGCCTGCCGCGTCATTGCGGCCAATGAGCCCGGCACGATTGCGGCCATTGAAGTGTTGGTTGCCCAAGGGCTCAGCACCATTGAATTTGCAACAGGCTGTGCCTTAGGTAATCGCAAAAATTTACTTCTCCTCGCCGTCAGGCCTTCCACACCCACTACTTTGCCCGGCAGCTTAGAAGCCGTGTTGAACTTGGGGCTGAATGATGAAACAGTAGAGGGCTTGGGCGCAACGGCGGGCGATCACGCCTTTGCCCAAGAATGTTATCGCCGCTCGATCCAAAATTACGGCCATGTGGTTTTGGGTGATGACCCAGCCGCATTTGATGACCTTCTCAATCTCTATATTGAAGAGCGCGGTTATGTTTCGGCGCGTGAGATCAGAGGCACGGATGGGCCAGAATTGGCACAGCGTTTTAAAGCGCAGATTGAAAGCAACGGCGGGCGCGTGTTCCCGCAGGATGTGCGCCTGCAATTGTGGAATGCCATTTCGGCACTTGCCCGCAATTGGCAGAGCCCTCGTGCCAAGTTACAGCGCAAATTACATGGGCTGAAAGATGATGCTGGCCTTGCCATTGTGGTGCAGGCCATGGTGTTTGGCAATCAGCCCGAACATTCGGGCCACGGTCATGCCGCATCACGCTCGGCCCAAACCGGCCTGCCAGAACTGAACGGCGAATATCTGCCCAATGCGCAAGGCCCAGACCTTGATGCAAGGCTGCGCCCCAGTTTTTCGATTGAAGGCCATTCAAATTCGTTACAAGCCGAAGAGCCGATAGCCTTTGCGCAGCTAGATGCTGCTCTGCAACGCCTTGAGCAAGACCTGCACGATGCCGTGGAAGTAGAATTCACCGTCGCCCAAGGTGCGTTATGGCTGTTGGATTTGCGCAAAGCGCGGCGCAACACGGCTGCAAATCTGAAACTTCTGACCGATCTCGTCAGCCAGCAACGCATCACCATTGCCGAGGCTTTGCTGCGCGTTGATCCATTAGCGCTCGATCAATTATTGCATTCAACCTTGGATCCCACTGCAAAACGCAGCATTTTGGGCCAAGGTATTGGCGCATCGCCCGGTGCTGCCTCTGGCATGATATCATTTGATGCCAATGAGGCGCGAACCCTTGCGGGCCAAGGCCATCAGGTTATTCTGGTGCGTCCTGAAACCGGGCCAGAAGATATTAAAGGCTTGCAAATTGCCGCTGGTGTGTTGACCACGCGCGGCGGCATGACCAGCCACGCAGCGGTGATTGCGCGTGGCATGGGCAGGCCTTGCGTAACGGGCGCATCAACCCTCAAAATAGATGTGGCCGAAGGCTTATTGAAAGCGCCGGGCTTAACCTTAAAGAGTGGTGACATCATTACCATCGATGGTTCGTCAGGCCAAGTGTTGCAAGGCGAAGTGGCCGTGATTAAGCCCACACTTTCAGGCGACTTTGCAACGATCTTAAATTGGGCCGACCAAACGCGCCGCATGGCAGTGAGGGCCAATGCCGAAACCGCACATGACGCCAAATTGGCGCGAGACTTCGGCGCGGAGGGCATAGGCCTAGCGCGCACCGAACACATGTTCTTTGAAGGTGACCGCATCATCCCTATCCGCGAGATGATTTTGGCTGACACGGAAAAAGAACGTCGCGCCGCATTGGCAAAAATTCTGCCTTTGCTGCGGGCTGACTTCATAGAACTGTTCACCATCATGGTGGGTTTGCCGGTGACCATTCGCCTGCTTGACCCGCCCTTGCATGAGTTCCTGCCCACGCAAGGTGATGAGATTGAAGCCTTGGCCCGAACCTTGGGGGTTGACCCTTCCAACTTCAAAAAACGCGTGCTGGATTTACGAGAGCAGAACCCCATGTTGGGCCACCGTGGTGTGCGCTTGCTTTTATCATATCCTGAAATTACCGACATGCAGGCCAGAGCTATTTTTGAAGCCGCCGCTGCCGTTGCCGCCAATGCGGGAAAAGCCCCGATTGCCGAAATCATGGTTCCGCTTGTGGTATCGCGTGAGGAAATATCTGCGGTGCGTGCCCGCATTGATGCTGTGGCCAAAGACGTGGCCAAGGAAACTGGCCAAAAGCTGGAATATATGGTGGGCACGATGATTGAAACGCCCCGCGCAGCATTAAAAGCAGCTGACATTGCCGAGGAAGCCGAATTCTTCTCCTTTGGCACCAATGATCTCACCCAAACTACATTTGGCATCAGTCGCGACGATAGTGCGCGTTTCATCAGCGAATATACCAGCCGTCAGATTTTCAAAGGTGATCCCTTTGTCTCTTTGGACGTTGACGGCGTGGGCGAATTAATTGCTTTGGCTGTGGAACGTGGCCGTAAAGCACGCACAAATTTACATCTGGGCATTTGCGGCGAACATGGGGGCGACCCAGACTCAATTGCCTTTTTTGAGTCGGTTGGGCTGGATTATATCTCCTGTTCACCCTTCCGCGTGCCCATTGCGCGGCTAGCGGCAGCCCAAGCCTATCTCAAAATTAATGGAAAATTACATTAAATTCAATGTGTTAACCACAGTCAAAATGGACATATTGAAAATGTGTAAATGTGGCTAGAATTGGTTTGCACCGTGGTTAACCTATGCTAAACGACCTCGGCGTATATTGCATCCCGGGCTTCGTTGCCCTTTTAGCCGAAGGACCTGAGAGCATTGTATCAAAGTCAGCGTAAATCCAGACAGAGCCTATATCAAGAATTCGATGCGCTTGACCTGCCAGTGCAGAAGCGTAACCGCCTGTTGGATAACCTGCCTGTAGCCATCGTGGGCTTGATGCTGGTTTTAGCTTTTGCTTTTGCCGGCAACATGATTGGACGCAACGCTTCCGCCCATAACGCCACCGGCGAAGAATTGGCCTCAATGATTGCGCCAACTTCCATGCTTTCAACCAAGGGCCCCCTGTTACCTTCCGCTTCGCTATTGCCCGAAGGCGAAACCGTAGCTAATTTAAACTTGAATGCCTTGCGCCGCCAAACGGTGATTGCCGATGGCAAGGGCGATTTGGCCTTGGCACCTGAAGTGGTGGCCGCGGTGCCGCCACCACTGCCCAAAGCCAAACCAGCTAATTTTGTGAAAGCCGCAGCCCTTGCCAGAGGCGTGAGGATTATTCCCGCTTCGGTCAATCTAAGTGAAGAGAATGATATTCCTGCCCCTGCTGTGAAGCGCATTATCGCAAATCCAGCCGTGCCCGCTATCACCACCAAATTTACCGTCAGCCCTGAGCAGAAAATTCAAGTTGTTGCCCAGCGCCGCGTGCGTTTAGCGGAAGAAAACTGCCTAGCTCGTGCCGTTTATTTTGAATCGCGCTCAGAATCAGATCTCGGCCAATTAGCTGTGGCCAAGGTTGTTCTCAACCGCGTGAAAAACCCAGACTTTCCAAAAACCATTTGTGGCGTTGTTTATCAGGGTTCTGGCTCACGCAATTCTTGCCAATTCTCATTCGCCTGCGATGGCTTACCCGATGATGTGAAATCACCGGAAGCTTGGGCCCATGCCAAGAGTATTGCGCAGCGCGCCATCGCCAACGACCCCGCCGTTGCCATGCTGGGCAATGCTGTAAATTATCATGCAGATTATGTAACGCCGAAATGGTCTCGTACCATGCGTAGGCTGACGCGCATCGGTCATCATATTTTCTACGCCGCCCGCGGCTAATTCAATTATACGCTGAGCAGAAATGGTGCACCTTCGTAGGCATTGGCACCGCGGCCGATGCTTTCTACAGCGCGCAACATCCGACCTTTGCGGCCTAAACGATCATCAACGTATTTGGTGATCAAACGATTTGGCGTGGCTGAGGGCGAAGCCAATCGTAGTTTCTGCGCCAATATCATTTCATCTTCGAGCGGTTGCAATAAACAAAGGGCAGCAAAGGCACTCGCCGTGGAACGGCTGATGCCCGCCCAACAGTGAATAATCATGGGGTGTTTTTTATCCCATGCTGATATGAAGTTTAACAACAAATCAACATCATCAACACTGGCGGCTTTCATGCCCGCTGCGTCTTCATTGATGTCGTTAAAGGTAAGTTTCAGATGGCGGGCTTCGGCAATGCCGCGATAGGTGGGGTGGGCTGTTTCTGGCCCTAAAATGCCAATCACAGACTGCGCCTTATGCAGATCGATCTGTTCTTGTGCACGAGATAGTCCGCAAACGATAATCATAAAAGTTCCTCAAATTGCTTTACATAAGCCAGCTTAGCCGCAACCGCAGGCAGCGGCTGCAAGTTAAGAAATTGTTTGAAGCCTTCACCATTGAGGCCCTTGGGCCGTCCAAAAAACGTTTCAGCCTCATCCAACGCAAAACCCGCCAGTTGTGTTGCCTCCAAATAGGCTGCGATCTGATCTGACTTTTTAAGATTTGCGTCAAGCTCCAAGTCTTTCTGCGGGCTCAAACCAAATCGCAGGCGAATAGCTGCCATCAAGCGCAGCTCGAAGTCTTTGTAGTCAACACCCAGCGCCGCCTTGAACGGCGATATCATATCCCCGATTACATATTCGGCCGCATCGTGCAGAAGCGCTGCCAATCGATCGGAACGTGAAGCACTGGCATTTATATGCGTGAAGATCGCCTCAACTAATAAGCAATGCTGCGCCACAGAGAAAGCATGATCACCCTTGGTTTGTCCATTCCACCGCGCCACGCGGGCAAGACCATGGGCAATATCTTCAATCTCAATATCGAGCGGCGATGGATCAAGCAGATCCAACCTCCGCCCCGAAAGCATTCGCTGCCAAGCGCGTGCCATCAAAGCATGTCCCGCAAAAGTGCAACGCGGTTTTGCGATAAGGACATGCCCTAACTCCGCGCCAGTTTCTTCACCGCATCATGGCGGTGACAAGAGATAAGATGATCATTCACAAGGCCTGTGGCCTGCATGAAAGCATAGACAATCGTTGGGCCCACAAATTTGAAACCGCGCTTCTTCAAGTCTTTCGAAACTGTCTCAGCCAAAGGCGTTTTGGGTAGAATTTGGTTCATATTTTCTATACGGTTTTGGATGGGCTTACCCTCCACAT
>JAYVOQ010000089.1:0-5643 GCA_043757845.1 Hyphomicrobiales bacterium | reverse complement strand
AAAGGGGGGTGGTGAATGGTGATGCCAATCATTATTTCAGCGGTCATCCTGATGGGAACCATTGCCGACAAGACAGCACCCGTCGCTGTCTTTTCAATGCATGACCAGGAAGCAAAAGTTGCCACCATCGGTGACGTAATCGACGGCTGGAAGATCGTGGAAGTCGATCCCAAGCGCGTAACGATGACAAAAGGCGGTAAGCGCCAAGCGGTGGAAGTCGGACAAGAACCGCACGCCGTTGAAGTCATGGAAGCGGTGAAGGCCAAGGGCAACCAGGTCACCATTTCCAGCGACATGAAAACCAAGCTAGGCGGCACCGATTTGGCGCGCACGATGATGCAAACCTGCAGCGAACCAGTCATCTTGCAAGACGGTTCCACGGTCGGCTATAAGCTGTTTGAAATCGACGAAGGAAGCATCTTCCAAGTGGTCGGATTCACAGAAGGTGACGTGATCACCGACATTGACGGGAAACCGCTAGATTCGCCGGTCAACGCTATGTCGGCGCTGATGGGTGTGAAGAAAAAGGACCGATTCACCGTCAGCTATATGCGTGGCGGTGTTTCCAAGAAACTAGAGGTATCTGTGCAATGAAGGCAACACTTAGGTTTGACCTAGAAGATCAGCATGACCGCGAAGCACACTTGCGGTGCACGCATTCCTTGGACCTGGTGATAGCGCTTTCGGATATTCGCGCGTTCCTATCAAGGGCGGACGAAAGCGACGAAATAACGAAAGACCAGCTTATTCACGAAATTCGGGGAATCTTCGGCGATCTTCCTTTTTCAGTGGATGACCTGTCAAGCTGATGCTGCGTCGTCACCAAAGCTGCAGTGACCTTGCCATGAAAGTCTTGAAGGGATTTTTCATCAAGGAAAAGCGTGCATACAGTTTCAAGGTGCACTGGCACTGTATGAAACCGTCAGGGCCACAGCCAATGTATGTGGGTGGAATGCCGTTTCACCAGCGGCTGAAGATACCGCTAGAAACCTGGTCCAAGGACTGGACCACCATCATCCTTAAGGAAGGGGAAACGTGGCGTGATTACTATTTTGAAAACATTAAAGGACCGTGTGCAAGGGAAAGCGCCGAAAGGTTCGAAGCGTTCCAGTCGTTGGCCAACAGTGCGAAAAGAGCACCTGAAAACGAACCCAGGTTGTGCAGTGTGTGGCAGCCGGAAGAAGGTGGAAGCGCACCACAAGGTTCCATTTCACAGGGTGGACAATGAAAAAGGGTATGAACCTAAAAACTGTCGTTGGGCAACAACAAAGCAGCAAGCCCTGAATCGTTCGGATAACGTGAAGCTAATTTTTCGTGGAAAAAATTTGACGCTAAGTCAGTGGTCAGAATATCTAGGGGTGAACATCAGAACGCTTTGGTGGCGGCAAGCACGCGGCTGGACAATACACGAGACGCTAGCAACACCAGTTCGTCACAAGAAAAAATAGGTGGCGCGGGACCATTCCCAAACGCCACCACAACAACAAGCGTCTTAGCCTTCGGCTGATTTTTTTCTTAGGATCGAAGCAACTTTTTTCTGCTTACCCTTTTTCTTGATCGACACAACTTTTTTGTTGGTCTTCTTTTCGGTCGCTTCGGCTTCGTCAGCTTCAGCGTCAACTTCATCTTCCACGTCGATTTCGTGGTCCTCTTGACCTTCAAGGTTCTTCGTAATTTCAGCCTTGGCAACCTTGCGTCCGCGCTTTGGCCGGTTTTCGAGGTTGGCTAGCAGGGCCAAGGACGATTGCAGGTTTGTCCGAATGGCTAGCAGGTTGGTGGTGATCGGATCGTTTTCAGCCTGTTTTGCGGCTTCGGAGAGCATGGCACTGACCGATGGTGCTTCGGTGCCAACAGCTGTTGCAATCAGCTTTTCGGTGCGTGACGTGATTTGGGCTTGAATCTGTTCCAGACCAGAACGAAGAAGTTCAGGCAAATTGAAAGACACGGCACGTTCTGCACGCTTTGCATATTTACGCTTTGGCGCGTCCTTCTCAGCACGCTTTGTATATTTACGCTTTTTTTTGCGATTTGCAGCCGGACGCGGGGAATTTGCACGCTTCGTGTATTTACGTTTCTTCTTCTTGCGGGCCATTTAGTTTACCTTCCGGAAATTGTGGTTGAGCACAGATTACAACGGGGAACCGTTGCAATGGTAACGAAATCTGTTATACGGGGGTGATTACTCAAAAGATAAGAGATGTCAAGGCGATTCTGAATCATCCCAACGGTCAATTTCACCCGTCGCAATGTCCAGGAAGCCAACAATTCGCTTCGCATCATCCGAAATGCAAAAGTGGCCAATGTTGTCCTGATGAACGGTCCAGCTTTCAGGAAGTGTTTGCAGCGCTGCAATTAGATTTTTGACAATCGTCATAGGCTTGCATCCTCAGGTATTTGACGCATGATCGCCTTAGCGGCTTTGGCGTATCCCTTGAAATTTGAAGAATGGTCTTGGTCGGCAATCTCAAGGGCATTGAGTATGTCCAGAATTTCCTGACGTGAAAATTTGAATTCAAGCTTCCTTTTCACGGTGGTCTTCATTTTCAACACCCACATGTGTTGCATTTTTTAATTCGATCAACCGATGTCTTGACAGGGAACGGTTTGCCGCGAAGCCAAACCCAAATAGCGTGCAACTCAATGTCAACCGATACGCGCTCAACAAACCCAACCAACCCCGGACCACCAACAAATTCGGTGTAAATGACGCTGTGGCCAATGTGTGCAGAAATAGAAATGTATTCATATTGCAAAGCCTGGTGCATGTCCATTTTTTCAATCCCTCAGGTGGCTGACAACCCATGCCGTCACCAGCGATCCGACAATGACACCAAGGGCAAGCCAAAGCATGGCACCGGCACCTGACGTGGTGCGAGACAGGTTTTCGTTCGTATGCATCAACAGGGCGTTGTTGTTCCGCCAAAACGTCACATCATGTGTAAGCGTCTCGTGATCGGCTTCGCACGCTTTCAGCTTAGCGTTCAAATCCGGAAGCACCGTCCTGCACAGTTCGGGTGACTGCACCGCAAGCGTCCTGAAAAATAAGTCGGTGGCGGTGTTGATTTCCCAAACACGGTAATTAAACAGCACCTGTCCGCCGTCCGTGACACGAAGCATTTCGGTCAGCTGACCATTCTTCGGGAACGCGACGATTGAACTGTTGGCTGTGCAAACGGTTTCATACTTCATGAATTTAAATCCCTTATTGCCTTCTGAATTTTGCGGTGGATGATCTTCCAACCGAATTCGTCCGGATCGTTGTTTTCTTCCAGCGCTTCGATTCGCAGGTTGACGGCAACGCTAAGGGACACCAGCTGTTCCAGACTGAAACGGACGTAAGCGCTTGTCGGTTTGCGACTGATTTTTTTCTTTTTCTTCACGATGCCACCGCGCTTTGTGCGGTCAGCACCATTTCCATTTTGGTGACGCAGGCAATTCCGTATTTTTCTTCGAATTCGCGCTGCGTCAGCACGTCGTTGGTGGTCAAGACGCAAGGGATTCCACGTTCCAGGCAAGACCTAACAATGTCGTGCGCAGTTTTGCCGTTCTTCTGAATGCCATGAAAGTCACACAGGACGCGGCTGACAGGTTTTGCTGAAAGCAGGTCTAGACCGGCGCTTGCGTCCGTTGCAACCAATGCGTTCAAGCCTTCCAGCATCATCAGCCATTCGGCGTCATCTTCGATAATGAGAATCATATAGATACCCCCGTTTCTTTCGCCTTACGATGTGCCTTCAGCGCTGACTTGGAACACGCCTTGCCGAATGGAAAACCACCCTGTGAATATTCGGGCCGTTCGTCATCGTCAGCGGAATAACTGTTGGTGCGTTGATCCAGCCACAGCCACACTTCAGTTCCGGGCTTCAAAAGTTCGTTACAACGCTGACAACGATTTCGGTGATCACTCATTTTTCTGTCCAGTGACGCATTTCGTCATTAATATGCGCGTGCGAATTTGGGGACATCGTTTCAATTTCATCTTCAGTCGGTGCGCGTCCTTCGGCTTCCTGGAACCACTGCACCAATGTTGCCCTGTCGGCAGGCCAATCACGGTCAGCAATTGCTTCGGCCAAGGTGCAGCGGTATTGCTGTGCGTAAGCTTTGAAACTGTTGACCACGGTTTTTCCCCTTAGGCGGCTTGTTGAAGGGTGCCAAGTTCGTATTGTGCGAAAATTTCGCGCTGAACTTTGTTGCCAATGTTGTGTGCGGTCTTACGGTCAGCTTCACTGTCCGCAACCTTCCACGCTTCATCCAACAGCGACCGTGCCACAACAACGTTGCCCGTTTTCAGGGCTTCGTTGATTTTGGTGATCAGGTTGTTGAACATAAGAAAAACCTCTGTGTCTTTTGTGGCTACGTTTTGCCCACAAAAAGCTTATCGACACATTGGCAAAAAACATGAGGAATATTTTAAAAAAACTTGTAAACAACCAACAACATTAGAGAAAAAAAATGTATTGCATAACAAGCTATTGAAATTACTGAGTTTACACTCCGATACCCCAATGCGCCTTCAAATCTTCAATGGAAGGCGCGCGCTTCGCGGCGGGCGATTGATACGCGGGGTTCAGCCAATACTCCAGCGTATTGATGACATCACCCGTAAGGGGATCAAGGTGGCCCGTTGGGCTTGCCGTGCACAGCCAGTGCCTTTCCGGGCGCTGTGCCACCACAAGCTTCAGGAAGGTCCCCGCAGTGATCAGGCACAGCCTGTCATCACCCACAGCGTCAATGATGGTGGTCCAAACGTGTTCCACGTCACTGTGCGGACGCTTGGAACCGTGGCCGAACAGGGCACCTGTTTTGGTCCAAATGACGTTACCGCCGTTGGCCACCACCCAATCCAAACCTTCCTGATAAGTCTTAAGAAGGCGCTGAAAGCTTTTCCAGTGCGCTTCGCGCTTGACAGCCTGAATTACATCCGATTGTTCAACCTTCACCGGATCAACGAAACGGTCACCAGGAACGAAATATAAGGACATAGCTTGAAAAACCTCATGTCAAGTGAATTTTTAGGGCTAAGTTTTCTAATCTGAATCGTAAGCAACCAACAACGTTCTTAGATTTTCATGTTCAACACGCTGAAAGGCTAGGCGTGGCTACTTTTTGTGTTGCCATTTCCCTGCACTTGTCGCGATTTTCCAGCATCTTTTCCCGCTGTTTTGATTGGGTTATAAACCTGGCCAGTTCCCTCGCATGTTGGACAAGTGACCGCGAATTCGCGGCGAAAGTGTTCCCTAAGAGCACGGACAATGGTTTCTGATTTGTTGTCTTCGCCTTCCAGCAAGTCGGCAATCTGATCATCACAGCGGAACGCAAAAAGGTTGGTTTTTGATGTCATTCCTTGAATTCCTAGTTCAAACCATTGTTGTTGACCACGGCGTGCCACTGTTGGCCTTGATAACGATGTATAACGTATTGCGGTTCGGAAACACAACATCAAAATTGGACAACATGCAAGTTTAGCCTTTTCAGCTGATTTTACTGTTAGAAATCAAGATGGTCTTGATTCCGGGCTTCCTATTGTGTTACATCGTGGAACAGGTTGATGGGTTGTTTGTTGAAAGTTGAAATAGAGGGAAGCGCCGGGTGACGAAAAAAACACGTTTCGCGATGGTCACTGTTCGCATGGTGGAACAGGTC
>JAYVOQ010000088.1:0-21626 GCA_043757845.1 Hyphomicrobiales bacterium | reverse complement strand
CGTGGCGAAACCTCATCGCCAAGCCAAACACAATCACATCAATAGGACTGCGCGATTGGGCAAACGTCAGTCGATCTCAATGACCTTTGGTATAATTCGGGCAATTGATATTGCAGGCCAGTTCCTGCATTCTGTGGCCATGATCAAAGTTCAACTTCAGCCCTTCGATGTGGGTGCAGAATATGCGGCCCTGAAGGCGCGGCGCAAAGACGTGGGCGGGTTCGCGCTATTTGTGGGCAGTGTGCGCGACCGATCTGACGGTGATGAAGTGTCTGCCATTACGCTGGAACATTATCAGGGCATGACGGAAACAGTGCTTTTAGAAATTGAAGCCGAGGCGCGGGCACGCTGGTCATTGCAGGACACGCTCATCATTCATCGTTATGGCACGCTACTGCCGGGTGAAGATATTGTGTTGGTGATCACGGCTTCGGCGCACCGCGAAGCCGCGTTTCAGGCTTGCGAATTTCTTATGGATTGGTTGAAAACCAAGGCTCCGTTCTGGAAGTTGGAAGAGGGTAAATCTGGCGCACGCTGGGTAGATGCCAAGGCTTCCGATGATGTGGCCACTGTAAAATGGAACAAGCCGCAATAAAGCTTTTGCGAAAAATACTTTCATGGCAAGCTGATAAAAAATCAGGGAGAGATTATGTCAAACGCAGAAATAGGTGTCATCGGCATGGGCGTGATGGGGTCTAACCTTGCCCTCAACATTGCGGAACATGGCTTTAAAGTTGCGGTGTGGAACCGCAATGACAAAGTGATGCATGATGTAATTCGCCACGCCGGGCCATTGGCTGCGAATTTCACGGCCTGCAACACGTTAGAAGAATTGAAAGCCGCCATCCGCCCGCCGCGCCCGATCATTATGTTGATCAAAGCTGGCGATCCTGTTGATCAGGTGATAGCGCAACTGCGCCCGCTGCTTGAGGGCCATGACATAATCATCGATGCGGGCAATGCAAATTTTCGCGACACCATGCGCCGCTTTGATGCGCTGAAGGATTCGGGCCTTACTTATATCGGCATGGGTGTTTCCGGCGGCGAAGAAGGCGCGCGCCACGGCCCCTCCATTATGGTGGGTGGCAAAGAGTCTTCATGGCACCGCGTTGAAAAAGTGCTCACTGCCATTTCCGCTAAGTTTAAAGGTGAACCATGTGCTGCCTATATGGGCCCCAATGGTGCGGGTCATTTTGTGAAGACCATCCACAACGGCATTGAATATGGCGACATGCAGATGATCTCAGAAGTTTACGGCATCATGCGTGATGGGCTGGGCATGAAGGCTGCTGAGATTGCCAAAGTGTTTAGAGATTGGAACAAGGGGAGATTGAATTCCTATCTCATCGAGATCACTCATAACGTGCTCAGCGTTATTGATGCGAAAGCAAAAAAACCCATTGTGGATGTGATTGTTGATCGTGCTGGGCAAAAGGGCACGGGCAAATGGGCGGTTATTGAGGCACAGAATTTCGGTGTGAACGCTTCCGCCATTGAGGCTGCTGTTGATGCCCGCATTATTTCTTCTTTGAAAACAGAACGTGAGAAAGCTGAAAAAGCCTATAAAATTCTACGCAAGAAGATTTCACCCAAATCTCGCGCGGCGTTTTTGCGTCAGCTTGAAGGGGCGCTCTATGCGGGCAAGATTGCAGCCTATGCGCAAGGCTTTGCTGTGATGGAAACAGCCTCCAAAGAGTTTGAATGGAACTTGCCTCTCGGCACCATCGCTTCTATTTGGCGCGAAGGCTGTATCATCCGCTCGCAATTCTTGGGTGAGATTACCAAGGCCTTCAATAAATCCGGCGGTGGCAATCTGCTCATGGCACCAGCCTTCGTGAAGATGATGAAGAAGGATCACGCGGCTTTGCGTGCGGTTGTTTCAGCCAGCGCCTTGGCGGGCGCGCCTGCGCCTGCGCTTTCAAACGCGTTGTCCTATTTTGATGGCTATCGTCAATCACGCGGCACAGCCAATCTCATCCAAGCGCAGCGTGATTTCTTTGGCGCGCATGGTTTTGAGCGGATTGGGGAAGAAGGCGCATTCCATGGCCCGTGGGCCATGAACAGCGGAAAATAAACAATGGCTGAGCGCGAGCATTACCCACGTGACATGTTGGGTTATGGCGGCAAACCGCCAAACCCAAAATGGCCGGGCGGTTCTTATGTGGCGGTGCAGTTTGTATTGAACTATGAAGAGGGTGGTGAGAACAACATCCTTCATGGCGATGCGGCATCGGAAGCATTTCTAAGCGAGATCGTCGGTGCTGCCCCTTGGGTGGGCCAACGCCATTGGAACATGGAATCGATTTATGAATATGGCACCCGCGCTGGTTTCTGGCGGTTGCACCACATGTTCACGAGCCGCAAAATTCCACTCACGATTTACGGCGTGGCCACAGCGCTGCAACGCTCACCAGTGCAACTGGCCGCGATGAAAAAGGCGGGGTGGGAAATTGCTTCGCATGGTTTGAAGTGGGTCGAACATAAAGACATGGCCGAAGATATTGAGCGCACCTCTATTGAGAAGGCTATTCGCATCCATAAGGAAATCACCGGCGAGCGACCGCTGGGTTGGTACACGGGGCGCTGCTCAATGAACACCACGCAGCTGGTGATGGAGGAGGGTGGTTTTCTCTATTCATCCGATGATTATTCAGATGATTTGCCTTATTTTTTAAAAAAACCAGATGGCAAAAACCATCTTATCATTCCCTATACTCTCGATGCTAATGATATGCGCTTTGCAACACCGCAAGGCTTCAACACGGGTGAACACTTTTTCCAATATCTGAAGGACAGTTTTGATTGTCTATATGACGAAGGCAAAAAGGGATCACCCAAAATGATGAGCGTGGGCCTGCATTGCCGCCTTGTAGGAAGGCCCGGACGCGCTGTGGGGCTGGCAAAATTTATTGACTATATTGCAAAGAAGAAGAAAGTCTGGATCCCGCGCCGTATTGATATCGCCAAACATTGGTGGAAAGAGTTTGGGTGAGTTCAATTACCTTATGCGCCCCGAGGGAGCACAAGAAATCCACACTCAGGTTTGGACGGAATGACGGATGTGAGGCGTTTCTGGCTATAGATCTCCGCCAACCTTTTCATCTTCTGGGCTTCGCTATTCCTTGTTGAAGGCATCACTATTCGCAACCAAGCCCCGTAACAAAATCTCAATCACTGCCCGTTTCACTTGCGCTTTGCGATCAGCGCTGCCCAACACCGCGTCCACCTGAGTCGAAAAATCCGCATAGTGCTGCGTCACGGCCCAGATTGCGAAAATGAAATGCGGTGGGTCAACAGGCCTAATCTTGCCAGTGGAAATCCAAAGGCGGATCACTTTTACTTTCTCTTCCACAAGCTCACGCAATGGGCCTTTTAGGAATTTCTGAATATGCGGCCCGCCGTGCAGAATCTCGTTAGCAAATAGGCGCGAAGCTGAGGGGTTGGCGAAAGACATATCCAGCTTTTCAGAGATATAACGTGTAAGCTCGGTGATGGGATCGCCGTCCACATCCAACATGCGCAGCGGCTTCAGCCATTCATCCAACGTATGCTCCAGCACCGCAACGTAAATGTCTTCTTTGCGCTTGAAATAATACAACAGGTTAGGCTTCGACAATCCGGCCTTATCGGCAATCTGATCCACAGTGGTGCCGCGATAGCCATAAGCCGAAAACACCTCCAACGCCGCTTTCAGGATCAACGCCTGATTTTGATGCTGAATGCGCGATTTTAGTGGCGCGTTTGCCGACACCTCGGTCATATAACCATCCTGTTATTTCTTGATCAAATGGTCAAGAGCAGATAGCGTTGCAAAATAGCAGAACCGCGGGAGAAGGTTTGTGGCGGCGCAAGTCATTTCAGCTCATAATTTGGGGCTTATCTTTGAAACAGCGGATGGTGCGGTTGAAGCTCTGTCGCAAATTGGCCTTGATGTTTTTGAGGGGGAATTTGTCTCGCTCATCGGCCCGTCAGGCTGCGGCAAAACCACTTTGTTGAGAGCCATCGCCAATCTTGAAAATCCAACATCGGGCACACTCTCGGTCAATGGCTTAAGCGCCGAAGCAGCAAGGTTGGCGCGGGCCTATGGTTATGTGTTTCAAGCGCCCGCTTTGCTGCCTTGGCGCACTGTTGCCGACAATGTGAGGCTGCCATTGGAAGTTATGGCGCTCAATGATGTGGCAGGTCGCGTGTCACGCAATCTTGAACTGGTGAATTTAGGTGGCTTTGAGAAAAAATTTCCGTGGCAACTTTCCGGCGGCATGCAGCAGCGCGTGTCCATCGCACGCGCACTAGCGTTCGATCCGAAACTGTTGTTGATGGATGAGCCTTTCGGCGCGTTGGATGAAATCGTGCGTGATAAGTTGAACCAGCAACTGTTGGAACTGTGGGCGCGAACTAAGAAGACAATTGTTTTCGTAACGCACTCCATTCCTGAAGCGGTGTTTCTTTCTACCAAGATTGTGGTGATGAGTCCGCGCCCCGGTCGCATCATTGATGTGATTGATGTTGATCTGCCGAAGCTGCGTAAATTGGAAATTCGTGAAACACCGGAATTCTTGAAAATCGCCCACCGCGTACGCGAGGGTCTGAAAACGGGGCATAGTTATGAGGATTGAGCGCGCCCTCCCTCTTCTCACCGTCACAACAGCCATCATCATCGCGTGGTATATCGCCTGCATTCCGATGAACGCGGTGCTGACCACGCCGAAGATCGCAGACGCAGGGGGCGGCTGGGTCAACATACTGGCTTTTTCGTGGAATGAAGTGCGCCCGGTATTGCCTTCGCCGCACCAAGTGTTCCGCGAAATCTGGAACACGGTATTTGCTGTAGAACCCTGGTCGATTAAGTCACTGGTCTATCATTTATGGATTACGCTCTCGTCCACGTTGGTTGGTTTCATCATGGGCGGATTGCTAGGCATTCTCCTCGCCATCGGCATTGTGCATGTGGCCTCGTTGGACAAAAGTTTGATGCCATGGGTGATTGCTTCGCAGACCATTCCCATATTGGCGATTGCGCCGATGTTGATTGTGGTATTGGGCAAAACTGGCTTGCCTGATATTTTTACCAAGGCTTCAATCTCAACCTATCTGTGCTTCTTTCCCGTCACGATTGGCATGGTGAAAGGTTTGCGTTCCCCTGATGTGATGCAGCAGGATTTGATGCGCACTTATAATGCAAGCGCTGCTCAAACTTTGTGGAAGCTGCGGCTGCCCGCATCACTGCCATTTTTATTTGCCTCACTCAAAGTCTCGGTTGCTATCGCCCTCACTGGGGCCATCGTAGCGGAATTGCCGACAGGTGCAGTGGCCGGCATTGGCGCGCGGCTGCTTAATGGTTCTTACTATGGCAACACGTTGCAAATCTGGGCGGCACTTTTTGTGGCGGCCTTTGCGGCGGCGATGTTGGTGTGGCTGCTGGGTGAGATGGAAAAGCAAAGCCTCAAACGCATGGGGGCGAAGGCATGACTCGCGCCCCTCTCAGCCTTTTAATCAGCCTAAGCTTGAGCATTCTAATTGCGCTGAGTTTTAGTCGCGCCAACCCGCCCACGGGGCAAGACTGGGCCTTGTCTCTGGCCTTTGTCATATGCAGTTGGGTGGCGGCGTGGAGCCTCAGCTGGGTTGCGGATCTCACATTCCCCAAGGCGCAAACGCGTTGGCTAGTGCCAGCCATTTTCGGCATCGGCATTATTGCCGCTTGGGAGGCTTATGTTCGTGCCTCGGCTATTCCTGTTGTGCTGTTGCCGTCACCTTCTGAAATCTATGCGAAGTTCGCCCGCTCAACTCCCACACTGGCCGCTGATTTTGTGCAGACTATTCTCCGTGCCGTTATCCCCGGTTGGTTGATCGGCAGTGGCGCTGGCTTTCTCGTAGGCTTGCTCTGTGATCGATATGATTTTCTGCGACGTGGGCTTTTGCCCTTCGGCAATTTGGTGGCAGCGCTTCCCATCGTCGGCGTGGCTCCCATTCTGGTGATGTGGTTTGGATTTGACTGGCCCAGCAAAGCCGCCATGGTGGTGGTGATGACGTTCTTTCCCATGCTGATCAACACGCTCGCTGGCCTTAGCGCATCTGGCCATATGGAGCGCGATTTAATGCGCGGTTATGGTGCCAACTGGGCCACAAGTTTATTGAAGCTGCGCCTTCCCGCCGCCATGCCTTTCATCTTCAATGCACTGAAGATTAATTCCACTTTGTCGATGATTGGTGCCATCGTGGCAGAGTTTTTTGGAACACCGATTGTCGGCATGGGTTTTCGCATGTCCACTGAAGTGGGTCGGCAAGGGTTGGATATGGTCTGGGCCGAAATTGTTGTGGCGGCCATCACAGGATCATTTTTTTATGGGTGCCTTGCATTCACTGAGCGCAAAGTCACCTTCTGGCATCCGTCTTACCGAAGGTAAGCGGTCAATTAGGAAGAAAAAGGAGAACGTCAAATGAAGAAACTATTGTTGAGTGCCGTGGCGCTTGCGGCTTTTGCTGGAAGCGCACAGGCCGAAAAGGTTACATTGCAGTTGAAATGGGTCACGCAATCCCAGTTTGCGGGTTATTATGTGGCGCAGGAAAAAGGCTTCTACAAAGAAGCCGGACTTGAAGTCACCATCAAGCCAGGTGGCCCCGACATTAACCCTGAACAAATACTCGCTGGTGGTGGTGCTGATGTCATCGTGGACTGGATGCCCTCTGCATTGGCTTCGCGTGAAAAGGGTGCACTAGTTGCGAACATTGCTCAGCCCTTCAAACGCTCGGGCCTGATGCTGGCTTGTCGTAAGGAAACCGGCATCACCAAGCCAGAAGACTTCAAGGGTAAAATTATTGGCGTTTGGTTTGGCGGCAATGAATTCCCACTGTTGTCATGGCTCAGCCAACTTAAGCTGCCAACGACTGGCGGCAAGGATGGCGTTACACTTATGAAACAGGCATTTAACGTCGATGCATTCCTGCAAAAGCAGGCCGATTGCATTTCGGTGATGACTTACAATGAGTATAACCAGATTCTTGAAGCAGGCGTGAAAGCTGAAGACATTGTGGTGTTCAACTACAGCGATTACAAGGTAAATAACCTTGAAGACGGTCTTTATGTCTCTGCCGACAAATTAAAAGACCCGAAGTTCGTTGAGACAATGGCGAAATTCGTCAAAGCCTCGATGAAAGGCTGGGCTGATATGCGGAAAGATCCTAAGGGTGCGGTAGCGGCTGTGTTGAAGAATGATGCTTCCGGCTCGCAAACTGAAGCACACCAGACATCGATGGTTGCGGAGGTGAACAAACTCACTGAAGGTTCTGACGGCACCCTCGATATCGCAACTGCTGAGCAAACGGTGGCCAATCTCATGCAAGGTGACACACCCGTCATCACCAAAAAGCCCGAAGGCGCTTGGACGGATGTGGTGATGAAAGCTGCTCTGGCGCTGAAGTAAATAGTCAGCCCTTCCCCTTGTGGGAAGGGGTTGGGGTGGGGGTCGCTCGAGCCTCCACCTTGACTTTTCAATTCCAAAATCATAAATAGGTATTTCACTACTTTTTGGAGAGAGTCATGCGAATGATTACCGCAACTGATGCCAACCGGGATTTCTCCAAGCTTTTGGATCAAGTCGCCAAAGGCGATACGGTCAACATCACCAAGCACGGTGAAATCGTTGCAACACTTGTGCCCGCCGCGCGAACGCTAAAGGCCATGGAAAAGGCGCACCGCAAGCATCTTGAAGAATTGATGGCGCGCAAACCCATTCCTGGCCTTACAAGAGGCACGCGCGATGAACTTTATGAAGATGACTGATTGTGCGTGTGGCACTTGATAGCAATTTCATGATCTATGTTGAGGGTCTGGCAGAAGATCCTCGAAATCGCGTTGCGCAAAATCTCTTGAAAAAAATTTCACCTGGCGAAGTCTTGATTCCTCTTCAGGCTGTTTTAGAAACGGTGCGCTGGCTTATCAAACGTGCGCGACAGCCGCTCAGTCTTGCGGCCGCCAGCGCTACATTTTGGTCAACGAATTACATTCCGCAGGCAACAAACTTCAATGTCTTGACCGCATCTATGGAACTGATGTCCCAACATCACATGCAAGTTTTTGATTGCATCATCTTCGCCGCTGCTGCGGAAGGTGGCGCAGATATTTTACTTTCGGAAGACATGCAAGATGGATTTACATGGCGTGGTGTCACAGTTGTAAACCCATTTCTGCCCGAGCCTTCACCATTGTTGCAGCGCCTCATCAAGAAATAGGAGCCCACATGTCCACCACCTTAATCAAAAACGGAACTGTCGTGAACGCAGACTTCTCTGAGAAGGCTGCTGTGTTGATTGAAGATGGCAAGATCATCGGCGTGGGCCAACACCTCAAGGGGGACACCACCATTGATGCTACCGGCTGCTATGTTATGCCCGGCGGCATTGATCCGCACACGCATCTGGATATGCCCTTCATGGGCACCACAACTGCTGATGATTTTGAATCAGGCACCAAGGCCGCACTGGCAGGCGGCACCACGATGGTGGTGGATTTTTGCTTGCCAGCACCCGGTGAAAGCCTGCTTGCCGCCTATCAGGCTTGGCGGCACAAGGGCGAGCTTGCCGCTGCCGATTATTCGTTCCACATGGCGATCACCAAATGGTCTCCACAAATTCACGACGAAATGGAAACTGTGGTGAAAACCTACGGCATCAACACCTTCAAACATTTCATGGCCTACAAAGGCGCGTTGATGGTTAATGATGATGAGATGTATAATTCTTTCCGCAGGTGTGCCGAGCTTGGGGCGCTGCCATTGGTTCACGCTGAGAATGGTGATGTGGTGGCGCGGATGCAGGCTGATCTTCTGTCGCGCGGTATCACAGGCCCAGAGGGCCACTCTTATTCGCGCCCACCGGAAGTTGAAGGCGAAGCCGCCAACCGCGCCATCATGATTGCTGATATGGCGGGCTGCCCCTTATACATTGTGCATGTGTCGTGTGAGCAAACTCATGATGCCATCCGCCGGGCCAAGCAGGCGGGCCAGCGGGTTTATGGAGAGCCGCTTATTCAATTTCTCACCCTGGATGATTCAGAATATCAAAACAAAGATTGGGATTATGCCGCAGGCCGCGTGATGAGCCCGCCGTTCCGCAACAAAAAGCATCAGGATTCTTTGTGGGCAGGTTTGCAATCCGGCACGCTTAGTGTGGTGGCCACTGATCATGCTACGTTCACCAAAGCGCAAAAGCGCATGGGTGCCAAAAACTTCACACAGATTCCGAATGGCACAGGCGGCTTGCAAGACCGCTTGCCCGTGTTGTGGACGGCGGGTGTGAACACTGGTCGCTTGACCAAGGAAGAATTCGTCGCTTGCACCTCTGCCAACATCGCAAAAATTTTGAACATCTATCCGCGCAAGGGCTGTATCCGCGTGGGGGCAGATGCTGATGTGGTGGTGTGGGACCCCAAGGCCACGAAGACCATTTCCGTCAAAACTCAATTAAGCCGCATAGACTACAACGTTTTCGAAGGCTTCGAATGCACAGGCCTGCCGCGCGTGGTAATGTCTCGCGGTAAAGTGGCTTACGAAAATGGCGAAGTTAAAGCCAAAGCAGGCGACGGCCAATACATAGAACGCCCCGCCAACGCGCCCGTGCATCAGGCGAATGCGATATGGAAGGGCTTGAAACAGCCAAAGGGGGTTAAGCGGATGGATGTGGTGCCGTGATGTTTGAAAGTGTCAGCGTAGAAATCGTCCAACTCTCACTTCCAATGATCTCACCAATTCGGCATCCATGAATTCGTATTCGTCCGGGACGTCGAGGCATATCACGCGGTTGTCTTTGAGATGTTTCTTGAATTTGTGATTCCGCTTGTTGCGATGAACCTTCTCCATGACGAATATCAAATCAGCCCAGTCAAGTTGCTTAGGAGTGCGTGTTGTTTCGGCATCATTGTTTAATCCAGCGGAATCAGTTTCGATATTCTGTCACTTTGCAAAGAGGTGTTCAGCAGTTAGCTTCGCAGCTTATTTTCGCGCGCAAGTGATCCCACTTGCTCGCCCGACGCTCTAGGCCGGAATGACGATGGTTGAGAGTTCTGAAAATGATGACTGATTTTTGATTGCGAAGCGCTTCTCCCTGCGTGGGTAGACCCCCAGCGGAAGCACGTGCGATTTCCGTCTTCCCCTTTTCGTCTCGCACTTAACGTCGTAAACTCATGCTGGTCTGTGTCAAAAATCAAAACTATTCTATTTTAAATTGTATTTTTTTTATTATAAAATCTATAATTGAACATGTTTTCTTGCAGCTTAAGGTTTAGTAATTTCGCTTATTTCTGCGTTATTGAGTCTCTTGGTTTGCCGAAATCCACAGTTGACTCGCACACGTTGCTAAACTTCAACCAAGTTCAGCTAAAGCGTTAATTGATTAGATTAAAAATGTTTCAGTACGGCACAAATCAGTCCAAATTAATGGTTCATTAAGGGCCGAATCCTAAGCCAAGTTAACCTTCAATTGGTGGTCATGCACTGCCAGAGGGTTGGCTTTTAGGAAGTTAGATTCCTTTATGCCCGTGTGTCGGCGTTGAGTCTTACCCCTTAATTCAGGAACTTCGTGGTGGATTACACTGACCAGAGCCCTTTGGCGCATAGCCAGCTCTGGCATAGCCGATTCAGGGCTGTGCCAGTGTGGGCGCCATTTATCCACTTTTTGCTGCGGCATTCCCCAGAGGTTTCCTGCTGCCGAAATCCAATCTTCGGCGCGGTGATGGCGAGCCAACTTCCAAACAAAAAATCAAACGACAGCAAAGGCCCGCGCGCGGGTCCTCCGCAGATGAAACAGGATCAGTCCGTTCAATTTAACAATCAAACCCAACATAACATCAATACCGGGGACTATAAATGAAAAACCAAACATCAAACCTAATTGCGGCCTACGCCTTCGCGCGGCGAACGCGAAATACTATGACAACGCTGTTGGCGGGCACATTCGTTATGGCGCAGGTAACACCAACGCTCGCATCGATTGACAACACTGCGACAGCGATAGGCACTTACAACGGGTCAACAACTAGTTATGGCTCATCCAGCCAGAGCGTGCCGGTTGCGCCAGCTGCACCAAGCATGACGATTTTAAAAACAGCAGCAGCGCCGACAGTTGCCGCCGGAACGAATGGATCGCAAACGGATGCAGGTGATACCATCACCTTTACTTATGTTGTCACTAACAATGGCAACGTTACGATGAATGGTGTTGCACCAGTTGATGGGGGCCCAAAATTTGGCGGCATAGCGGGAACCAATAGCTTAGGTGCTTTCACCCCCGCAACCACCACAATCGCGCCAACGTCGTCAGCAACCTTCACTGCAACCTATATTCTCTCAACATTGGACGTTTATCACGGCGCTGGTCTTGTGGGTTCAAACTTAGTGACCAACAGCGCGGTCGCGGCTGGTACTTTTGGGCCATTAAATACTGCCTACACGATTCCAGTGGCCGGCAAATCTTCAGCAACAACAACCATTGTTGGCTTCCCATCGCTGTCCATCGTTAAGACCGCAGTGTTGGCAGATAAAGCGGGAGGCACGGCGGGCAAGGCCGACGTGGGTGAAACCATCACCTACACCTATGCCATTACAAACAATGGAACTGTGCCAATGACCAATGTTTCACCCAGCGACTTGCATGACACAGCTCCAGGGCCCGGCGCACTTGTTGGTCTGGGTGGCGCAAACATCATCGGTGAAATAATTACCACAACAGGCCCATTGGGTGCGGGTGCATCATCAGATGCAACAGCCAATAATGGTATTTGGAGCGTTCTTGCCCCCGGAGACACGGTCACCTTCACTTGGGCTCACGTTGTTACCCAGGCCGAATTCAACCACGGTTAACATTTGAAGCCTTCACGCGGAGATGTTCCGCGAGAAGGCATCAAACGATGCAGGGCAACGGCACACAAGGATTACGCCGATCGGCAGTCAGAAGCCTCGCAAATGCGACGGCTTCTTTTCTGCTTTTCGTGATCTGTGCTCTGCGGCTTGTTTCCAGCGCCGAAGCCGTGATCGCCAACACCTCCCAAGCGACGGGAACTTACAATGGCACAACGGCCAATTATGGATCTTCCAGTGCTTCCATTCCCGTGGCCGCACCAAATGCTGCTTTCACTCTGTCAAAAATACAAAAGAGCATTACAGATACAAATGGCAACAGCATTCGAGATGCGGGTGATACGGTTAACTATACATTTGTTGTTACCAATACAGGCAATGTAACGATTAATAATATCACCCTGACCGATGCTGGAACCGTGGTGACTGGCGGGCCGATCAATTTAAATCCAGGCGCTGTTGATAATCTCACTTTCACCGCCACTTATGTTTTGACTGCGGCAGATTTTGTTGCCGGCAGTCACACCAACAACGCAACGATCAATGGCACAGCAGCAACACCTGCGGCGACTCCTGTAAGCGCCTCTGGCAGTGTGGTCACACCGCTCAACTATGTTGCGGCTTACACCTTTGCCAAAACGGCAGCCCTCACAACCACGCCGCCCAAAGCGAATGATACGGTGAATTATTCATTGACCGTGACGAACACGGGAACATCGCCCCTGTTTAATGTAAGTGTGAGTGACCCATTGTTGGCCAGCAATGAAAAGGTGAATGCACATTTCATTGCCTTGCTTGATAGTGTGAAAAATACGGATGCGGAAACATTAACAACGGCAAGTCTTGATGATGTTCCCCATCATGCTGGTATCGTGGAAGCCGCGAGCCGAAAGATTAAAAGTTCACTCAACACCCCACATTTGAATTCTGAATTAAGTGCCACACGCCAATTGGTGCGCATGTCGGGCAAGTCTGGGCCATTGGTTGCGGGTGAGAAGATTGGCTTTGTCTATACCCTCAGCAATTCCGGCGAAGGGCCGGTCACCAATGTTCGTATTGCACAGCTCGATAGCTTCGCTTTTGGCAGCGTGCTGAGCTTGCTTAATCCGAATGAGACGGATGCCGCCAGCATAATCTTCACGCGCGATCTGACAGAGGCTGATATTCAAGCGGGCGCTGTTCATTCCAATGGTTATGTCACTTGGATTGATCGTGGCCGTGAAAATCTTTCACAGCTTACACAAGCCGTGCCCTTGTCCACGATCAAAGTTTACGATCAATTTGCTACGGCTTCGATCTCGCCCGTTACGATCCCACAACTGGATCCGGGCCAGAGCACCGTCTTCACCGCGCCTTATGTGCTGAAGCAAGCGGATATTGATGCAGGCACCCTGCACAATCTTGCCACAGCCACAGCCAAGGATATTGGCGGCCTTACCATCACCCATGTTGCGACGTTTGATCTGGCATTGCCACAAGCGCCTGCCGTTGGAGTGGTGAAAGCCGGAACCTTGGTTACAGCCTTGCCGGGCCAACCCAAAGTTGGTGACAAGATTACTTATAAATTCTCTGTCACCAACTTGGGCAACGTTACGCTTAATCCTGCGACGGTGACGGATGTCACTGCGGGCGTGGTTGTGAATGGAACACCGATTGCAAATCTGGCACCCGGTGTGACAGACAGCGCCAGCTATTCCGCGTCGCATATTTTAACGCAGGTCGATATTGATGCGGGCAAGTTCCAAAACCAAGCAACCGTAACGGCTAAGCCACCTTTGACTGCAGCGATCACTTCGCTGTCAGATCCGCTTGATCCAAAGCTGCATAACCCAACAATTGTTCCTTTAGCTTCCGTGCCCGTCATTGGTTTGGTGAAAACTGTGACCAGTGTTGAAGATGTAAATGGCAATGGGCGCAATGATGTGGGGGATAAGGTTCATTATCTCTTCACCGTTTATAACTTAGGTAATGTAACGCTGCACGGCATAACTGTTGTAGACAAGCTTGGCGTGCCGGTTGTGATTACAGGCAGCCCGATTGTGGCTCCACTTGCGCCAGGTGCCAATGATGCCAGTGTGACGGGCATCTATGTGTTAACGCAGGCAGATGTGGATGCAGGTTCTATATCTAATACCGCAACCGCGAATGGCACAGCACCCAATGGTGCAATAGTTTCTCATGACTCTGATCCTTTAGTGCCCACTGGAACAGCCCCAACAGTTCAGCCCTTGGCGCAAGTCCCTGTAATTGGTCTGTTCAAAAAGCAAAGCCTCTGGAAAGATCTGAACAACGACGGCCTTGTGGATGCGGGCGATGAACTTGACTATGGCTTCATTGTTCAAAACACCGGCAACGTCACGCTCACCAATGTTAAAGTAACTGACTTGATGGCTGGTGTGGTTATGAGCGGCCCAGCACCTGGCATCACCTTGGCACCCGGGGCAGTGGATTCAGCCAGCTTCACAGCCAAATATATTATTCAGGCCGCAGATGAAGCGGCGGGTATTGTAAAAAACCGCGCCCGTGTTGACTCAACACAGATTGGCAACGTGCTGTCGAACAGCGGTGATTTGACAAGCTCAACCCCGGGCACCACCGACACTGTCGTGGAACCCGCACCCAAGATCGGGGTTGAGTTGCTCACGCCGTCTTATGCTGACACCAATGGTGACGGCATTGTTGATGCGGGCGATACACTCTTATACATCGTGCAAGTTAAGAACACGGGTTTGGTATCGATCACCGCGATCACACTTGTCGATGCCAATTTGAGTGCGTTACTGCTGCCTTCAGGAGGCCCGATTGGCACGCTGTTGCCCGGGGCTACGGATACAACAACCTTCACCGCTACGCACGTGCTGACTGCGGCAGATATGACGGCGGGCATCTATAATGCGCAAGCTAAAGTGAGCGGCTCGGCTAACACCAGCTCTGGCGTCAAGACCATAACTGATCTATCGGCTCCCGCCAGCTTTACCCAAGACGCGCCCACGCCCTATCTTATTTCTGCCAATCCGCAGATTGCCGCACTGAAGATCTTTGATCACTATGAAATGCCAGTTGGCACAACTGTGCCCAGCGCTTCATCAGGAGCCACAGCCGTTTATAAGATTACGGTGAAGAACACCGGCAATATCGATTTCGATAATGTCACGCTGAGTGAGAAACCCGGCTTTAATGGTACAATTTCTGGATTAACGCCGTTTGCGCTTCTTATTGGCGCAACAGACACAACGCATTTCAGTGCAACGCATTTGATTACAAATGCTGAAATGTTAGCGGGCCAATTTGAAAATCAACTGGTTGCTACTGGCACCAACTCGGCCAAGAGCTTGGTCGCCACGGATGACTCAGATCCAACAAGCCTGACGGGCAATGTGAAGACAGTTGTGAGTGTGACCGCTGCGCCACAGATCGCGGTGTTGAAGATTTTTGATCATTACGAAATGCCTCCCGGCACAAATGTTCCAAGCGCCGTATCAGGGGCAACGGCGGTTTACAAAGTTACGGTGAAGAATACTGGCAATGTTGATCTTAACAGCGTCAGCCTGGCCGAAAAGGCGGGCTATTCGGGTTCACCGAGCCCGGCGACGCCATTCTCGCTTGCGGTTGGCGTGACGGATACAACTCATTTCACTGTCACGCATGTGGTTACGAATGCGGAAATGTTGGCTGGGCATTTTGACAACCAATTGGTTGCCACAGGCATCACCGCCATTGGCACCACGGCCACAGATGATTCCGACAGTGCAAGCCTAGCGGCCAACGCACCAACTGTTGTGGCGGTCAGCGCTATCAAACAGGCCAACCTGTTTAAAAAGCAGACCAAATGGATAGATCTCAACGCCGATGGCATCGTTGATGCGGGCGACGAACTTGACTATGCCTTCACCATCCAAAATACGGGCAACGTCACACTTACGAGTGTGAGCATTACTGACTTGCTATCGCCTTCCACCGTGATCGGCAATGCACCCGGCATTACGCTAGCTCCCGGGGCCGTGGATAGCGCAACGTTTAAGGCCATCTATATCATCCAGCCTGCTGATGAAGTGGCGGGATTTGTGAAAAACCGCGCGCGCCTTGATAGTGCAGAAATTAGCAATGTTTTGTCGAGCAGTGGCGATCTAGTCAGTTCAACGCCGGGCACAACTGATACGGTTGTGTTGACGCCGTCACCGCAAATTTCAACGCTGAAGACATTCGATCACTATGAAAACGCAGCCGCAGCGGTCGTAACCAGTCCGAGCACGGGCGTAACCGCAGTTTACAAAATCACCGTGACCAACACGGGTAACGTAAATTTTGACAATGTGACGATTAGTGAAAATGGAATCTATACAGGTAGCGTTGTGGGTGCTTCACCATGGCCACTGGCCGTGGCCGCCACAGACTCAACGCACTTTACAGTTCGGCATGTGGTTACAAACGCTGAGATGCTGGCCGGACATTTTGATAATCAGATCATGGCCACTGGCACCAATTCGGCCAAAGGCGTTTCGGCGACTGATCTTTCTGACCCGAGTGATCCCGCCAAGAACGGTGTCAGCGTCACAAATGTTGTAGCCAACCCTCAGCTCACCATTGTTAAATCGTTCAAAGTTGAAGATGTGAATGGCAATGGTGCCAGCGATATGGGCGATGTTATTCACTACAGCTTTATCGTGAAGAACACAGGCAATGTTGATCTGACCGGCGTTAACATTAAAGATGATGCTGCCGTGCTGCCAACGCCGATGCCAAATATAACTTTGGGCGTGGGTGCCCAAGACTCGACAACTTTCACTGCCTCGCATGTCATTGTCACATCAGAAGTGATCAGTGGCGCTTATCCGAATTTTGCAAAAGTCTACGCGACGTTTGATCCGGCCAAGGTTGATGGCATCACTGCAACATCGAATACAACAATCACCCCGCTGTCTATCGCCCGCCCGGTTTTGACCAAGACGGCAGCACGTGCCCAAGTGAAACGCGGCGACATCGTGGCTTATACAATTACGGCACTGAACGTTAGTTCGATTGATTATCAACTGGTTGATATTATGCCGCCAGGCTTTAGCTACGCGGCGGGATCGGCCACGATCAATGGTGTGCTCATGACGCCGGTGATTACAGGCCAAGTGCTGACCTTTAATGGTCTGATGCCGACAGCAAGTAAGCTTGTGCTGAACCTCAAGCTCATTGCATCAGCAACTTTGGGCGGCGGCAAGTTTGTGAACAATGCGCGGCTGATCGAGCAGGACAACAACAATGTTCTTGCCGTGGCGCAGGCCACTGTTGAGGTGGTGCCAGATGCTGTGTTTGATTGCAGCGATATTATTGGCCGCGTGTTTGATGATCTAAACGGTGATGGCTATTATCAAGCCGGAGAACCGGGGCTGCCTGGTGTACGTTTGGCCACGGTCAACGGCGTGTTGATCACCACAGATGCGGAAGGCCGTTATCACGTGCCGTGTGCCGCGATCCCAGATGCGGCCATTGGTTCAAACTTCCTGTTGAAGCTTGACCCGCGCACGCTGCCGCAAGGCTACAAAGTAACAACTGAAAATCCGCGCGATGTGCGCGTTACGCGTGGCAAAGTGACAGAGCTGAATTTTGGGGCGGCTAAGCATCACAATGTGCGCGTGGATGTGACGGGCAGTGCCTTCGCCTCAGATAACACAGACCTCATCTCAACCTGGGCCAAAGGTGTAACGCGCCTGTGCAAAGTGTTGGGCAAGAATAATTCAGATCTTCTGATCTTCTACCATCAGGGTGGTGAAACGGGTGAACTGGCGCAAGGGCGTGTTGATGCCCTTGAGGCAACAATAAGACAGACCTGCGATCCAAAACACGCCCTCAAAATTAAAAAGCAAGTGGCGGAGAGGAAATGATGCGTTCGTTGTTGCCTAGATCCAATTTCGCCACTGGTGTTGCATTGGCAGCGCTGGTTTTGACTCTTGGCTTGGCAGTACCAGCTTGGGCCAGCAATGATCTGCCCTTTTCAATCAGCGTTGATGGCCAAAAAGCAGACAGCAGTGCAGATTTGGCAAAATTCAGCAAAGCTCAAGAAGAAGCTATCACGGGTGTTGATATTCAGGTTAAGTTTGATGGGCTGGGCATAAAGCCAGCGCTCAATGTTTCAACTTACCCGCTGCAAGTGAATTTCCGCAGTGGCGATCATGTGCGTTTCCTTGCATCATATAATTACGCGGCGTGGATCGCGCGTGGTGAAGTGCGGGTCTATGCCAAGGATGCTTCGGCCGGTTCAGCGCCTTTTGCAATTATTCCGGTTCCGGCCTCAGGTGCCGGGGAATGGGTGATGCCGCTCGATGCGCCTGCGGATATGGAATATGTTTTGCGGGTTTACGATCATGATAGCCGCTTTGATGAAACGCGGCCTTTGCCCATCAAACACAGTGCGACCAACTTGCCATTGGCGCAAACAACCAGTGAGGTTGTTGCCCCGGGTTATGGTGATGATCGCACGGCCGTTCGCAACATCAGTGTGTTCGGTGGTGCAGTAACGGTTTATGGAAAGAACATTCCGCCGGGCCATGATGTGCGCGTGCTCGGCTCACTTGTGCCCGTTGATGGCAGCAACGCCTTTGTGGTGCAGCGGATGTTGCCGCCGGGTGCGCATTCCATTGATGTTTCAGTTTTGCAAGACGGCAAAGGCCTGAATTTCGTTCGTGAGATTGATGTGCCGCAGGATGAATGGTTTGGCGTGGGCCTTGCTGATCTGACTGTGGGCCATAATTTTGGTGATGGTATTGTTGAGCACACGGGCGTTGATGAATTCCCCGGCACGTGGATGCGCGGCCGCGCTGCATTTTATTTGAAGGGTAAAATCAAAGGCAAATATATCCTCACGGCTTCTGCTGATACGGGCGAGGGAACCTTGCAAGATATGTTCACAGGCATTGCCGGCAAAGACCCGCGCGCCATGCTGAAGCGCATCAGCCCTAATGACTATTATCCGGTTTATGGCGATGACTCGACGTTGGTTGAAGACGCTCCCACCAGTGGCAAGTTCTATGTGCGCTTAGAACGAGGCCCAAGTTCGGTGACGTGGGGCAATATCAAAACCAATATCACCGGCACAAAGTTTATGGCTTCAACGCGTTCGCTCTATGGTGCCAGTGGTGTTTACCGCTCAGATGACGTGACCAACGGGGGCCATGCCAAGCGGGCGTTTGATGTTTATGCAGCACAGCCAGCCACAGTTGCGCAAACGGATGTGTTCCGCGGCACAGGTGGTTCGGCTTATTTCATGAAACATCAAGACATCACCGCTGGTTCAGAAGTGATCAGTGTTGAGGTTCGCAATGCGGTTACAGGTTGGATTGTTTCGAGGACGCAGCTTGCTTCTGGAACAGATTACCGGATTGACCCGGTGAATGGTGTTGTGGTGCTGAATGCGCCCCTCCCATCCGACAGTGCCAGCGGCTATCAGAACTATCTTGTCGTTCACTATTCCTATGAACCCGTAACAGGCGATACAGGCGCTTATGTTTATGGTGGTCGTGCTGAAACGTGGTTGGGTGATCACGTGCGTGTTGGGGCAACAGGCATGCGAGAGCGGCAGCAGACGGCCGATCAAAGCATCTATGGCGGCGATGTGCGTGTGCAATCATCGGATCGTACTTATGTGGAAGCTGAAGTGGCGCATTCAGAGGGGCCGGGTTTTGGCTCAACTTACTCAATCGATGGCGGCCTGAGCACGCAGACCACGGCTGGCGCTGGCGTTGTTGGCGTTCCTGCAAACGCGTGGCGCGTGGAAGGGGCTACCAATCTTGACGAAGTGACCAAAGGCAAAGCCAGTGGTGATATTAAAGGCCGTATTGAGCATTATGATGCGGGCTTCTCTTCGGTTGAAACTCAAGCTACCACTGAGACGATCAAGTGGGGTGTGGCCGCTGATGTGAAAGTTGCAGGAGATGTTCACGCCAAGGCTGATTACAGCGAAGCCAATGTGACAGGCCAAAGCCTTACACGTGCTGGCACTGCGCGGCTTGGCATTCCAACGTCAAACGGATGGTCGGTTGAGCCTTACGTCAAATACACCGATCAAACGGGAGCTTCCATTGGCACCACGCAGAGTGGCACGCGCGGCGATGGCGGCGTTAAGTTGACGCGCATTTGGGACCGCGATCATCAAGCTTACGTGTTTGGCCAAGGCACATTTATTGTAGACGGATCAATGCTCGCGGATAATCGCGGCGGCATTGGTTTTGTTAGCAAAATCACAGACCGGATCACCGCGGCTGGCGAAGCGTCTTACGGCACGCAAGGGCCCGATGTTACGGGTTCCATTGATTATGCCGCAACAGCTGATGATCATTATGTTTTGGGTTATCGCCGCGATGCATTCCGCAGCAGCACGCCGGGCCAAACCTATTTGTTGAGCGGCGATGATCTCGGCACCATTTCAATTGGCGCACATCACCGCTTCAATGATCAATGGTCGGCCTTTGCTGAGAACAACTATGATTTCTTCGGTTTGCGCTATGGCATTAACCAAGCTTACGGCATCACATACACGCCAGCCCCCGAATGGAAGGTGGAAGGTGCTGCACAAGCGGGTCGTATCTATGACGGCTCAATCAATCCAACAACATTGCTGAAAAATCCTGATATTTACCGCGATGCCGGGTCACTGGCTGTGATCTATCATGACAAGAACGGGCTCGATGGCAAAGCCAAGGCCGAAGTGCGCTGGGATTATTCCGCTGATGGCACGGGCGAAATTATGTCTTACTTACTGCAGTTGGGCCTTGGTATGAAGATGTCGAAAGACTGGCGCGCACTGGCCAATCTGGATGTGGTGCTTTCCAGCGCCACAAACGACACGAAGGATTCAGCTTATATCAACGGCGTAGTCGGCTTTGCTTACCGCCCCACCACCAATGACCGCGTCAATGCGTTGGTAAAATATAACTTCCTCTATGATAATCCGGGTGCGGGCCAAGTCACTGCCGATGGCACAACCTATAGCCCCGCGCAGATCAGCCACGTATTCTCTGGAGACTTCATTTATAACGTGAATGAGAAGTTAGCTCTGGGTGCGAAATACGGGTTTCGCGTGGGTGAACTTCGTGAGCGGTTAGCTGGCGCAGATTGGACGTATTCGCAAGCCCATCTTGGCGTGTTGCGCGTGGATTATCATATCGTAAAAGAATGGGATATGATGGCCGAAGCCCGCGCCCTTTGGTCACCCACCACGGGCAGCACTGATTTTGGCTTTGTGGCCGCGATTTACCGCGAGATTGGCGACAATTTCAAACTGGGCATCGGCTATAACTTCGGTGATTTCAGCGATGACATCACCCATATCAGCCACGATAATCACGGTGTGTTTATTAATCTGATTGGAAAGTTCTGAAGTTTGAATTCGCGCAAAGGCTAAGCTATGCAGTCCACTATGAAACCTTCTGAAGCCCCTGCCATTGATGATTTGCGCCGCCTCTATAAGGCCCGCGTACCGCGGATGTTTTACGAGTATTGCGAGACGGGTTCTTTCACCACGCAAACTTTTCAAGAAAACTCTACGGCCTTTTCCAAATTTAAATTACGCCAGCGCGTGGCGGTAAACATTGATAACCGCAACTTGGCAACGAAGATGGTTGGACAAGATGTGGCCATGCCCATTGCTTTGGCTCCCGTGGGTTCAACAGGGATGCAGCATGCCGATGGTGAGATATTGGCTTGCCGTGCAGCGCAAAAAGCTGGGTTGCCATTTACACTTTCGACCATGAGTATCTGCTCCATTGAGGAAGTGGCCAAGCATTGTGAAAA